>NZ_JBEXHW010000003.1:218304-461068 GCF_040608235.1 Streptomyces sp. NPDC005202 | reverse complement strand
TCGAGATCCGCAAGCAGAACCACGCCTTCGGACTCGGCTCGTACAGGGAACTGCAGTCCTCCAACCCGGCGGTCATCGCGTTCCTGCGCGAGTACAAGGACGACCTCGTCCTGTGCGTGAACAACTTCTCCCGCTTCCCCCAGCCCACCGAACTCGACCTGCGCGCATACGACGGCCGGCACCCGGTCGAGCTCATCGGCGGCGTCCGCTTCCCCGCCATCGGTGAACTCCCCTACCTGCTGACCCTCGCGGGACACGGCTTCTACTGGTTCCGGCTCACCCGAGTCGCATCCCGGATCGGCCGACGAGTTTGAGCGTGTGGCCGACGAAAGGAGGCGTGCCCATGTCGAAGACCGCATTCCTCCAGCCGAGCACCACGGGTCTCGCCGGGCCCATGGCCTCGCTCGGCGGTCTGCTGCGCGAGTGGCTGCCATGCCAGCGCTGGTTCGCCGGCAAGGACCGACCCGTCACCGACCTGCGCCTGCTGTCCATGACGGAGCTGTTCCCGGGCTGTCTGCATCTGCTGGTCCACGCCGATCACGCCGGTGTCCCCGCGGCCGCCGGCACTCCCCCGCCCGCCGACTGCTACCAACTGCTGCTCGGCGTACGGGAGCAGCTCGCCCCGCGCCTGCACCGGGCCTTCATCGGCCGGGCCGTGGAGGGTCCGCTGGCCGGCGTCGCGATCTACGACGCGCTGTACGACCCGCGCTCGGCGCAGCTGCTGCTGGAGCGGCTGCGCCACCCCGGCACGGCCGGCCCCCTGCGCTTCGAGGCGGACCGGTCCGTGCCCGTCCCCGGCGGGCTCGTGCCGCGACTGCTGGACGCCGAGCAGTCCAACTCCTCGATCGTGTACGGCGACGAGTTCATCCTGAAGGTCTTCCGCCGCATCCAGCCCGGCATCAACCCGGACCTGGAGGTGCCGTGGGCCCTCGCCCGGCATGGCTGCGTCCGCGTCCCCGCCCCCGTGGCCTGGTTCCGCACCACCCGGCCGCAGGCGGCGACGCTCGGCGTGCTCCAGCCGTTCCTGCCCGACGCCTCCGACGGCTGGACGCTGGCGCTGCGCGCGCTGGCCACCGGTGACGTCTTCACCGCCCAGGCGCACGAGCTGGGGCAGGCGACGGCGGAGGTGCACCTGGCGCTGGCCACCGCCTTCCCCACCGGCGCGCACCAGGAGATCGCACGCACGGCGGCGGGGATGACCGAGCGCCTGGAGGCCACAACCCACTGCGTGCCCGCGCTGCAACCCTACGCGGCCCGGCTGCGGACCGCGTTCGCCGCGCTCGCCAGCTGCGACGCCGGGCCGCCCGCCCAGCGCATCCACGGCGACCTGCACCTCGGGCAGGTGCTGCGGGCCGGACGCGAGTGGTTCGTCATCGACTTCGAGGGCGAGCCGTCCCGTCCGCTCGCCGAGCGTCGCACCGCCGAGTCCCCCGTACGGGACGTCGCGGGCATGCTGCGCTCCTTCGACTACGCCGCCCGGCAGCGCCGCCCCTGGCGCCCGGAGTGGGCGCGCCGCTGCCGGGAGGCGTACTGCGCGGGCTACGCCTCCCGGGCCGGCTGGGACCCCCGCAAGAAACACGCCCTGCTGCGGGCCTACGAGACGGACCGTGCCGTGTACGAAGTGCTGTACGAGGCCCGGCACCGCCCCGACTGGCTCGCCGTACCCATGGCGGCGATCGAACGTCTCGCCGTGAGAGGAGGCTGAACCGGTGGCACTGCGCGACACCCCACTTCCCGAGCCGTCCGTCCCGCTCCCGCCCGCTTCGGGCGCGGACGGGACGGCCCCGCCCCTGGACCCCGCCGACCGTGAGCGCCTCCTGTCCGGTGCCCACCACGATCCGCACGCGCTGCTCGGCGCGCACGCGGTCCCGGGCGGCATCGCCTTCCGGGCACTGCGTCCGTTCGCCCGTGCCGTCGGCGTCGTGATCGACGGTGAGCGGACACCGCTCACTTCCGAGGGCGACGGCCTGTTCTCGGCCGTGCTGCCACTCGCCGCGATTCCCGCGTACACGCTGGTCGTGGCGTACGGGGCCGACGAGTACGAGGTCCACGACCCCTACCGCTTCCTGCCCGCCCTCGGCGAGCTCGACCTGCACCTCATCCGGGAGGGCCGGCACGAGCAGCTGTGGCGGGCGCTCGGCGCGGAGCCCATGACCCACCAGGGTGTGAGCGGCACCCGGTTCACGGTGTGGGCGCCGAACGCGCGGGGCGTCCGGGTGGCCGGTGACTTCACCTTCTGGGACGGGACGGCGTTCCCCATGCGGTCCCTCGGTGCCTCGGGAGTGTGGGAGCTGTTCCTGCCGGGCATCGGCGAGGGGGCGCGGTACAAGTTCGAGATCACCTCGCAGTACGGCGGCCGGCTCCTCAAGGCCGACCCGATGGCGCGCCGCACGGAGATGCCGCCCGCGACGGCGTCCGTCGTGACGGCCTCGCACCACGAGTGGGGCGACCGGGAGTGGATGGCCCACCGCGCCGCCACCCCGGTGCACGAGGCGCCGTTCTCGGTGTACGAGGTCCACCTTCCCTCCTGGCGGCCGGGACTGACGTACCGCGAACTGGCCGAAGAACTCCCCGCGTACGTCAAGGACATGGGCTTCACGCACGTGGAGCTGATGCCGGTCGCCGAGCACCCCTTCGGCGGCTCCTGGGGCTACCAGGTCACCTCCTACTACGCCCCGACCGCCCGCCTCGGCACCCCGGACGACTTCCGGTACTTCGTGGACGCCTGCCACCGGGCCGGCATCGGCGTGATCATGGACTGGGTGCCGGCCCACTTCCCCAAGGACGACTGGGCGCTGGCCCGCTTCGACGGGGACCCGCTGTACGAACCCGGGGACGCGCGGCGCGCCGAGCACCCGGACTGGGGGACGTACGAGTTCGACCTCGGCCGGACCGAGGTGCGCAACTTCCTGGTCGCGAACGCCGTGTACTGGTGCGAGGAGTTCCACATCGACGGGCTGCGCGTGGACGCGGTCGCCTCCATGCTGTACCTCGACTACTCGCGGGACTCCGGCCAGTGGGCCCCCAACATCCACGGCGGCCGGGAGGACCTGGACGCGGTCGCCTTCCTGCAGGAGATGAACGCCACCGTCTACCGGCGCGTCCCGGGGGTGGTGACCATCGCCGAGGAGTCCACCGCCTGGGGCGGGGTGACCGCGCCCACCGACAGCGGCGGTCTGGGCTTCGGGCTGAAGTGGAACATGGGCTGGATGCACGACTCGCTGGAGTACATGAGCCACGAGCCCATCCACCGCAGGTACCACCACGACGAGATGACCTTCGCCATGGTGTACGCCTACAGCGAGAACTACGTCCTGCCGATCTCCCACGACGAGGTGGTGCACGGCAAACGGGCGCTGGTGTCGAAGATGCCCGGCGACTGGTGGCAGCGCCGCGCCAACCACCGGGCGTACCTGGGCTACATGTGGGCCCATCCCGGAAAGCAGCTGCTGTTCATGGGGCAGGAGTTCGCCCAGGGCGGCGAGTGGTCCCAGACGCACGGCCCCGAGTGGTGGCTGCTCGACGACGGCTACTGCGCCGCGGGCGACCACCGCGGCATACAGGACCTGGTGCGCGACCTCAACACGCTCTACCGCGCCACCCCGGCCCTGTGGCAGCGCGACACCCGGCCCGAGGGTTTCCGGTGGGTCGCCGTGGACGCCGCCGACGACAACGTCTACGCGTTCCTGCGCTACGACGCCGAGGGCACCCCGCTGCTGGCGGTGTCGAACTTCTCCCCCGTCGTCCGCCACGACCACCGCCTCGGCGTCCCGGACGACGTCACCGCCTGGTCCGAGACCCTCAACACCGATGCCGCGCGCTACGGCGGCAGCGACGTCACCAACCCCGACCCCGTCAAACCGGAGGACGGGCACCTCCGCCTCACCCTGCCGCCCCTCGCCACGGTCTGGCTGACGCCGTACACCGTCTGAGCCGCACACCCGTCCGAGCCGCACACCGTCCGAGCGGGCCCGTCCCGGGCCGGCCGCCGGATCCGTGCGCCGCAGCCATGTGTCCGACCGCCGTCCCGGGGCAGTCGGGGGTCGTACGACCCGGCGATCCCCCGGCGTCGTGGCAGACGGGCAGAAAGGCGGCAAGAGGTGCGGACCGTCGGAGTGGAGGAGGAGCTCCTCCTGGTCGATCCGGAGACGGGTGTGCCGAAGGCACTGTCCGCCGCGGTGCTCGCCCGGGCCGCGCAGGACGACACGGACCAGGGCGTGTTCGAGAAGGAGCTGTACGGGCAGATGCTGGAGTTCGCCACGCATCCGCAGACGGACATGGCGAAACTCGGCGAAGAGATCGTCCGCTGCCGCAAGGAGGCGGCCCGGCACGCCGGGGAGATCGGCTGCGCGGTGGCGGCGCTGGCTGCCTCCCCGCTGCCGGTCAGCCCGTCCATCGGCATGAACCGCCGCTACCAGTGGATGGCCGTGCAGTACGGCATCGCCACGCAGGAGCAGCTGGTCTGCGGCTGTCATGTGCACGTGGCCGTGGAGTCCGACGAGGAGGGCGTCGCCGTCGTCGACCGCATCCGGCCCTGGCTGCCGGTGCTGGTGGCGCTCAGCGCGAACTCCCCTTTCTGGCAGGGCCAGGACTCCCGCTACGACAGCTACCGCAGCCGGGTGTGGGACCGCTGGCCGTCGGCCGGTCCGACCGAGCTGTTCGGGTCGCCCGAGCGGTACCACCGGCGGGTGGCGAACATGGTGGCCACCGGCGTCATTCTCGACGAGGCGATGGTGTACTTCGACGCGCGCCTGTCCCAGCGGTACCCGACGGTGGAGGTCCGGGTCGCGGACGTGTGTCTGCACGCGGAGAACGCACGGCTGATCGCCATGCTCGTCCGCGGACTCGTGGAGACCGCCGCACGCGAGTGGCGGGCGGGACGGGAGCCGGCGGACCACAGCGTGAGCCTGCTGCGGCTGGCCGCGTGGCAGGCCGCGCGGGCCGGACTGGCCCGGGAGCTGCTCCACCCGGCGACCATGCGGCGGCTGCCGGCGGAGTCGGTGGTGCGGGCGCTGCTGGATCACGTCGGCGACGCCCTCGCCGACGCAGGCGACCTCGGCCGGGCACGCGAGGCCGTGGCCGAGTTGCTGCGGCGCGGCAACGGCGCCCGGGTGCAGCGGGAGCTGATGGAGCGGACCGGGAGCCTGCGGGACGTCGTCACCGAGTGCGTGCGCCACACCCAGGGGTGAGGCCCCGCGGCCACCGGCCCTCACAGGATCAGGACCAGGGCGTACACCAGGAAGAAGGCCGCGACCAGCACGACGAGGGCGAGGATCAGGGTGAGCGGCGCCTTCGCCCGGCCCTTGGGCGGGTTGTGCGTCTCCCCGGGGCCCCGCCTCGGGTAGGCTGCTCTCCGCGGGCGAGGTCCCGCCCGGCGGCACGCTCCCGCCGGGTTCCAGCCCGGGGGTCCGTTCCGGTTCGGGATCCGAATTGACGTCACTCGTGCCTCCCGAGTCCCCGAACGGGCCGAGATCACCAAAACAGGGTTACTTCCCGGTTCCGGGCACCCGCCGCGCTCCGACTGGGCTACATTCGACCAGCGTCGACAACGGTACTCGTCGGCGGAGTAACCCTCCGTACACACCAGGAGCAGTGCATGCGCGGTTTCGCCCTCGCTCCGCCCGCCGTCTCGTCCCTGACCGGCGGGCTCGCCGACAGCATCTTCGAGACCGCGGAGATCCATCCGACCCGGCCGGTGCTCGCGCGCCGTCCCGACCCCGCCTCCTCCGTGTGGGAGGAGGTGACCGCCGCCGAGCTGCGCGACGAAGTGGCCGATTTGGCCAGGGGGTTGGTCGCCTCCGGGATCTCGCCGGGTCACCGCGTGGCGATCATGGCGCGCACCCGGTACGAGTGGACGGTGCTCGCCTATGCGCTGTGGGCCGTGGGGGCCGAGGTCGTCCCGATCTACCCGGCCTCGTCGCGCGACCAGGCCGAGTGGATCCTGCGGGACTCCGGGTGTGTGGCGGTGGTCGTCGAGGACGAGCAGGGCGTCATGACGGTCGGCTCCGTCTGCGCGACGCTGCCCCGGCTGCAGCATGTGTGGCAGCTGGACGCCGGGGCACTGGCGCAGCTGGTGGAACGGGGAGCGTCGATACCGCTGACCACGGTCGACTCGCTGCGCCGGATCGTGCTGCCGGACGCGACGGCCGTGATCGCCTACACCTCCGGCACCGCGGGCCACGCCATGGGGTGTGCGCTGAGCCACCGCGCGCTGGCGAGCCCCTGCGACACGCTGCTGGCGGGCTGGGGCCACACGGCCGCGCCGCCGGGCGAGCAGGCCTCCGTCCTCGCCTTCCTGCCGTTCTCCCACGTGTACGGCCTGATGATCCAGGGCCTGTGCATCCGCGGCGGCATCCTGATGGCCCACGAGCCCGACATGAGCGAGGCGGCGCTGTCGTCGGCGCTGCGCACCTTCCGGCCGACGTACTTCTATGGCGTGCCGTCCATGTTCGAGAAGATCTACAAGAACTTCCTGCGCACGGCCCAGCAGGCGGGTCGCGGCGCGCTGTTCGAGCGGGCGGCCGGCACGGCGCGGGACTTCGCCGCGGCCCTGGAGCGGCAGCGGCTGGGCCGCGGCCCGGGCCCCGGGTTCGACCTGCGGCTGCAACACGCCCTGTACGAGCGGACGGTGTACCGCAAGCTGCGGGCCGCGCTGGGCGGCAGAGTAGTCCGCGCCACCTCCGGCGGCTCACCGCTCAGCCGCGAACTCTCGCTGTTCTACGAGGGCATCGGCATCTACGTGCACGACGGGTACGGGCTCACGGAGACCGCGGGCGGGATCACCATGCAGCCGCTGGGCCGGGAGAAGTCCGGGACCGTGGGCAAGGCCCTGCCGGGCACCGAGATCCAGGTGGCCGACGACGGGGAGATCCTGGTGCGGGGACCGTCGGTGTTCCAGGGCTACGTCAACGACGAGGCCGCGAACCGGGCCGCGCTGCGCGGGGGCTGGCTGGCCACCGGGGACATCGGGCACCTGGACGCCGAGGGATACCTGACGATCACCGGGCGCAAGAAGGACATCATCATCACCAGCAGCGGCAAGAGCGTGGCCCCGGCGCTGTTGGAGCAGCGGCTGCGGATGCATCCGCTCGTCCACCAGGCGGTGGTCGTGGGCGACAACCGCCCCTGCGTCGGGGCGCTGATCACGCTGGACCCGGAGTTCCTGGCGCACTGGCGTGCGGCGCTGGCGCTGCAGGGGGACACGCCGGGCCGGGAGGCGCGCGAGCAGAACGCGCTGCGGGAGGAGATCGGACGGGCGGTCGCGGCCGCCAACAGCGCCGTGTCCCGCTCGGAGTCCATCCGGGTCTTCCGGGTGCTCCCGGAGCCCTTCGACGTGGCCAGCGGGCTGCTCACGCCGTCGATGAAGCTGCGCAGGGACGCCATAGTGCGGCACTACGCGTTCGAGATCGACGCCATGTACCAGGCACGGAACCGCACACCGCGTCGGCCCGTGCCCCACGAACCGGCGGCCGACTGGGCCGACTGGGACGACTCCGACAACGTCTTCCGCTGACCAACTCACCGCGCGCAGGCGTGACTTCTCCGCTTCGGGAAACCAGTGTCGGCAGTGTCGGCATGTTCCCGACATGCCGAACTCCGATTGCTGCAGAACCTCTCCCGATTCCCGCCGAGCCGCTTCGGACCGGGAGGTGAGCGGTGCTCTTCCTCGTCGCGGCACTCCTGCTGCTGGCCGTCGTCCTCGGATCGGTGGCCTACCTGCCCTGGCCCGTCACCCTGGCTGCCAGTGCCGTCATCGTCGTGTGGCTGGCCGTTTTCGCCGTGCGTGAACGCCGGCGGCGGAGCCGAGCGGGGAGGGCCTGACCGGTGCGGTGGACAGCGCCGCCCCGGCGCAGCACCGGAAGGCGGACACCGAGGGCATGGCCGTGTCCTCCTTCGTGCTGGGTCTGGTCGGTCTGGTCGTGCTGAACCTGGTGCTGGGTCCCGTCGCGATCGTCCTCGCCCTGGTGGCCCTGCGCAGGGGCACCCCACGCCGTTTCCGGGCGCTGATCGGGCTGGGCCTGGGCATCGCCGACCTGCTGGTGCTGGCCGTCCTGCCGGCGGTCCACCATGGCGCGTCCTGGACGGCCTTCGGCTGAGTCCCGGGCCACACGATCCGCGAGCCGGGTCCCGGGCCGGGACCGGCGCGCGGATCAGCGCCTGCGGCCGCGGACAATCCCGCCACAAACGATCTGGCACCCGCCCGCCCCGGTGGGGTGCAGGGCCGGCGAGGCAGCGGCGGCCCCGTGCTGTGAAGGTCCCGTGCTGCGAAGGTGCTGAGACCCGTCCCACCGGACACCCACGCGTAGGCTTTGCGCCCACGGGAACTAGACAGTGGGACGCAAGGGAAAGAAAGGACGACGCCCTGCTGACGCCGGGCCGGGAAGGCAATATGGCAACCGAGCCGCGTGGGGACGACACACTGGCCTCCGAGGGAATTCCGAGCCGCACCGCTCGCTTCGCGGGCGAGCTGCACCATGTCACGGGTGCGCGCCTGGCCGCGGAGGAGTTCCTCGACGACCTCGCGCGCTCCGCTCCGCCGGCGGCGCCCGAGCACTGGGACGACATATTGCTGGTGGTCACGGAGCTCGCCGCGAACGCGGTCCAGTACGCGCCGGGTCCCTTCGAGCTGCGCATGCGCCGCACCTTCGACGGTGTGCACGTGACGCTGAGCGACACCAGCACCACGCCGCCGGCACCGCGCCCGTTCCACCCCAGCCGCGGCAGTGGCGGCATCGGCTGGCATCTGGTCCACACGCTGTGCAACCAGGTCAGCGTCGTCACCAACGACCACGGCAAGGACGTACACGTCTTCCTGCCCTGGTGAGCCGGGGAGCCGGCACACGTCCGGACGGTACGAACGCTCAGCCCTGCGGCGACTGCCCAAAGACGTCGCGCAGCGGCACCAGCACACTGATGGCCTTGCCGCCCCAGGGACGCCTGTCGATGGCGATCTCGCGCGCGAGCCGGATGATCAGGGGCCAGCCGTATCCGTTGCCGTGGTGACCGAGGGGAAGATCGCCGGCCCCGTATGCGACCGCCGGGACGACGGCGCTGTTGTCGTGCACGGCCAGCAGCCCTCGGGGTTGGGAACCGTGTGCAAGCCCGCGAGTCCGTCGCCGTGCCGGGTCAGGCCGTGGTGGTCTCGCGCGGCGGCAGCCGGTGGTAGTAGTCGCCCACGCTCGTCAGGTACTCCGGGTCCAGGGTCTCGCTGTCGGTCCGGAAGCGGGGCGCCGCCTTGACCTCCCCGCGGGTGTAGGCCACCGCTATCCTCCGGTCCTCCGTGTCGATGCCGGTGACGACGCCGACCGGCACGAGGACGCTCTTGCCGAACACCCAGACACCGGTGTCGACGACCAGGTGCCGCATGCCGAAGTGGTCGGCCTGCCGGTCCACATGGCCGATCGTACCGTCGGTGGCGACGACGGCGAAGCCCGTCAGGTCCAGCCCCTCGACGGCGCCGACCTGCGGGGCGTACGACCAGATTCTGTCGATGGCCACGCTGCTCCTTCCTCCCCGGGCGAATGGACGGGTCGGGAACCGGTGGACGGACGGTCCACGCCCGGCTCCACAGCACCAACTACCCTGCTGCCGCACTGGCATTCGGAGCGTTTCGGCCCGCGCGCACCTGCCCGGAGCCGGGCCCGCGCCGGGCGTGTTCAGCCCGTGCCCGGCCGCCGCTGCTCGGCTGCGTCGTGCGCGGGGGCGGTGAGCCACTCGAGGGTTTCCGTCATGTCGAGCAGGCGCTCCAGTACGGCAGGGCGCGCGTCCCGGTGAAGGCCGACGCCCGCCTCGTCCGTGCGGCGCCGGATGAGCAGCAGGGCGGACAGGCCGGAGGAGTCGACGCTGTCGAGCCGCGAGAAGTCCAGGTGCAGCTCGGCCATCGGATGCCGCGCGGCATGCCGCCGGGCGAGCAGCGAGGTGACGGTCTCCACGAGTTCGCCGTGCGTCGCGTAGTCGAGGTCGCCGGCGATGCGCACCACGACCGAGGACGGTCCGGATTCGGCGGTGAGGCCGAACGGCGATGGCTGCGAGGCGGTCATCCGCGTTTCCGGGGCCGGGGTTCTTCAATGCAGCAGTGTGTGCTGGTCGAACGCCTCGAACGCCAAGCGGGACGCCTGGCGCCGTCCGCTGCGCGGAGCGGGCGGGGTGCACGTCCAAGCTCTGGGCAAAACCCGTCCGTGTACCCGGGTTTTGCCTCCCACGACGCAGCACCCTCGGCCGGAGTTCCCGCAGCAGGACCAGGAACACCCGGGCTGGACCGGGCCCATGGGCCCGCCACCGGACCACGGGGAGGACTCGTACCGGGGCAGCGACCAGCTCACGGGTCGCAGGACGCTGCTGACGGGCGGCGACTCGGGCATCGGCCGGGCCGTGGCGATCGCCTTCGCGCGGGAGGGGGCCGACGTCGTCTTCACCCACCTGCCCGAGGAGGAGAAGGAGGCCTGGGAGACCGCCCGGCTGGTCGAGGAGGCCGGGCGCACGGCGGTTCCCGTGGCGTGCGACATCCGCGAGGAGCGGCAGTGCCGGGAGCTGGTGGACCGCACCGTCTGCGAGTTCGGCCGCATCGACGTGCTGGTCAACAACGCGGCCTGTCAGATGTCCCAGCCGGACGGCATCGGGGCCATCTCCACCGAGCAGTTCGACCGGGTGGTGCACACGAACCTGTACGGCACGTTCTGGCTGTGCAAGCTGTCGCTGCCGCACATGCGCGCCGGGGCCTCGATCATCAACACCACGTCCGTGCAGGCCTACAAGCCGAGCCCGCATCTGCTCGACTACGCCATGACCAAGGCCGCCATTGTCACGTTCACCCAGGGGCTGGCGCAGATGGTCGCGGAGGACGGGATCCGCGTCAACGCCGTCGCTCCCGGGCCGGTGTGGACGCCGCTGATTCCGGCGACGCTCCCGGACACCCGGGAGTTCGGCAAGCAGGCGCCGCTCGGGCGGCCGGCCCAGCCGGCCGAGATGGCACCGGCCTACGTGTTCCTCGCCTCGCAGCGAGCGAGCTTCCTCACGGCAGAGATCCTCAACGCCACCGGCGGCACGCCGCTGCCGGCTCGGCGTGCTGTCCGTCATGATGGCGTCGGCCGCCGCGGCCCGGGGAGCAGCTCGCCGAACTCGCCGAGGTGGCGCGGGCGCCCGGCCACGAGGTGGTCGTCGCCGAGCGCGACACCGACCTGTATCTGACGGGCCCGCCGCACGGACCGCCTCACATTCGCGGCGGAAATGCAGTGGCAGCTGCTGCCGGCCCGCTCCTGTTCCGGTCCCGAGTACGCGCTCGGCGCCCAACTGGAGCCCGCCTACGGCATCTTCGGTGACAACGTCGACTGGTCCGCCACCGCCGACCGGCTGATGCTGTGCCTCACCAATGGCACGGGCGAGGGCATCGAGGCCTCGCTGCTGACCAACCTCGGCATCAACGCGCTGCGCAACGCGCGCCGGGCGGGCATCCCCGTCGCGGACCAGGCGGCGCTCGCCGACCAGGCGATCTACGCGTACTTCGGCGGGCGGGCCTACCTGTCCGTGCTGCTGCTGGACCTGAGCTGTCCACCGGGCGCATGCAGGTGGTCGACGCGGGCTCCCCGCGGATGCTGCGCGTGCGCGACCGGGCCGTTCACCGCCGTCCCCTTCGAGCAGCAGCTCCCGCTCGGCATGTTCGAGGAGACCGACTACGTCGCCCAGGAGTTCGCCCTCCGGCCCGGCGACCGGCTCGTCTTCGTCAGCGACCGCGTCTACGCGGTCGCCGCACCCGGCGGCGAGCAGTACGGGGAGCGCGCCCTGATCCGGGCCATCGGCTCAGCCGGCCTGCTTCTCGGCGACCGCGCGGTCCGCCTCCGTCAGGTGCTGGAGCACCCGTTCGCACCACAGGACGTTCACCGACGCGTCGGGCAGCGGCAGCGCGAGCGCGTCGCTGTCCGTGAAGCGGGCGCGGCTGCCGGCCGCGGCCGCCCGTTCCTCGGCGACGGCACGCAGCCCGGGGTTGGGTTCGATGCCGAGCGCGTCGCCGTCCGGGCCGACGGCGTCCGCGAGCCGCCCGGTCTGGCAGCCGGTGCCGGAACCGACGTCGAGCGCGCGTTCCCCGGCGCGGACGGCGAGCGCCTCGTACGCCCAGGCGCGCAACCGCCGTACGCCCGCGGCCGCGTCCTGCTGGTCCAGCGCGGCCACCAGCCGCTCCACGTCCACGGCGGCAATGTTCTGCTTGCGGAACCCCGATACGGGCTCTGTCTCCCCCATGCCGAGCACTCCAGGCCCGGCGGGAGCGGTACACCGGGCAGAGCCGGGAAGCCGCGGGCGCGTTACGGCAGCCGTTCTCGGGCAGCCGCCGACGCGGTACGCGCCCGGCCTCGGGAACGCGCCGCCGAGACAACGCCACCGGGCCTCGGGAACGCGCGGGCGCGACTAGCCACCCGGCCTCCGGAACCCGCCCGCGCGACACGCCACCCGGCCTCCGGAACCCCGCGCGATACGGCGCCGATCTTGGGAACCGTCAGGCAAACCGGGCCACGCGGTGTCCTGGGCGGCCGGATCACTCGTGCCCGGTGCGCTCGCAGCCGGTGGCAGGCATGGTGGTGTTCGACGGGTTCGTCCGCCTACCGTGCCGGGCCGGCGGCG
This sequence comes from Streptomyces sp. NPDC005202, assembly GCF_040608235.1. Taxonomy (NCBI): domain Bacteria; kingdom Bacillati; phylum Actinomycetota; class Actinomycetes; order Kitasatosporales; family Streptomycetaceae; genus Streptomyces; species Streptomyces sp. NPDC005202. Next base: position 448,456 of record NZ_JBEXHW010000003.1, on the reverse strand, counting down.
TGTCCGAGGGCACGGTGGGATCGGTGAGGTACGAAGCAGCGATCCGGGGCAGGCGCAGGACGTCGAGGCAGACCGCCTGGAGCCGCAGAAGGGATGAACACCGTGACACGACCCAGGATCCTGGTGGTTGGCGCAGGCTTCGCGGGAGTGGAGTGCGTTCGCCGCCTGGAACGCAAACTCGCCCCCTACGAGGCCGACGTCACCCTGCTGACGCCGTTCGCCTACCAGCTCTACCTGCCGCTGCTGCCCGAGGTCGCCTCCGGCGTCCTGACGCCCCAGTCGATCGCCCTCTCCCTGCGCCGCAGCAAGAAGTACCGCACCCGCATCATTCCGGGCGGGGCCATCGGAGTGGACCTGAAGGCCAAGGTCTGCGTCGTCCGCACCATCACCGACCGGATGGTCGACGAGCCGTACGACTACATCGTGCTGGCCCCCGGCAGCGTCACCCGCACATTCGACATCCCGGGCCTGACGGAGCACGCCTTCGGCATGAAGACGCTCGCCGAGGCCGCCTACATCCGCGACCACGTCATCTCCCAGCTCGACCTGGCCGACGCCAGCGAGGACCCGGCCGAGCGCGCCTCGCGGCTGCAGTTCGTGGTGGTCGGCGGCGGGTACGCCGGCACCGAGACCGCCGCGTGCCTGCAGCGCCTGACGCACGCCGCGGTGAAGCGCTACCCCCGGCTGGACCCCGGCCTGATCAAGTGGCACCTGATCGACATCGCGCCGAAGCTGATGCCGGAGCTGGGCGACAAGCTGGGCCGCAGCGCCCAGGAGATCCTGCGCCGACGCGGCATCGAGATCTCACTGGGGGTATCCATCGCGAAGGCCGGGCCGGAGGAGGTCACCTTCACCGACGGCCGGGTGGTGCCCACCCGCACCCTGATCTGGACGGCGGGCGTGGTGGCGAGCCCGCTCATCGCCACGCTCGGCGCGGACACGGTCAAGGGCCGGCTGGCGGTCACCGCCGAGATGTGTCTGCCCGGCCACGACGGGGTGTTCGCGCTCGGCGACTCCGCCGCCGTGCCCGACCTGGCCAAGGGAGACGGCGCGGTCTGCCCGCCGACCGCGCAGCACGCCATGCGGCAGGGCAGGAAGGTCGCCGAGAACGTCATCGCGACACTGCGCAACCAGCCGATGCAGCCGTACGAGCACAAGGACCTGGGCCTCGTCGTCGACCTCGGCGGCAAGGACGCCGTCGCCAAGCCGCTGGGCGTCGATCTGAGCGGGGTGCCCGCCCAGGCGGTGGCCCGCGGCTACCACCTTGGGGCGCTGCGCACGAACGTCGCCAAGACCCGGGTCCTGACGAACTGGCTGCTCAACGCGGTCGCCGGGTACGACTTCGTACGCACCGGCTTCCAGGCCCGCAAGCCCGCCAAGCTGAAGGACTTCGAGTACACCGACACGTATCTGACGCGGGAACAGGTGCAGGAGCACATCGAGAGGACGCGGCCGCGGGAGCTGTGACGCCGCGCGCGGAGAGTGCCGCCGGGTACGGCCGGGCCGCGACGGGCGGACCGGCCGTGGCGTGCCATGCTGGGGAAGCGGATCATCACCGGGGGAACGGGAGAGAGTACGGCGGCGTGAGGGCAGCGGCGGGGTCGGTCTGGGCGCGGCTGAGGGATCGCATCGCGGCATCCGATCCCGGGCTGCTGAGGCTGGCCGCCGGGTCGCGGACGGCGGGCGCCATCGCCCTGACGCTGGCCGTCCTCGGCGTGCTGGGCGCCCCCGTGACCCATCTGGTGGCCGGGGCGATCGCGTCGATGGTGGCCACCTTCGCCATCCGCGAGAAGCAGCGCCGCCGGCAGGCCGTCACGCTCGCCCTCGGTCTTCCCGTGGCGCTGGCGTCGGTGTCGCTGGGTGCACTGCTCAATTCCCGGGCCGTGGCCGGTGACATCTTCTTCGTCGTCCTGATCTTCTGCGCCGTCTACGGGCGCCGGTTCGGTGACCGGGGCACCGCGCTCGGTCTCATCGGCTTCCAGATCTACTTCCTGTCCCTGTTCGTCGGCGCCACCGTGGCGAAGCTGCCGGGGCTGTACGGCGTCATCGCCATCGCCTTCGCCTGCAGCGCCTTCGTACGGTTCGTGGTCGTGCACGAGACGCCCGCGGGCATCCTGCAACGGCTGCGGGAGGCCTTCCGCGTGCGCCTGGCCCAGCTGGTGTCCGCGCAGCTCGAACTCCTCGACGCCGGTCCCGACGAGGTGGACAAGGCCCTGGAGGCCGTGCGCGAGGGCACCGCCCGTCTGCACGAGACCGCCATGATGATCCAGGGGCGGCTGGAGGACGGGACCTCCGACGAGGCCGTGGCCCGCCTGGTGCAGCGGCGGATCGCGGGCGCCGAGATCGCCGCCGAGCGGCTGGGGCTGCTCCTGCTCAACGCCCGCAGCGCCGAGCGGGCGAACACGCTCACCCTGCACCTGCCCGGCGCGCCCGTGCCGTCGGGCGGCCACCTCCCGGTGCGGGACGAGGCGACCGACATGCTCCGCCGCGACCTCCAGGCGCTGCGGGCGCTCGTGCGTCGGCCGGTCGGGGAGGGCGGCGGGACCGGGCTGGCGCACGTGCGCAACCGCCTGCTCGGCTACCGCGACGAGGAGAATCTGCCGCGTCCAGGACGTCTTCCGCGGCATCGGCGAGACCGCGCGGGCGGTGCTCGGGCTCCGTCTCGCGCTCGACGGACCGCAGGACGAGTCCGACGACACGCCCGCGACGGCCCGATCGCGGGAGGAACTCGACGCCGAGAACGCCGCCATCGAGGGCGCCGAGGAGGGCGAACGGGCGGACGAGCAGCCCGCCGGGCTGCAGCGGCCCACCACACGTGCGGCCGTGCAGGTCGCCGTGGGTTCGGCCCTGGCCATCGTCGGCGGCGAATTCCTCTCCAGCCAGCGCTGGTACTGGGCGGTGCTGACCTGCTGGATCGTCTTCGTCAACACCTCCTCCACGGGCGAGATCGTGGTCAAGGGCTACCGCCGCCTGGTGGGCACCGTGCTCGGTGTCGTGGCCGGTATCGTGCTGGCGGGGCTGGTCGGGCCGCACATCTGGACGGCGCTGGCGCTGGTGCTGGTGTTCGTGTTCGCGATGTTCTACACGGCCCCGCTGTCGCACACGCTGATGTCCTTCTTCGTGACCGCGGCGCTCGGGCTGCTGTACACACTGCTGCACAAGTACAGCCTGGAGGTGCTCGTGCTGCGCGTGGAGGAGACCGCGCTCGGCGTGGCGTGCGGGATCATCGCGGCGGCACTGGTGCTGCCGGTGCACACGGACCGCCGTACGAACGAACTGCTCGTCACGGTGCTGGAGCGGCTCGCCGACGTCACCGACGCCGCCGTCGACCAGCTCAGCGGCGAGCCCGCCACCGACCTGCTCGACAAGGCGCGCGACCTCGACAAGGCGCTCGGTGACCTGCGGGCGGCCACACAGCCGCTGACCCACCCGATCACCCCGCTGCGGGCCCGACGCAACACGGCCCAGTACGTCGTCGCGCTGCTGGAGACCTGTGCCTACCACGCCCGTTCCCTGGCCGCGACCGCCGACCTGCTGCCCACCCATCCCTCGATCGCGGCGGAGCCCCGCCTGCGTCAGGCCTGCCGCCGTATCACCCACAACATCGCGGCGATCGCCGCGCACGTCGCGGACGAACACGCCACGGCCGAGATCGAGACGGGGCCGAGCATCGCGTCCCTGCTGGAGCCTGAGGCGCCCGGCGCACCGCGCTACGGCCGGATCACCGACCGGGTGCTGCGGCATCTGCAGCGCCTGGACGAGGCCGTGGTCGGCCTGGCCCGCCCGCTGGGCGTGCCGGTGGCGACGCCGAAGCGGTGACGGACCGGGCCCTGTCGGTGGGGCCGTGTCGGTGCGGGCCAGGCCGGAGGTCCGTGCCGGGGAGCGGCCGAGCAGCAATCCTGTCGCCGTGGGGTCAGAAGTCCGTGGGCAGATCACTCACTTCGGCGATCTGCCGCAGTTCCTCGGTCTCCCGGTGCCGGTCGCGGATGTAGTCGGCGATCTCGGTCAGACGTGCCGGGTCCGATGCGGTCGCCGCGTCGGTGACCACCCGGACCGGGCCGGTCTCGTCGATGTCCAGCACGACCAGTTCGTTGTCCAGCCTCCCGGTGACCGCCGTGGCGATGACCAGGGCGGCCTCGTCCCGTATCTCCTGGGGCACCCCCTGCGCCTGGGCGGCGTCCAGCGGGAAGTCGACGGTGGCCGGGCCCTGCTCGTCGATCGCCCGAAGAACCGGGTCGACCACGGTGTGCAGGAGCTCGTAGTCCTCCTCGGGCATCCGGATGCGCAGTAGGTCGAGGTACACCTCCACGGCCCGGCCGTTGGGCGAAAGCTCGTCTTCGTTCATCCGGTCCGTGTTCCCCGCGCGAGGCGGCTCAGACCCGACGCGGGGAGGACAGCAGAAAGAAGCTGGTCAGAACCCGCCCCAGCGCAAGAACAGGCCGAACAGCACCAGGCCGGCCGCGACGAGCACCAGCAGCCACGGGCCGAACGGCGTGTCGGCGGGGAACGGCCCGGAGCAGGCTCGGCCGTGCGGCCACCGCACTGCGGTGGCCGCACGGTTCACGAAGCGCTCGGCGTCCCGGAGGCAGGGCTCAGGCGGTGGCCGGACGCGGTCCCGTGCCGCTGCGGCGCTTCGCCCGTTCGGTCAGCACCTCGTCGCGGACGCGGGCGCAGCTGCGGCTGATGAGCCGGGAGACGTGCATCTGGGAGATGCCCAGCCGGTCGGCGATGTGGCTTTGTGTCATGTCCTCGAAGAAGCGCATATAGAGAATGGCGCGTTCACGTTCGGGAAGCCGGCGCAGTCCCTCCTTCGCGGACTCGCGGTCGACGACGACGTCGTACGAGGAGTCCGACGCGCCGAGGGTGTCCACGAGGCTGTAGCCTTCGCCGCCCGCCGACAGCTCGGCGTCCAGCGACAGGGTGCTGAAGCTGTCAAGAGCCTCCATCCCGGTGCTGACCTCTTCCTCCGTCAGCCCGGTGTGGGCGGCGATGTCGGCGACCGAGGGCTCGGGGCTGCCGGGGTTCTGCGTCAGCTCACGGCGCGCCACGCGCACCTTGTTGCGCAGCTCCTGCACCCGCCGGGGCACCCGGAGCGCCCACATCCGGTCCCGGAAGTGCCGCTTGACCTCGCCGGTGATGGTCGGCACGGCGTAGCTCTCGAAGGCCCCGCGGTCCGGGTCGAAGCGGTCGATCGCCTTCACCAGCCCCAGTGCCGCCACCTGCCGCAGGTCCTCGATCGACTCCCCACGGTCGCGGAACCGGCCGGCGATGCGGTGTGCCATGGGCAGCCACGCGGTCACGAGTTCGTCGCGGACGGCGTCCCGTTCGGGTCCGTCCTCCAAAGTGGCCAGACGCTTGAAGAGGGCTGCGGTGTCAGGGGCGTCGTCGTGCGGCCGACGGGCGGGAGCGGCCTGGTCTTCGGGCGTGCCGGGACGGCTGGTCGACATATCGATGAGCATGCGGAATCGCTCCTGAACGGTGGTCTTCAGGGAATTACCGCGGAAGGGGTAGTGCTGTCCGGTGCACCTGGAGGGCCTCCCGGAGCAGCCATACCGCTCCCGCTGGCGCGCCTCCGGTCCGAAGCACGAGATTCCATCTGCCCTGGAGGCGAAGGAACAAACTCCGCTTCTTCAAAATTCATTGCACCCGGCAATGCTTTGCAGGAGGAGACGCCCGGCAGCGCGGTCAGGACAGGGACACCAGGGCGGTGATGCACTTGCCGCCGGACGGGAGGTCCCACACCCGGACGTCCCGTGCCAGTCGGCACACGATCGGCCAGCCGCGGCCGCCGACCTGGCGCCGGCCCTGCCGGTCCACGGGCGGTCGGGCCACCGGCCGCCCATCGCTGCGGTCGCTCACGCACACGCGCACGCCGCGCCCGACCACATCGACGTGGAAGTCGGTCACGCCGCCGCCGTGCAGAATCGCGTTGGCGGTGAGCTCCGAGGCGATGAGCTGGGCGTCGGAGAGGGCGCCCGCATCACACGGCGTGTGGGTGGCGCGGCAGCATTCGGTGACCGCGCGTTCCACCGCCCGGCGTGCGTCGGCCGGTTTGCACGGTCGGGGCTGCCCGGGCCGGTCCGCACCGGACGACGGCCCGGCGGTGGGGGTGGTCCTGTGCTTCTCGCACATTTCCTCGCTCCCTCGGTGGTGAAGAAAAGAAGCCGGACCCGGCCGGAGCACCGCGGGCCCCGGCGGCCGAGGGTGCACTCTCGGCCGCGGCGGAAGCCCTCGCACTGCGCGCACACTGCAGGCCTCTTGGTTCGGCTGACCTCTCCCGGGCCCGCCAAACCTCTTCTCCGCGGGCGGGGGCCATCTGGAACGGCGTGCGCGGGTAGGCGGAGTGCATGACCGATGTCGTGGACTCAGACGAGCTGTTGCGGCGGATCCAGCGCGCCCGGTCCTGCGCGGTGGAGGAGGAGCGGAAGTGGCGGGGACGCCGGGAGGCCCTCGGGCCGGACGACCCGGACGGGTCACGGGAGGCGGCCGTACGGGCGCTGGCGTACGAGACCGTCCTGCGCGTGCTGGACGAGATCCTCACCCCGGGCAAACACGGCGGGCAGGGTTGACCGTGGACATCGGCTGTGCCTCCGGACGTCGGCCGACGGTCCGTACGTGGACTGACCGTCCCTACGTGGACTGACCGTCCCTACGTGGGCGCGGCCGAGCCCCGGGCCGATGTCCCCTGACTGGTGGGCTGTACCGGCTGATTGGCGCCGACGGTTCCGGCCACCCGTGCGGCCATGGCTGTCGACCACACCCGAGCACCGGTTCTGAAGCACTCCTCGACTACCGCCGCGCGGGCCGGTTGTCGTTCACGCCTCCGGGGCACAAGCAGGCCCGCGGCGCCGATCCCGCGGTGCGGGAGGTGCTGGGCGACGCGGTCTTTTTGGGTGACGTGCTGGCCTCGGGCGGCCTGGACGACCGGCTCACCCGGGGACGCGTCCTGGAGCGGGCCGAGGAGCTGATGGCGGACGCCGTGCGCGCCGAGCACACGTTCTTCACGACGTGCGGGGTTCCCTGTCCGTCAAGGCGGCGATGCTGGCCGTCGCCGGCCCGCACGAGAAGCTGCTGATCGGCCGGGACGTCCACAAGTGGGTCGTGTCGGGCCTCATCCTGGCCGGCATCGAACCCCTCTGGGTCGAGCCCCGCCGGGACGCGGAGCGGCACATCGCCCATCCCCCGTCGGCCGAGGAGTTCAAGCAGGTCTTCGCGGCCCACCCGGACGCCAAGGGCGCGCTGATCACCAGCCCGACCCCGTACGGCGCCTGTGCGGACCTGCACTCGGTCGCCGAGGTCTGCCACCGGCGCGGTCTCCCGCTGATCGTGGACGAGGCGTGGGGCGCGCACCTGCCCTTCCACCCGGACCTGCCGTCCTGGGCGATGGACGCGGGCGCCGACATCTGCGTGACGAGCATCCACAAGATGGGCAGCGGCCTGGAGCAGGGGTCCGTCTTCCATCTGCAGGGCGACCTCGTCCCCCCGGAGCTGCTGAAGATGCGCGCGGACCTGCTGGGCACCACCAGCCCGTCGGTCCTGATCTACGCCGGACTGGACGGCTGGCGCCGGCAGATGGCCCTGCGCGGGCGGGAGATCATGGGCGGCACGCTGGACCTGGCGGCCGAGGTCCGGTCCGCGATCGAGGAGGTCGACGGAGTGCACGTCAACGACCGCGCCGACTTCTGCGGCCCCGGACTGGCCGACGACTTCGACCCGCTGCCCGTCGTCATCGCCCTCGCCGGGCTCGGGATCACGGGCTACCAGGCGGCCGACTGGCTGCGCGAACACCGCGGCGTGGACGCGCACCTGACCGACCACCGCCGCATCGGCGCGCAGATCACCCACGGCGACGACCACGAGACGACCCGGGAGCTGCTGGCCGCGCTGGAGGACCTCGCGCATGCCGCGCCGGATCTCGCCCTCGCCCCGCGGGCGGACGTGCCCGCGCCTGCCGAGCTGCGCTGGAGCAGGTGCGGCTGCCGCGGGACGCGTTCTTCGGGCCCGCCGAGCATGTGCCGGTCGCCGAGGCCGCGGGGCGGATCGCGGCGGAGATGGTCACGCCGTACCCGCCGGGGATCCCGGCCGTCCTGCCCGGCGAACGCCTCACCGAGCCGGTGCTGCGCTACCTGACCACCGGTCATGCCGCGGGCATGAACCTCCCGGACGCCGGTGACCCCCGGCTGGAGACGATCAGGGTCGTCGCGTCGGCCGCCGGGTGACCGCAAAGTGAAACCGGTCACGTGACCCGCTTCCGGTTACGCGGAACGGCCGAGATGGTTTACGGTTCATTCATACGCGGCGACGGGGTCGACCGGAACCGTCCTCCGTACGCCGCCGCAAACGGCCCTGGCTGGTTTCCCCCGTCCAGCCAGGGCTTTTCATGTCTTCGGGTTTCTCTCCAGGGCGAAGCCGATTGGGGTCGTTCCGTCCGGGTACGACGGGACTCGTGATGCGCACTCTGCTCACCGGCCCGTGGGTGCTCGCCGTGTACGCGGCCCACCGGGTCTCGGAAGGCGATCTGGCGGCGGCGCGGGCCCAGATGGGTTTCTCGCTCGCCTGGCACATCATCGTGGCCTGCCTCGGGGTGGGACTCCCGGCCCTCACACTCTTCGCCGAGTGGTACGGCATCCGCACCGGCAACCCGGCCCACCAGTTGCTGGCCCGCCGGTGGGCGCGCGCCATGGGCGTGCTGTTCGCCGTGGGTGCCGTCTCCGGGACGATCCTCAGCTTCGAGATGGGGCTGCTGTGGCCCGGCCTGATGGGCACGTTCGGCCAGGTGATCGGGCTGCCCTTCGCACTGGAGGGCATCGCCTTCTTCGTCGAGGCGATCTTCCTCGGCATCTACCTGTACGCCTGGGACCGGCTGCCGCCCCGCCGGCATCTGCTGACCGGCATCCCCATCGTGATCGCGGGCACCGCCTCGGCGTTCTTCGTGGTGTGCGCCAACGCCTGGATGAACCAGCCGCGCGGCTTCACCCTGCGCGACGGGAAGGTGGTCCGCGTCGACCCGTGGGCGGCGATGCTCAACCCCGCCAGCCCGCCGCAGACGGTGCACATGATCCTGGCCGCCTTCATGGTGGCAGCGTTCCTGACCGCCTCCGTGTACGCCGTGGCCCTCCTGCGCGGGCGCCGCGACACCTACCACCGGGCGGGGTTCTTCATCCCCTTCACGCTGGGCGCGATCGTGACGCCGTTCCAGATCGTCGTGGGCGACTGGGCGGCGCGCTTCCTGTCCGACTACCAGCCGGCCAAGCTCGCGGCGATGGAGGGCGTGTACCACACCGGCCCGCACGTCCCGCTGACGATCGGAGGCATCGCGGGCACGGACGGCCTGAAGTACGGCCTGGAGATTCCCGACGGCCTGTCCCTGCTGGTCGGCTACGCCCCCGACACCGTCGTGCAGGGCCTCGACCGCGTCCCGCGCGGCCAGCGGCCGCCGGTCACCGGCGTGCACTGGGCGTTCGACCTGATGGTCGCGATCGGCTTCTTCCTGCTGGCACTGGGCCTGTGGCTGCTGTGGGCCTGGTGGCGCCGCCGCCGCACCGGCGGTGAGCTCTCCACCCCCCGCCTGTTCCTCGCGCTGGCCGCGGTCAGCGGGCCGGCGGCGGTGGTGGCTCTGGAGAGCGGCTGGAGCGTGACCGAGCTGGGCCGGCAGCCGTGGATCGTGTGGGGGGTGATGCGCGTGCGGGACGCCGTCAACCCGGCTCCGGGGCTGATGGCGGGGCTGTGGCTGGTGCTGGTGGTGTACGCCGCCATGACCGTCGCGACGGTCTACGTCCTTCGGCGCCTGGCCCGTGGTACCCCGGTGCCGCGCGCCCCGCAGGAGGAGGACGTCGCACGGTATCCCGTCGTCTGAGCCGTCCTGTCGTACGTCGCCGAAGCCGCTGGAGGTGACCGTGCTCGCCAACGCCGCGCTCGCCGTCATGTGGGTGGGCCTGACCTGCTACGCCCTGTTCGGCGGTGCCGACTTCGGCGCCGGCGTGTGGGACCTGCTGGCGGGCGGCGCCGAGCGCGGCCGGGCGCGGCGCCGCCTGATCGAGCACAGCATCGGGCCGGTCTGGGAGGCCAACCACGTGTGGCTCATCTTCGTGGTCGTGGTGCTGTGGTCGGCGTTCTCGTCCGTCTTCGCCGCGGTGATGTCCACCCTGTACCTCCCGCTGACCCTGGCGGCGCTGGGCATCATCGCGCGGGGTGCCGCCTTCGCCTTCCGCAAGGCCAGCACCGAGCTGTGGCAGCAGCGGTTGTTCGGCGCCTGCTTCGCGCTGTCGTCGCTGCTCACGCCGTTCTTCCTCGGCACGGTCGCCGGTGGTGTCGCCTCCGGCCGGGTCCCGCCGGGGCTCGCCCAGGGCGACGTGGTCACCAGCTGGCTCAATCCGACGTCGCTGCTGGGCGGCGTGCTGGCCGTGGTGACCTGCGCGCATCTGGCCGCCGTGTACCTGTGCGCCGACGCCGGCCGTGAGGGCCGGCCCGAGCTTGCCTCGGCCTTCGCCCGGGACGCCGTGTCCAGCGGCCTGGCCGCGGGCGCCGTGGCCTGCGCGGGCATCGCGGTGCTGCGCGCGGATGCGCCGGAGCTGTTCCACGGGCTGACCCACCGTGCCCTGCCGCTGGTGATCGTCAGCGCGGTGGCGGGGCTCGTCGGCCTCGTCCTGCTGACCAGGCGGCGCTTCGTTGCGGCCCGCGCGGCCGCCGCCCTGGCGGTCGCCGCGATCCTGTGGGCGTGGGGCGCGGCGCAGTACCCGGCCATGCTGGTCGGCGGCACCACAGTCACCCAGGCAGCGGCCACCGGGTCCGTGCTGTCGGCGATCCTCGTCGCGCTGGGCGTCGGCGCGGTGGTGCTCGTACCGTCGCTGTGGCTGCTGTACGCGACCTTTCAGCGCGGGACACCCGAACAGCCCCCGTCCCGGTGAGCGGAAGTCGCGTCCGCCGAGGTGCCCGGGGCGCCGGCAGCGGCTGAAATGGGCGTAGGGAAATGCGCGGAACCGATCGCCGGCGAGGAGCCCTGGTCATGACCAAAGCGATAAAACTGCTGACCGCCCTTCCCCAGCAGCAGCGCGAGCGTCTGATGGAGTTGGCGCACGAGGTCTCCTTCCCCGAGGACACGAGGATCTTCGAGGCGGGCGGCACGGCCGACCGCTTCTGGGTCATCCGCTCCGGCGCCGTCCACCTGGACCAGCAGGTGACGCCCTCCCGCCGGGTGACGGTCGCGAGCCTCGGCGCGGGCGATCTGCTCGGCTGGTCCTGGCTGTTCCCTCCGTACCAGTGGGACTTCGGGGCCGAGGCCTTCAGTCAGGTGCGCGCCTACGAGTTCGACGCGGCGGCGGTGCTCGCGCTGTGCGTGGAGGATCCGCTGCTCGGGCTGTCGCTGGTGCGGACCGTCGCCGAGATCCTCGCCCACCGGCTGGAGACGACCCGGAGCAAGCTGATGGAGCAGTACGCGCTCCACCGGCGCGGGGCCATGTAGACAGGCCGGTCAGATGCGGTAGCGGCGCAGCGCCGGTACGGCCGCCGCCAGGCCCAGCATGAGGGCGACGACCAGCAGGCCGCCGCCCGCGACGGCCGCGCGGGGGCCGAGGGCCGAGCCGGCCGTGCCGTGCAGCACGTCGGCCAGGCGCGGACCGCCCGCGACGACGACCGTGAAAACGCCCTGCATGCGGCCGCGCATCTCGTCGGTGGCGGCGGAGAGCAGGATCGCGCCGCGGAAGACCATGGAGACCATGTCGGCGACTCCGGCGGCGGCCAGGAACGCGACGGCGATCCACAGGTTGCGGCTCACGCCGAACCCGGCGATGGCCACGCCCCAGGCCGTGACCGCGCCGATGACCATCCAGCCGTGCCGGCGCGCCCGCGAGAACGTGCCGGAGAACAGGCCGCCGACCACCGCGCCGATGGGGATCGCCGCGAACAGCAGGCCGAGCGCGAGCCCCTCGCCGTACGAGGCGTAGGTCTGGGCGGCGAGCTGCGGGAACAGGGCGCGAGGCATGCCGAAGACCATGGCGATGATGTCTGCGAGGAAGGACAGCAGCAGCACCGTGTGCCCCGAGATGTAGCGGAACCCGGCCGCGATCTCCCGCAGGCCCGCGCGGCGGGCCGCCGAGCCCGCCAGGGGCGGCAGCGACGGCAGGCGCAGCACCGCCCACACCGTGACGCACAGGGCCAGGGCGTCCATCAGGTAGAGCTCGGGCAGCCCGATGACGGGGATGAGGGCGCCGGCGAGCAGCGGTCCGGCCACCAGCCCGGTCTGCATGACGGTGGAGCCGAGGGCGTTGGCTGCGGGCAGTTCGTGCTCGGGGACCAGGCGGGCGATGGAGGCGTTGCGGGCCGGGGAGTTGAGACCGAAGAAGGCCTGCTGCACGGCGAGCAGGGCCATCAGGGCCACGACCGAGTCGAGCCGGGTGACGGCCTGCACCCAGAACAGCAGCGAGGTGACGGCGATGCCGCTGTTGGTGACCAGGAGCAGCTTGCGGCGGTCCACGGTGTCGGCGACCGCTCCGCCCCACAGCGCGAACACGACCATCGGCAGCAGACCGGCGAGGCTGGCGTAGCCGACCCACGCCGAGGACCCGGTGATGTCGTAGATCTGCTTGGGCACCGCAACAGCGGTGAGCTGGCTGCCGACGGCGGTGACGATGGTCGAGGACCACAGCCGGCGGTAGGCCGGACGGCGCAGGGGACGGGTGTCCATGGCCCAGCGGCGCCACCCGGCGGAGTGCGCCGGGTCCTCCGGCCGGGTCTGGGGCTGTGTGCTGCTGTCGGCGCTTTCGTCCGTGTCCACGGGCTTCCTGGTTGCTCGTTACATCTTTCGGTCCAGGGCCACTATGGCAGCACCGCCTGCCGCCCGAATCCGCAGGCCAGGTTCCGCCGTGGGCGGTCTCAGGATCCGGCGACGAGCGTGACGCCGAGCGTGATCATCGTGGCGGCGATCAGTCCGTCCAGGACCCGCCAGGCCGAGGGCCTGGCGAGGACGCGCCCGAGCAGCCGGGCCCCGAAGCCGAGGGCGGCGAACCAGCACAGGCTGGCGAGTGCGGCACCGAGCCCGAAGGTCCAGCGCAACGGGCCGCGGTCGGCGGCGAGGGAGCCGAGCAGAAACACGGTGTCGAGGTACACGTGCGGGTTGAGCCAGGTCATCGCCAGGCAGGTGAGCACCGCGCGCCTGCGGGAGCCCGCCGCCTCGCCGTCCGTCCGCAGGGCCGCCCCGGGCCGGAACACCCGGCGGGCGGCGAGGGCGCCGTAGCACAGCAGGAACGCGCCGCCGATCAGCCCGACCACGGTGAGCGCCCCCGGCCACGCGACCACGGCCGCACCGACCCCGCCGACGCCGAGCGCGATGAGCACCGCGTCGGACAGGGCGCAGATGCCGACCACGGCAAGTACCGCGTCCCGGCGGATCCCCTGGCGCAGCACGAAGGCGTTCTGGGCGCCGATGGCGACGATGAGCGAGAGGCCGGTGCCGAACCCGGCGGCCGCGGCGGTCAGGGCATGGGTCATGCCCTCGACGCTACGAAAACGATCACTCCACGTACAGCTAAAGATTCTTACGTACCCTTAGCTCTCGTGATGACGGAGCTTCCCCTCGACCAGGTGCGCACTCTGCTCGCGGTGGTGGACGAAAGCACCTTCGAGGCGGCCGCCGCGGCCCTGCACGTGACGCCGTCGGCGGTCAGTCAGCGAGTGAAGGCCCTGGAGCAGCGCACGGGCCGGGTGCTGCTGATGCGCACCAAGCCGGTACGGCCCACCGAGTCGGGCGCGGTGATCGTGCGGTTCGCCCGCCAAGTGGCCCGGCTGGAGCGCGACGCGTCCGCCGAGCTCGGGCTGGGCAGCGCCGGGGAGCCGACCCGGGTGTCAGTGGCCGTGAACGCCGACTCGCTGGCGACCTGGTTCCTCGGGGCCCTCACCCGCGTACCACAGGAGCCGCAGCTCTGTTTCGAGCTGCGCCGCGAGGACGAGGACCACACGGCGGCGCTGCTGCGGGAGGGACTGGTGATGGCGGCGGTGACCTCGTCGCCCGATCCCGTGCCGGGCTGCTCGGTGCGGGCGCTGGGCCGGATGCGCTACGTCCCCGTGGCGAACCCGGACTTCGCCGCCCGCCATCTCGCCGGGCCCCTGCTGGACGCGCTCGCCGAGGCACCGGTGGTGGTCTTCGACCGGCGGGACGACTTCCAGGACGGCTTCGTGCGCCGGCTGCGGGGCGAGCGCGGCGCCGCGAGCGAGGTGCGGCACTACGTGCCGACGTCGGAGGGCTATGTCGACGCCGTCGCGGTCGGCCTGGGCTGGGGCATGGTGCCCGAGGTGCAGGCCGACCCGCTGCTGCGCGCCGGCCGCCTGGTGCGCCTCGCGCCGGACCAGTCGGTCGACGTCCCGCTGTACTGGCAGCAGTGGAAGCTCGACTCGCCCGCCCTCGCGACGCTGGCCGAGGCGGTGGCGACGACGGCCGCGGAGGCACTGCGCGGGTGAGCCGGTAGGGGTGCGCCGAAGCTGCGCGGCCGAACCACTAACACCTGCCCCGAACCACCTCCAGCTGCGCGGCCGCGCTGTCCAGGAGCATCTCCAGGGCCGTCGGATAGGCGCTGGTGACCATGCGGGTCGCCAGCAGGGGGGCCGCCTCGGCGATGCGCGGGTGGGTGGCGGCGGGCAGCCGGGCGTACGTCGAGCGCCACATCTCCTCGTCCGCGCGCAGCGCGGCGCTCGGCGGGGCCAGCGAGGCGGCGTCGAGTGCGGCGAAGGCGAGGGTCTGGTACGCCGCGTGCCGCCACGAGGACCCCGACCTCTTCTTCCCCATCGGCACCACCGGTCCGGCGCTGCTGCAGACCGGACAGGCCAAGGCGGTCTGCCGGCGCTGTCCCGTCCGGGAACAGTGTCTGCAGTGGGCGCTGGACACGGGACAGACCATCGGTGTGTGGGGCGGCACGAGCGAGACCGAACGCCGCGCGCTGAAGCGGCGCGCGGGCGCCCGGCGCAGCTCCGGACAGCACCCCGGGCGGTGAGGGCCCGTCAGCCAACCCGGCCGGTGATGAGGGGGCTGTCAGCCGCCGGAGCGGCGCAGCGGCCCCCACTCCGCCTCCTGCCGGGCCACCTCGGCCCGCGCCTCCTCGATGACGCCGGAGTCGATCCAGCACATCGGCTCCACGTCCACCACCAACGGCTCGTTGTCGGGCCCCCGGCCCGTCTCCCGTCCCATCACGACCCAGGGGCGCACACCGGGGCCCTTCTCGTGCGGCAGATGACCGTAGTCGTACAGGCGGCGCGCCACCCACAGCTGCACGGACCGGTCCTGCCACCACTCCTCCAAGCCGAGGGGGTTGGCCGACAGTCCGGGCATGGGGACGCCCGTGAGGTCGTCGGTGCTGGAGGTGGCGCCGAGGTCGGTCTCGGGGCCGCGCGACCAGCGGACGTAGAGGCCCTGATGCCGCTCGACCAAGGCGGCGAGGTCGGCCAGCGTGTGCACGACCGGCAGGTCGTCCGATGCGCTCATGTAGTGATCTCCTTCTTGCCTCAGGCGCTCGGGGTACCCGCACGCAGCGAACGGAAATCAGCCTGGAATCCTTCGCTCCGGTCAGCTGTCCTCCGGCGCCGGGGCGGCGGCCAACCGCAGCGTGAAGACGCTGCCGGCTCCGGGCTCGCCGGCTGCGCCGACTGTCCCGCCGTGGGCGGCGACCAGGTGACGGACGATGGCCAGGCCCAGCCCGCTGCCGCCGGTGCGGCGGCTGCGGGACTTCTTCGCGCGCCAGAAACGGTCGAAGACGTGCGGCAGCTCCTCCGGGGCGATGCCGGTGCCGGTGTCGGTGACGTCGAAGACGACCTCGTCGCCGTCCCGGCGGGCGGCCAGGGTGACGGCGCCGTCGGCGGGAGTGTGGCGCAGGGCGTTGGAGACCAGGTTGCCGAGCGCCTGCCGCATGTGAGGGTGTGGACGCCGACGGGTGAGCGCGGGTCGCCGGACATGTGGTGGACTGTCCAGCCCTTGAGGGCGTGGTGGGCGGGCCCGCTCGCGCCGGCCTGCCGGCCCGCCTCGGTGCGCTGATGGAGCACGACCGTGGAGTCCGGGGAGTTCTCTCCGTGTCCGGGCATCGTCCGGGCATCACGACGGCCTGCCGGGAGCCGGACGGTAGGTGCGCCGGCGTCCTGGGGCCGAGGCCGGTATCTCCCGCGGGGTCACCTGGAGGGAGATCTCCCGCAACGGGGGTGCTCGTCCGCGCCGTGGTGGCGTCGCAGATGTGGTCCGACGCCGCCCAGGGCACCGCCGCCGCACCCGGTGAGCGGCAGGGACGCGGCGAGCAGGGCGACCCGGGGCGTGCGATGGATCATGCGTCGACTGTGGCCGACACATGTGAGGAACTCGTCAGGTCCCGATTCTCAACCGACGCCGCACCCCGCGTCCCTGAGATTCCCTCAGGCCCCGCGCGGCGCGCCCGGGGAGACGGCGGTGGAGTCGTCACTTCGTACGACGCACAGGGCCCAGATGATGAACGCCGAGAGCGCGATCACCACGATCGACCACAGCGGGTAGTACGGCAGGGAGAGGAAGTTGGCGATGATGATGAGTCCGGCGATGGCCACGCCCAGGATGCGGGCCCACAGCGCGGCCTGGGACAGCCCGATGCTGATGATCACGGCGACCGCCCCCAGGACCAGGTGCACCCAGCCCCAGCCGGAGAGGTCGAACCGGAAGACGTAGTTGCGGGTGGTGACGAAGATGTCGTCCCGGGCGATCGCCATGATGCCGCGGAGGATGTCGAGCAGCCCGGCAATCATCAGCATGACGGCTGCGAACGCCATCAGGCCGCCGGCCCACTGCTGCTTCGCCGTGCGAGCAGGCGCGGTGTGTGTCGCGGTCATTGTTCCGCCTCGTCTCGTCTCGATCGGCGTGCTCAGTGGCCGGAGGTGGGGGTGCCGGGGGTGGACCGGCCCGATGCGCCGCTGCCGGTCAGGATCAGCTCCTTCGCCCGGCCGAACTCCTCGTCGGTGATGTCGCCGCGGGCGCGCAGCTCGGACAGCTTGGTGAGTTCCTCGGCACTGCTGGGCCGGCCGGAGCCGGCCGCGGTCTCACGGATGTAGGCGTCGACCGCCTGCTGCTGGGCGCGCACCTGCTCCATTTCGCGACGGCCCATGCCCCTGCCGCGGGCGATGACGTAGACGAAGACACCGAGGAAGGGCAGCACGATGACGAAGACCAGCCAGCCGGCCTTGGCCCAGCCGCTCTGGCTGTCGTCGCGGAAGATGTCGACGACGACCCGGAACAGCAGGATGAACCACATGATCCACAGGAAGAACCACAGCATCGTCCAGAAGGCGCTCAGCAGTGGATAGTCGTACGCGAGGTACACCTGTGTGTTCATTTCTCTCCTCCGTCCCGGGCTCTCGCCCAGCTGCCGTTCTCCCCCATCAGCCTGCACACGCCAAGGAGCGAGCCGCCTCACCCGACGCGGGTGATCGTGTGGGTACGGGGGACCGGCTCACGGGACCGCCTGGTGCGGTTGCCCGGCCTTCGTCGCCACGGCCGGTCCCGCGGTGGCCGCAAGCACCGCCACGACGATCAGGACGACCAGGACGATGCAGAGGACCAGCGCCACAGCTCCCGTGGTGGGATGGTTCCAGAGCACCAGTGCCAGGACGCCGGCCCCGATGACGACGCCGGTGGTCCAGGACCGGTGGGTGTCCAGCCGACGTCCTGCCGCGCCCGTGTCCAGGCCGGTGCGCCGCAGCGCGGTGCCGGCGGCGGTCGTGCCCCGGCGGGCGAGGGTCCGCACGCCACGGGCGACACGTCCGGGACCGTAGAGGTACGCGGCCAGCGCCGTGATCACGGAGATCACCAGGAGGGTGCGCATGCTGTCGCGCAGGAAACGGACGAAGGTGTCGTAGATCGCCGCGGCGGCGTCGGAGGGCAGCGTGGCAGGTGGGACGGCGTCCAGGTAGATCCGTCGTACCACGGCCAGGGCGATGAGCAGGACCACCATCATCACGCCGATGCCCGTGGCCGTGACCAGCAGCATCAGCCGGTGCCCCGGGGCGGCCCACACGGCGAGGGCGGCGCACGCGAGGGTCAGCACGGGCAGCCAGGTACCGACGATGTCCAGCAGTCGCAGCCCGTCCTGCGCCTTGCCCAGTTGGTCGGTCCGGAACAGCGTGACCATCCTGTCGGGGGCCGGAATGGCGGCGGCTTTCTCGAAGCCCGCGTCGACCAGCCGTTGTTTCACCTGGTCGACGACGACCCCGATGTCCAGTTGCACCGCGTCACCCTCGGCGCGCAGGGCACCGCTCTTGTCACCGGTGAGCATGTTCAGCACCGCGGCGTGGGCCCGCCGGTTGGAGTTCACCCACGCCTGTTCGAAGGCGTCGCTGGTGATGACACGGCTCACGGTGCGGTGCACGACGCTGGTGACCGCGGTGCGCAGCGGGCCGGCGAGCGCCGTCGACGCCTCCACGACGCGCGGCGGCGCTCCGGCGTCGGCGAGCGCCTTGGTGAGCGACGCCGTCACCGCCTTGACGTCGACGTTGTCCACGACCCGGTTGGTCAGCCGGTCGATCACGACGTTCTGCACGGCCGGGTCCGAGCCCAACGGCGCGACGGTCTGGACATACCGGTCGGTGTCGGAGACCACGCCGTGCACCCAGGCCGCGACGACGGCCGGCGGAGCGAGCAGCAGGGTCAGCAGCAGCAGTATCGAGGCGCCGGTCCGGCGCGTCAGCCGGTGACGCACTGCAGCCGCCCGGCGGAGCCGCTCGTATTCCTCGCGCTCCGCACCGGTCAAAGGGTGCTGGGCGTCCGCGGAACCGCCGGAGTCCGGCGGAACGGGGGCTTGGGACGAGGCCATGGATCCTCCTGGGTCGTTGCGTACCGTCCGCGGGCGCCGGCGCTCTGAGCGTGGGACGGCGCTCAAGCCGTCACGGACGGACCGGACCGGCGTGCGGCGCCCGACCTGCGGAGCGCGGCCCGCCATGCGAAGGCGACGGCCAGCTCGACCAGACCGAGCAGCACGAGCCACAGGCCGAGCAGCCGGGTCAGTGCGACCGCCGACTCGGCCGGCAGGGCCAGGACCACGATCCCCGCGACGATCCCGATCGCCCCCGCGCCGAGAACGACACCGCGGTGCGGCAGGTCCCTGGCGGCGAGGGCCGTGTAGGCGGTCAGCATGCCGGAGACCAGCCACACGATCCCGACGATCAGCGAGAGCGCGGCGATGGTCTGCAACGGGTTCCTCAGGCACAGCACTCCGGCCAGGACGAACAGCACCGCGAGGAGCAGCTGGGGGAGCCGCTCACCGTGCCCCTCCCGCGCGAACGCCGCGACGAACCGGAACACCCCGGTCACCAGCAGGTACAGCCCGATGACGACCGCGAGGACGTGCAGGGTCTCGTCCGGCCAGACCAGTACGAGGATGCCGGGCACCAGCGTCGCGATCGCCGAACCCAGGATCCAGGTCCACGAGCTGCCGAGTCCGGCGAGCAGATCCGCGGGATCGCGACCGGGGGGCGTCCCGTCGGACAGGTGCTCGGGCCCGGTGTGCGGTGCCGAACGACGCGGAACGGTCATGGCTCCTCCTCGCGCGGTCGGTGCAGGTCGCTGCCGGACCGCCGAGGGGACGGGGCGCGGGGACCTCTTCGGGCCAGAGTCCCGCGCGGGGGGTGGCTGCCGGGTCACCCATGACGGGTGATCCGCTCGACCGGGTGCGGAGATCAGGTGAGGCTCGGACCAGCAACCATGCTGCAGATGACCGGAGGCCTGCTGCTCGTGGGCGTCGCCGCACGCGTACTGGCGAGCGCCGTCCAGGTGGGACTGCGCCGGCAGCACCGGGAGCAGCCGCCCGATGGGGGCTCTCGGCGACACGGTTCCCGGCCCCGAGATCACTCCGGAAGCCGACGCATCTCCACGACACGCAGCCCCAGCGACTGACAGCGGGCCAGCAGTCCGTACAGGTGCGCATCGTCCACGACGGGACCGAACAGGACGGTCTGACCGGAGATCACCACGTGGTCCAGCTCCGGGAACACTTTGGTCAGCGTCTCCGACATGTACCCGTCGACGCGGATCTCGTAGCGCATGAGCTGCTCTCCCCGCGGATGGCCTGGGGCGGGCGGACCGCGCCCGTCCCTGCGATCGTCCGTCCCGTCGTCCCGCCGGGCCTCACCCGGTGCAGGTGATCCGGCGTCACAGGAGCCGGAGCTCGCGTGCACGGCGCACCGCGTCGCTGCGCCGGTTCACCGCGAGCTTCCGGTACACGCTCTTGAGGTGGGTCTTCACCGTGTTCACCGACACGAAGAGGTCCGCGGCGATCTCTTCGGTCGACATCGTCTGCGCGAGTCTTTGAAGGACCTCGCGCTCACGCTCGCTCAGCTGCTCGACGACCGGAGCCGGGGGCTGGGCCCCGGGCGGCGCCCTCCGGGCGCGCGGCCCCGGGCGGGGCACAAGCCAGTCCTCGGCGAGCTCCTGCAAGGGCTCCGTGCTCAGCTGGTGGCGGATCCATGGCCCGGCCTCGAGGAACGGACGCCGCAACCGCTCGCGCCGGGCGGCGAGCAGCGCCTGGGCGACGAGCCGGCGGGTTGTGGCGCAGTCTCCCGCCTGGTCGGCGGCCTGCGCCCGCACCAGTGTGGCGGGGACCGTCACCGCGGGACCGTGGCGCTGCGTGGCGGGGAGACGGTCGAGCGCGTCCAGCGCCTCTTCGGTGTTTCCCGCCACGAGCTGGGCCCGGGCCGCCGCCACGGCGCAGGCCGTCTGGTGGTCCGCCACGTCTTCCAACACCTTCACGGCCGTCTCCGGGCGGCCCTCGGCCAGGTGTGCGGTGGAGGCCACCAGGGCCGCATGCTCCGCGGCCCACGGTGACCCGTCGGCGGCGCGGGCAGCGGACGCGGCGGCTTCCAGGGCCGCCCGCGTACGACCCCGGGCCAGGAGCAGGCGTGCCCTGGCGATGGCCTGCGCCGCCACCATCACCCGGTCCTGTGCCGCGGGACGGGAGGCCGTCGCCTGGTGGAGAAAGGTCTCGGCCTCGTCCAGTTCGTCGCGGTCGACGGCGACGGCGGCCAGGACCACCCGCCCGAGGCCGGAACCGGAAGGCTCGGCCACGCTGAACCGTTCCGCATCGGTGATCGCCGCCAGGGCCTTGCGTTCCGCCCTGCCTGGCCAGCCGTTGAGGTAGTCGATCAGCGCCAGGTGGCCGAGGGACTCCTGACGGGGCAGCGCCGTGGAGGCCCCGCCGGAGGTGTCGGCCGCCGCGGACAGGGCTGTGCGTGCGTCCTCGAAGCGTCCCGCCCACAGGCGGGCCGAGCCCAGATGCGTCTCCAGGAGTGCGGTGAGTTCGGGATGCTTGTCCAGGAGCTCGCCCGGGATGCCCTGCTCCAGTTCCCGCGCAGTCCGCGCCGCTCTTTCGGCCCCGTCCGAAAAGCCGGTCAGCCGGGCGGCCAGGGCCTCCAGCAGGGCGCAACTCAGCCGGGCCGCCGCCGCGTCGGGTCCGTCCCTGCTCAGTTCCTGCTCGGCGTGCCGCAGATGGGCGAGACCTCGGTCGACGTGGCGGTCGGACAGCTCGCGCGCCGCCCGGACGAGATCCGCCTCGGGGCCGCTTGCATCGGGCGTCATGCGTGAGAACAACTCGCAGAGGTCGTCGGCGCGCAGGCCGGTGAAGAGCTGTCCGATCGCCAGGTCGTCGACGAGGGCGCGCGCGGTGAATTCCCAGTCGCCCGCCGCGGCACCGTGTGCCAGCGCCTCGGAGAGGCTTCCCGAACTCTGGAGCCACCGCGCGGCCCTGCGGTGGAGTTCGCTCTCCAGTCCGGGAGAACGCACGCGAAGATGAGCCCGCAGGATCTCTCCGAACAGCGGGTGGAGGCGGTAACACGAGTGACCCAGGTGCTCCACGAACGAGTTCGCCCGGTGCAGCTCGGCCAGAATGGGCTCGGCGTCCCGCCGACCGGTCAGAGCGTTCGCCAGGTCGGGACAGAACCGCCCCAGGACGCTGACGCGCAGCAGCAGGTCCTGCGTCCGGGTCGGCTGCCTCTTGAGCACCTCGGCCAGCAGAAAGTCGGCGACGGTGCTCTGCCCGGCCTCGAACTCCTTCAGGTACGTCTCCGGATCAGGGCTCTGCTGTGCGGCCAGGGCACACAGCCTCAGGCCGGCAGCCCATCCCTGGGTGCGTTCCACCAGGGCGCGCGTGGCGTCACCGGACAGGTGCAGACCGTGGAGCTTCAGCAGCGTGGCCGCCTCCTCGGGCGTGAAGGCCAGCTCGGCACCGCGGATCTCCGTCATGGTGCCGACCGCCCGGTAACGGTGCAGCGGCAGGAGCGGTTCGGTGCGGGTGACGATGATCAGCCGCAGTCCCTCCCCGGCATGGTGCAGGACGAACTCCAGCTGTTCCGCGATCTCCGGAGCGGTCACACGGTCGTACTCATCGAGCACGACGATCGCGGGCCCGTCCCGGGCGCACAGTTCGGTGGCCAGCCGGGCGAGCAGCGTGTGGTCCATGTGGCGTGCGTCCGTCGGACAGCCTGCCTCCTGAGCCGTCCGGACTCCGCAGATGCGAAGGGCCTCCAGGAGGTAGGACCACAGGACTCCGGGCGCCTGGCCCCCTGCATCGCTGGTGAGCCACGCGACGGGCTGTCCGAGGTGCGCCGCCCAGTCGGCGACCACCAGGGTCTTGCCCGCCCCGGCCCCTCCGTTGACCAGTGTCAGCGGCGTCCGGAGGGCCTGGTCCAGGTGCGTGACCAGGCGCTCCCGCCGCAGGAACGTCGCAGGCCGCATGGGCACGGCGAGCCGGGTACGCAGGAAGGGGTCCCCCAGCGGATCGATCTTCGGAACCTTCGGCTCCGGATTGTTCTCGCCGAGTGGGGCCACGGCCCTCACCACCACAGTCCGTCAGGTCATGGGCAGTCCTCCCCTCGCTCAGGATCTCAGTGTTCCTGCGCACGTGCCCACCGCATGAGGGCCCATCGACCCCACCACGAGTCTGTTCGGCCACCCCCGCGGGGGTTGCCTTGCGGGCACACCTAGGACCTGCTTGGCTTGCCCGCCCCGTACAGCCAGGTGTGGAACAGCCCGCCGAGGTCCTTTCCGGACTCCCGTTCCGCCAGCGCGAGGAACTGGGCCGTGGTGCCGTGCCCGTCATGGTGCCCGGCCGCCCAGGCCCGCAGGATCCGGAAGAACGCCGGATCGCCGACGGCCCTGCGCAGCTCGTGCAGGGTCATGGCGCCGCGGGCGTAGACGGGGGTGCCGAAGATGTGCGCGCCGCTGCCGGGGTTGCCCGGCGGGAACGCCCACAGGTCGTCGCTTCCGGGGCGGGCGTACAGCGCGTCGAAGGTCTTCTGGGCGCTCCGGCCGCCGTGCTGTTCGCTGTAGAGCCACTCGGCGTAGGTCGCGAAGCCCTCGCTGAGCCAGATGTCCTTCCAGCGGGCGAGGGAGACGGAATCGCCGAACCACTGGTGGGCGTTCTCGTGGACGAGGGTGCTCAGGTCCGGCGCCGAGTCGTAGAGGGGCCGCCCCTGCGTCTCCAGCGCGTACCCGACGTTCGGCGCGTGGTCGACGATCGACCCGGCGGCGCGGAAGGGGCACGGCCCGAACAGCTTGCGCTCCCACTCGAGGACGGACGGCAGCTTCTTCAGCACGGGGGCGGCGGCGGTCGCCTCGCGCGGGTCGACGGCGTTGTAGACCTTGATGCCGGCGCTGGTGGTGTACTGCTCGACCTTGAACTTCCCCACGCTGGCGGTGGCCAGGTAGGCGGCCATCGGCTCCGGCTGGCGCCAGCGGAACGTGGTGCGGCCGTGGGCGGTGCGCTTGCCGAGGTAAGCGCCGTTGGCGATCGCGGTGCGCCCTTCGGGCACCGTGATGGTGAAGTCGTAGGAGGACTTGTCCTCTGGATGATTGTTCGCCGGGAACCAGGTCATGGCGCCCTGCGGCTCCCCGGCGACGAAGGCCCCGTCGTCGGTGGGGATCCAGCCGTCCGGGGAGCCGTCGGGGTCGGTGACCTGCTTGGGGGTGCCGTTGTAGGTGACGGTGACGCGGAACTCCTGGCCCTTGCGCAGGGCGGTGCGCGGAGTGACGACGAGTTCCTGGCCGTCGCGCCGGTAGTCCGCCTTGACGTGGTCGACCGTGAGACCGGTGACCTTCAGCCCCTTGAAGTCGAGGTCGAAGCGGGTCAGCCGCTGGGTGGCGCGGGCGGTGAGGACCGCCGTGCCGTCGAGGTGGCGGCTGTGCGGGTCGTAGCGGAGGGTCAGGTCGTAGTGCGCGACGTGGTAGCCGCCGTTGCCGGCGAGCGGGAAGTAGGGGTCGCCGGCCCCGGTGGAGCCGGTAGTGCCGGCCGCCGCGGGTCCGGCGGCCGCGAGCAGGGCCGCGACGGCGACAAGAACGGTCGTGACCACGGCCTCGCGCCTCAGGACGGCGGTGCGTCTGGGGGCCTGCTTCCGGGGTGGCGTCACGTGCTCTCCTTGGGGGGCGGGTGATCAAACCCCCTCAGATTAGGGGCCGCCTGGCTCGGATTCGCCCTCGTTCAGGTCACGTCACGCCGCGTCGCCCGCCGGGTGCGCCGCCGCCCGGACCCGCCGCAGTAGGCTCCGGCCACGACCCGTCCGCTCCCGAGAAAGGCCCGACCGTGAGCGTCCGTGTACGCCAAATCTACGACCCGCCCGAGCCGGACGACGGCGTGCGCGTCCTGGTCGACCGGCTGTGGCCGCGCGGCCTCTCCAAGGAGGACGCGCACGTCGACGAGTGGCCCAAGGCCATCACTCCGTCCACCGAGCTGCGCCGCTGGTACCACGGGGGCGAGGGCTCGTACGACGAGTTCCGGCGCCGTTACGAGGCGGAGCTCACCGAGCCCGATGCCGCCGAACGCCTCGCTCATATCAGGAAGTTGGCACGCAAGGGACCCGTGACGCTGGTGACCGCCTCCAAGTCGCCCGAGGAGGGCCACGCCGCGGTGCTGGCCGGCCTGCTGGAGCCTCAGTCGAGGTAGACGTGGGCGACGGCGGACGCGACGCCATGATGCTCAGTTGCGGGTTCACCTCGGGGCACGAGGGCAGGACGGAGCCGTCCGCGACCAGGACCCCGCGCACGCCCCGAAGCCGGCCCACGGGATCGACCGGTGCCTGGTGCGGGTCTGCGCCCGCGGCGGCGGTGCCGGTGGGGTGGAACGCGGAAAGGTGCAGCTCCCGCGGGGTGATGTCGGCGAGCAGCGCGTCGAGTTCGTCCAGGGTGCGGGCGCGCGGGGCCCGCGGGACGCCGGTGAGGACCTCTTCCGCCCCGGCGGCGAAGAGCACCCGCCCCATCGCCCGTACGGCCGTCAGCAGCCGTGCGCCGTCGCGCGGGTCGAGGGCGTAGCGGACGAGGGTGCGGTCGCTGCCCGCCACCCGGCCCGAGGGGCGGTCGACGATCATCGCGCCCAGTGTGGCGAGACGGTCGGCGGCCTCCAGTTCGCGGCGCAGGGCGCGGCCGACGCCGGGGAGGACGAAGCTGCTCATGCCGGGCGGGCTCGCGGTGGCCTCGATGAGGATCCCGCGGTCGTGCAGCTGCTCGATGCCGACACTCTGCAGGACACCCCGCCACGGCGTGACGGGCTCGGGGAAGCGACCCGCGACGCTGGTGGCCGGATGCACGCTGAGGTTCCCTCCCAGCCTCGGATGACCCGGCCGGAGCGGCGCAGCAGCGGCGGTGTCTGCAGGGCGCCCGCGGCGGTGACGACGAGCGGGCTGAGGATCTCGAACGCGCCGCCGTCCGGTCGGCCCACCTGCACCCCGGCCGCGCGCGGCCCGCCCGGACGGTCGTGGTCGACCAGGATGCGCCGCACCCGTGCCCCGGTGAGGATGCGGGCGCCCGCGGCGCACGCGTCGGGCAGGACCGACAGCTGCACCTTGCGTGGACGGCTTGTTCGCCGGTGCGGTGCGCAGGCGTGCCCACCGCACCGGCGTGGCGCAGGTCAGGCCGTCTGCCGCGCCGCGGCCCGTCCCGCCGCGCGCCC
Organism: Streptomyces sp. NPDC005202; assembly: GCF_040608235.1. Classification (NCBI taxonomy): domain Bacteria; kingdom Bacillati; phylum Actinomycetota; class Actinomycetes; order Kitasatosporales; family Streptomycetaceae; genus Streptomyces; species Streptomyces sp. NPDC005202. Next base: position 422,534 of record NZ_JBEXHW010000003.1, on the reverse strand, counting down.
CGAGAAGAGGCAGCCGCCGAGGAAGGTGCCCTCCAGGGCGTTGTAACCGTGGACGCCACCCCCGCCGAAGCCGGCGACCTCGCCGGCCGCGTACAGGCCGTCGATGGGCTGCCCGTCGGTGCCGAGGGCGCGGGAGTCGAGGTCGGTCTGGATGCCGCCGAGGGTCTTGCGGGTGAGGATGTGCAGCTTGACGCCGATCAGGGGGCCGGCCGCCGGGTCGAGGATGCGGTGCGGGGCGGCGACCCGGCCGAGGCGGTCGCCGATGTAGCGGCGGGCATTGCGGATGCCCTGGACCTGGGCGTCCTTGCTGTAGGGGTTGGCGATCTGCAGATCACGGGCCTCAATCTGGCGCCGTACCTCGGCCGCGTCGAGGAGCGGTTTGTCGGTCAGCCCGTTCATCTTCTCCACGAGCTGCTCGAGGGTGTCCGCGATGACGAAGTCCGCGCCGTGCCGCAGGAAGGCCTGCACGGGTCCGGGCGCGCCCTTGCCGAGCAGCCGGTCACGCAGCACCGCCTTGCGGTCCTTGGCGGTGATGTCGGGGTTCTGCTCGGAGCCCGACAGGGCGAACTCCTTCTCGACGATCTTCCGGGTCAGCACGAACCAGGAGTGGTCGTGGCCCGCGATGTCCTCGGTGGTGCGCAGGTGCTTCAGGGTGCCGAGTGTGTCGTAGCCGGGCAGGCACGGGTCGGGCAGCCGGCGCCCGAGCGCGTCGAGCCATATGGAGGACGGTCCCGGCAGGATGCGGATGCCGTGGCCGGGCCAGATCGGGTTCCAGTTCTGCAGGCCCTCGGTGTAGTGCCACATGCGGTCGCGGTTGACCAGCCGGACCCCGGCGTCGGCGCTGATGTCGAGCATCCGGCCGTCGACGTACGCCGGGACGCCGGTGACCATCTGCGACGGCGGGGTCCCCAGGCGCTCGGGCCAGTAGCGGCGGACGATGTCGTGGTTGGCGCCGATGCCGCCGGTGGTGACGATCACGGCCTGGGCGGTGAGTTCGAACTCGCCCACCGGGTCGCGGTTGGAGGCGACGCCGCGAGGGGAGTCGTCCTCCGCCAGGACGGTCCCGCGCACGCCGCACGCCGCGCCGTGCTCGATGACGAGTTCGTCGACCCGGTGGCGGTGGTGGAAGGTGAGCAGCCCGTCCCGCGCCGCTTGCTCGGCGTGGTCGACAAACGGTTCCACGACGCCCGTACCGGTGCCCCAGGCGATGTGGAAACGCGGTACGGAGTTGCCGTGCCCGTCCGCCCGCAGGTCGCCGCGCTCGGCCCAGCCGACCGTGGGCAGCAGCGTGATCCCGTGCCCGGCCAGCCAGGACCGCTTCTCCCCCGCCGCGAACTCGACGTAGGCGCGCGCCCAGCGCACCGCCCAGGAGTCCTCGTCGTCCAGCCGGTCGAACTGCGCGCTGCCCTGCCAGTCGTTCCAGGCGAGGTCGAAGGAGTCCTTGATGCCGAGGCGGCGCTGCTCCGGGGAGTCGACGAGGAACAGCCCACCGAAGGACCAGTACGCCTGCCCGCCGAGGTTGGCGGCGTTCTCCTGGTCGACCAGGGCGACCCTCCGGCCCCGGCTGGTCAGCTCGTGCGCCGCGACGAGGCCCGCGAGACCGGCTCCGACGACGATGACGTCCGCGTCCATGGCGACCGTTTCCTTCCTCATAGGGGGTTGCCGCTGCCGTCGGTGAGGAGCGCGGTGAGCAGCTGTTTGAGCCAGCCTCGAGCGCCGTCGACGTCCTTGTCCAGCAGCAGTTGGGTGGTGACTCCGTCGTACGCGGCGACGACCGCGTGGGCGGCGCCGTCGACGTCGCCCAGTACGGCGGGCAGTTCGGTGTGCCCCCGGGCGCGTGCGAGCCGGTCCGCGATGGCCCGGCGCAGGCGCGCCCGGTGCTCCAGCAGGGTCTGTGCCACGGCCGGGGCGCGGGCGGCATGCACCAGGAAGTCCGTCTTGACCAGGAGCCACTCCAGGTCGAGGAGGAGCACTTCGGTGACCCGGTCGACGGCGGCGGGCACGTCGAGGTCCGGCCCGTCGAGGGCGAGCGCCCCGGCCACCTGGTCCGCGATCAGGTCGGCGCGCTCCTGGTACAGGGCGAAGAACAGCTCGTCCAGGGTGGCGAAGTTGGAGTAGAAGGCGCCCCTGCTGTAGCCCGCCGCGTCGCAGACCTCCTCGATCGACACCCGGCCGAAGCCCTTGGCGGCGAACACCTTGAACGCGGCGTCCAGGAGATTGGCCCGCGTGCGGACCCGGCGCCTGGTGACGCGCCTGGCCGCCCCCTCCTGCACCGCCATGTCCCGCCTCCGTTCGATACGCGAATGTATCCGATACATCGATGTATCCAAAGAGGCCGCCAGACATTCGATGGGAACAGATTTTCGATTCAGGGTACGCTGGAACCGTGACCGCGTACCACCTCCAGGGCTCCCTCTTCGACCAGACCGACGAGCTCCGGTTCGGCCCGCTCACGGGGCTGCGCCGCACCGAGCTCGGCTTCGGCGCCTGGATCGACGTGCTGCCCGGGTGGCTGAGTGGGGCCGACGCGCTGTTCGAACAGCTGGCCGCCGAGGTGCCGTGGCGTGCGGAGCGCCGGACGATGTACGACCACGTCGTGGACGTACCGCGGCTGCTCGCCTTCTACGGCGCGGACGACCCGCTGCCCCACCCGGTGCTCGCCGACGCGCGCGACGCGCTGACGGCGCACTACGCCGAGGAACTGGGCGAGCCGTTCACCACGGCCGGGCTGTGCTACTACCGCGACGGCCGGGACAGCGTCGCCTGGCACGGCGACCGGATCGGGCGGGGTGCACGCGAGGACACGATGGTCGCGATCCTCTCGGTGGGCGCGCCCCGGGACCTGCTGCTGCGCCCGATGCGGGGCGGCGGCGGGACGGTCCGGCGTCCACTCGGGCACGGTGACCTGATCGTGATGGGCGGCTCCTGCCAGCGGACCTGGGAGCACTGCGTCCCCAAGACCACGCGTGCCGCGGGACCGCGGATCAGCATCCAGTTCCGTCCGACCGGGGTGCACTGAGACCGCGTGCACTGAGGCGGAGAAGCGGCTGTCTCGGATGCGCGCGGGGGCTGCCTCCGGCGGACGGCGCCGGAGGCGGCTTCATGTCAGCTTTCTCTCCCCGCGTGCACGTGCACCGCAGCCACATCTGGTTGGCTGTCCCCGTCGGGCAGCCACCTCGGGATGCGGGGGAGATCGATGCGGGCGGATGTGCAGCAAGTCGCCGACGGCACCTACCTGGTGCACGGCAGCAACACCAACTGGGTGATCCTTACCGAAGGGGACGCGGCCACCCTGGTGGACACCGGCTACCCGGGAGACCGCCGGCTCCTGCTCGACTCCCTCGCCGCGGTGGGGAGTTCGCCGGAGGCGGTGGCGGCCGTGCTGATCACCCACGCCCACAACGACCACCTCGGCTCCGCCGAGCACCTGCGCGGCACCTACGGCACGCCGGTGCAGCTGCACGAGGCCGAAGTGCCGCACGCGCGCCGGGAGTTCCTCCACCAGGTGTCCGTCGGACAGGTGCTGCGCAACGGCTGGCGGCCCGGCGTGCTGCCGTGGGCGGTGCACGCGATCCGCTCCGGTGGCACCGCGCACGTGCCGGTCACCGCTCCCGAGCCGTTCCCGGCGGAGGGCCCGCTCGACCTGCCGGGCCGGCCCGTCCCCGTCCACACGCCGGGCCACACCGAGGGCCACGCGGTCTTCCACCTGCCGCACGCGGGAGTGGTGATCTCCGGCGACGCCCTGGTGACCGGCCACCCCACTTCCCGGATCGAGGGGCCGCAGCTGCTGCCCGACATGTTCCACCACGAACGCGCCAGGGCGGTGGCCTCGTTGGACGTACTCGAAGGCCTCGACGGCAACGTGCTGCTGCCCGGCCACGGGCCCGTCCACCGCGGCCCGGTGCGGGCGGCCGCGCAACGGGCACGGGAACGGGCCCTGCAGGGTCGCTAGGGTCCCGCCATGGCCTTGCAGATCAGCGCCATCAATCCGGAACACCCCGCGCTCCTGCTCGAACTGCCGTGGGACCTGCCGCTGGAGGAGTGGCCCGAGGAGTACCTCGTGCCGCTGCCGCGCGGCATCTCGCGGCACGTCGTGCGCTACGCCCGCGCCGGGGACGAGGTGATCGCCATCAAGGAGCTCGCCGAACGGCCGGCGCTGCGCGAGTACGAGCTGCTGCGCGACCTGGACCGGCTCGGCATCCCCGCGGTGGACGCGCTCGCCGTGGTCACCGGGCGCACCGGCCGTGCGGGCGCCCCGCTGGAGCCGGTGCTGATCACCCGGCACCTGGGCGGCTCGATGCCGTACCGCTCGATGTTCGAGACGACCCTGCGTTCGAGACGACCCTGCGTTCGAGACGACCCTGCGTTCGAGACGACCCTGCGCCCGGCCACCATGCATCGCCTGATGGACGCGCTCGCCGTGCTGCTGGTGCGCCTGCACCTGGCCGGGTTCGCCTGGGGCGACTGCTCGCTGTCCAACACGCTCTTCCGGCGCGACGCGGGCGCGTACGCGGCGTATCTGGTGGACGCGGAGACCGGCGAGCTGCACCCGCAACTGAGCACCGGGCAGCGCGAGTACGACCTCGACCTGGCCCGCGTGAACATCAGCGGCGAGCTGCTCGACCTGGAGGCCTCCGGCGCGCTGCACCCCTCGGTGGACCCGATCGAGTTCGGCACCGAGATCTGCGCCCGCTACCGGAGCCTGTGGGAGGAGCTGACCCGCAGGTCGGTCTACCCGGCGGGCAAGTACCACTACATCGAGCGCCGGATACGCCGGCTCAACGACCTCGGCTTCGACGTCGCCGAGATGCAGATCGAGCACTCCTCCAACGGCGACACGGTCACCTTCGTGCCCAAGGTCGTCGACGCCGGCCACCACCAGCGGCAGCTGCTGCGCCTGACCGGCCTCGACACCGAGGAGAACCAGGCGCGGCGGCTGCTGAACGACCTGGAGAGCTGGATGGCGACCCAGGACGACTACGCGCCGGGCGACCCTCCCCCAAGCTCTCGGCTCCGCTCGAGCAGGGGGCACCCCCACCCCCACGCCGCCCGCCCGGAGGTGCTCGCCCACCGCTGGGTGCGGGAGGTGTTCCGGCCCACCGTGCGGGCCGTGCCGCGCGAGCTGCGCGGCGCCATGGACCCCGCCGAGCTCTACCACCAGCTGCTGGAACACCGCTGGTACCTGTCCGAGCGGGCGCAGCACGACATCGGCCTCGACACCGCGGTCGAGGACTACATCAGGAACATCCTGCCCAAGGCGCGCGAGACGCTGGAGCCGACGGCGCCGCAGTGAGTCAGGTGTGGGTCACGTGCGGGACGACGGCCACCGGGCACGTCGCGTGGTGCAGCACCCCGTGCGCGACCGAGCCGATCCGCGCGCCCACCGCCGTACGGTGGGCGCGGCGGCCCACGACCACCAGCTGGGCCCGCTCGGCCGCCGCCAGCAGCACCTGGCCCGCGCTGCCCATCTCAACGTGCTCGACGACGGGCACGTCGGGGAAGCGCTCCCGCCACGGCTGCAAAGCCTCGGCCAGCGCCTTCTTCTCGTACGGCTCCAGGCCCCCGGCCTCGTCGAGGAGCTTGAGCGAGCCGGGGCTGTAGGCGAACACCGGCGGCAGGCTCCAGGCCCGTACCGCCCGGACGGTGGCTCCCCGGGCGGCCGCCGTCTCGAACGCGAACCGCAGCGCCGCCGCGCTGTCCTCCGAGTCGCCGTGCTGGCCCACGACGACCTCCCGGCCCGCGGCTTCGGCGGCGGGCTCGTCCCCGGCGCGCACCAGCACCACGGGCCGCTCGGCCTCGGCGATCACCTGCTGTCCCACGGAGCCGAGCAGGAACCCGACGGCGGGCCCGTGCCCGCGCGAGCCGAGCACCAGCATCTCCGCGTCCGCCGCGGCGGCGACCAGCGCGTCCACGGCGCCCTCCGCCAGGACGTCGGTGGTCACGTTCAGGCCGGGGTGGCGCTCGGTGACGGTCCGGGCGGCCTCGGCGACCGCGTCGCGCACCCACTGCTCCTGCGTGTCCCGGTCGCCCGCGTCGAACGCCTCGTGCGGCTCGAACCGCCAGGCGTGCACCACACGCAGCGTCAGCCCGCGGCGCACGGCCTCCCGCCCCGCCCACGTCAGCGCGGCGAGACTCTCCTCGGATCCGTCGACCCCTGCCGTGATCGGGCGCGTCATGCGGTGTGCCTCCCTGTGTCGTTGTCCCGTCCGTGTCCCGTCCGTCGGGCCCAGTCTTCCCTACGCTGTCCCCACGATCTTGAAATACGCTGCCCCCATGGGTTTGGAGTGGGAGCAGGTGATCGTGGACGCGGCCGACCCGGCCGCCCTGGGCCGCTGGTGGGCCGAGGCGCTCGGCTGGGCGGTGGTCGACGACTCCCCCGAGGAATACGAGATCCGGCCGGAGCCGGACCGCCTGCCGGGGCTGCTCTTCGTGCCGGTCCCGGGAGCCAGGACCGTCAAGAACCGGCTGCACCTCGACTTCCGCCCCGACGACCAGGAGGCCGAGGTCGCCCGGCTGCTGTCCCACGGGGCGCGCCACGCGGACGTGGGACAGGGCGAGCAGCCGTGGGTCGTGCTCGCGGACCCGGAGGGCAACGAGTTCTGCGTCCTGAGCTCCCGCCGCCCCGGCTGAGGCCGCCGTCTCCCGCATCCCGGAGCGAAGCGGGACGATCGAACATACGATGGGCGGGAGCCGGCGTGGTGACGACGGGCACCGGGCCGCCGATCCGACCGCTCGGGGCGGGAGACGTATGGCACAGGCCGCGGAGGCAGCGCGGACCGTCATCATGACCGTGGACGACGATCCGGGGGTCTCCCGCGCCGTCGCCCGTGACCTCAGGCGACGCTACGGCGAGTCGTACCGGATCGTGCGCGCGGAGTCCGGCGACTCCGCGCTGGAGGCGCTGCGCGAGCTGAAGCTGCGCGGCGACCTGGTGGCCGTGATCCTGGCCGACTACCGCATGCCGCAGATGAACGGCATCGAGTTCCTGGAACAGGCCCTGGACGTGTATCCGGGCGCCCGGCGGGTGCTGCTGACCGCGTACGCGGACACCAACGCGGCGATCGACGCGATCAACGTCGTCGACCTGGACCACTACCTGCTCAAGCCGTGGGACCCGCCCGAGGAGAAGCTCTACCCGGTCCTGGACGACCTGCTGGACGCCTGGCGGGCCAGCGACTACCGGCCGGTGCCCAGCACCAAGGTGGTCGGGCACCGCTGGTCGGCGCGGTCGTCGGACGTGCGGGAGTTCCTGGCCCGCAACCAGGTGCCCTACCGCTGGTACTCGTCCGACGAACCGGAGGGCAGGCGGCTGCTGGCCGCCGCCGGGCAGGACGGGCAGCGGCTGCCTCTGGTGATCACGCCGGACGGCACGCCCCTGGTCGAGCCGGAGGCGCCGGAGCTGGCGGCCCGCGTGGGGCTGGCGACGACGCCGGCGGCCGACTTCTACGACCTCGTCGTGGTCGGCGGCGGCCCGGCCGGGCTCGGCGCGGCTGTGTACGGGGCCTCCGAGGGGCTGCGGACGGTGCTCGTGGAGCGCTCGGCGACCGGCGGCCAGGCGGGGCTGAGCTCGCGGATCGAGAACTACCTCGGCTTCCCGGACGGCGTGTCGGGCGCCCAGCTGACGGACCGGGCGCGGCGGCAGGCGACGAAGTTCGGCGCCGAGATCCTCACCGCGCTCGAGGTGACGGGCCTGGAGGTCAACGGCGCGGCGCGGACCGTGCGGTTCTCGGACGGCTCGACGGTCGCCGCGCACAGCGTGATCCTGGCGACCGGCGTGTCCTACCGGCAGCTTGCGGCGCCCGGCACGAAAACCCTGGCCGGCTGCGGCGTGTTCTACGGCTCGGCACTGACGGAGGCCGCCTCCTGCCAGGACCACGACGTGTACATCGTCGGCGGCGCCAACTCCGCGGGACAGGCGGCGATGTACCTCGCCAAGGGCGCGAAGTCGGTCACACTGCTGGTGCGCGGCCCGTCCCTGTCGGCCTCGATGTCGTACTACCTCATCCAGCAGATCAACGAGGCCCCCAACATCTCGGTGCGCACCGGCACCGTCGTCGAGGCGGCGCACGGCTCGGAACACCTGGAGCAGCTGACGCTGCGCGACACCGCGACCGGGCAGACCGAGTGCGTCGACGCGCAGTGGATGTTCGTGTTCATCGGCGCCGCGCCGCTGACCGACTGGCTGGACGGCACGGTGCTGCGCGACGAGCGCGGCTTCATCCTGGCCGGACCCGACCTCACCCCCGACGGGCGGCCGCCCGCGAGCTGGGAGCTGGACCGGCCGCCGTACCACCTGGAGACCAACATTCCCGGCGTGTTCGTGGCGGGCGACGCGCGCGCCGAGTCCGCCAAGCGCGTCGCGTCCGCCGTCGGAGAGGGAGCCATGGCCGTGATGCTCGTCCACCGCTACCTGGAGCAGTCATGAGCGGGCAGCCCATGCCGTGCAGCCCGCAGGAGATCGGCTCCATGTTCCTGTTCGAGAAGCTGACCCCCAAGCAACTGGGCCGGCTGTGCTGCGAGGGGCGGGTGGAGAAGTTCGAGCCCGGTCCGGTGTACACCGAGGGCGAACCCGCCACCTGCTTCTACATGATGCTCGGGGGCACGGTCGTGCTCTCCCGCCGGGTCGGCGGCGACGACGTGGAGGTCACCCGGACCTCGCAGCGCGGGGTGTACGCGGGCGCCATGCAGGCGTACCTCGGGGACCGGGTGCGGCAGGTGTACAACAACTCGATGCGCGTCACCGAGCCGACGCGGTTCTTCGTGCTGCCCGCGGACACCTTCGCGAGCGTCATGAGCGAGTGGTTTCCGATGGCGGTGCATCTGCTGGAGGGGCTCTTCTTCGGCCAGAAGAGCGCCCAGTTGGCCATCAACCAGCGCGAACGGCTACTGGCGCTGGGCTCGTTGTCCGCCGGTCTCACGCACGAGCTCAACAACCCCGCGGCGGCGGCCGTACGGGCCACCGCGACGCTGCGGGAACGGGTGGCGAAGATGCGGCGCAAGCTCGCCGTCATCGCCGAAGGCCCCTTCTCCCGCGAGACCTTGGCGACCCTCATCGAGATCCAGGAGCGCACGGCCGAGCGGGTCGCCAAGGCGCCCGTGCTGAGCCCGCTGGAAGCCTCCGACCGGGAGGACGTCCTCACCGACTGGCTGGAGGACCAGGGCATCGGCTACGGCTGGCAGCTGGCGCCGACCTTCGTCCAGGCCGGGCTCGACGTCGACTGGCTGGAACAGGTCGCGGCGGCCGTGGGCGAGGAGATCCTGCCGAACGCCGTCGGGTGGCTCAACTACACGATCGAGACCGAGCTCCTCATGAACGAGATCGAGGACTCCACCACCCGCATCTCCCACCTGGTCGACGCCGCCAAGCAGTACTCGCAGCTGGACCGCGCCCCCTACCAGGTCGCCGACGTCCACGAACTCCTCGACAGCACGCTGCTGATGCTGTCGGCCAAGATCGGGCAGCGCATCGAGGTGGTCAGGGAGTACGACCGTACGCTCCCGAAGATCCCCGCCTACCCGGCCGAACTCAACCAGGTGTGGACCAACCTGATCGACAACGCGGTCGCCGCCATGAACGGCGCAGGCGGCGAAGGGACGTTGACCGTGCGCACCGCACGCGACAACGACCGGCTCCTGGTCGAGTTCCAGGACACCGGTCACGGCGTGCCGCCGGAGATCCGCGACCGCATCTTCGACCCCTTCTTCACCACCAAACCGGTGGGCGAGGGCACCGGCCTCGGCCTGGACATCTCCTGGCGGATCGTCGTCGACAAGCACCACGGCAGCCTCCGGGTGGAGTCGGTACCGGGCGACACACGTTTCCAGGTCCTGCTCCCGCTCAAGGCCGCGGACCCCGACGACACCCCGCTCACGCCCCCGGAGCCCGACACGACCGAGGAGCAGGCATGACCAGCGACACCGGAATCGACCTCAGCGTCCCGCCGAGCGGCACCGGCTGCATCGAGTGCGATGCCGCCGGCGGCTGGTGGTTCCATCTGCGGCGCTGCGCGCAGTGCGGCCACATCGGCTGCTGCGACGACTCGCCCGCCAAGCACGCCACCGCGCACTACCGTGCCACCGGACACCCGGTGATCCGCAGCTTCGAGCCGGGCGAGGGCTGGTTCTGGAACTACGACACGAAGGAGCTGTACCAGTCCGGGCCCGAGCTCGCTCCGCCGGTGAGCCACCCGGCGGAACAGCCGACGCCGGGCCCGGCGGGACGAGTCCCGGCGAACTGGGCGGACACCCTGCGCTGAGCCGGCCCGGGCGCCCGCGGAGTTCGCGCGGGCCACCTCCGGGCCGGATGCGGCGGCCTGGGAGAAGGCGGTCACGGCGTTCGGCTTCGGCGACGTCTACGAGCGGGCCCGGTGCCAACTTCGCCTCGCCGAGGCCCTGGTCGAGTTGCGGTAGCGGTTGCGCGGGTCGTTGAAGTGCCTGCGGGTGAGCTCGGTCCAGGACGGCAGTTGGGCGAGGCAGTAGTCGGTGAGGGCGTCGAAGCAGGAGGACAGACCCGCCCGGTCGGCCATCCAGTAGTTCATCTGGAGGTTGATGTCGGTGTGGTAGTCGCCCATCCAGTCCGGTTCGTTGCCGTCGAGCCACAGGCCCTGGAGGTTCAGCGGCAGACTGCCGCGCGATCCCGAGATCATCAGGTAGCGGCCGAACTGGAGGTAGGCGGCTTCGAGTTCGGGGTCGGGCTCGCCGTCCCGGGCACGGGCCTGAAGGCGCTCCCAGGTGTCCAGGGAGCGCTGCCGGGCGGACGACGTGCCGAGCGAGACGTCCAGCTGCCCGAACAGCGCACGGTGGTCGGCGACATGCGTGCGCAGCAGCGTGTCCGCCGGGTGGGCGGCGGCGGTGCGGACCTTGGCACGGGCGAGTCGCTCGGGGTCGAGGGACGGGTCGCGGTATCCGGTGGAGGCGTTCGGCGCGTAGTTGGTTGCGCCGCTCACCACCACGGTCAGTTCCGTGCAGCCGGAGAAGACGATGGGCGAGCCTTCGACAGCGACGCTGCCACCGGTGCCGTACGCCGTGACGGCGGCCCCGTAGCGCAGTCCGTTGGGGAAGGCGGCACCGAACGACACCGCTTCCGAGGCCGTCTCGCCGTGTGTGGCCTTTAGGGTGACCGTGCCGGTGTGGCGGCCGCCCCCGCTCTGGGTGAAGTGCAGGACGATCACGTCGTCGGGGCGGCTGGCGAAGAGCTGCCGCCGGTACGTCACTCCGGAGCGGACGTACGACGTCGTCGCCACGCCCCGGGCGAGGTCAAGGGTGCGGCGGTAGCCGGAGACGGCGGACAGGTCGTGGTCGGGGATGTCGACGGTGAGCCGGGCCAGCAGCGTGAACGAGCCGAAGTCGTCGCGGCCGTAGGGGAACTGCCCGTCGGCGTCCAGGGTGTCGTTGGGGCCGCCGGTCCACATGGTGGCGTCGGTGATCAGCAGGAGTTCGCGGCCGGGGTCGTTGCTCGCGAGGGCGCCGAGCCGTCCGTTGCCGACGGGCAGGCCCTGCTGGATCATCGAGTGCTCGTCGGCGGGGGCCTGCCACCACAGTGTGTGACGTGAACTGCTCTTGTGGAGCGGTAATAAAAGAAGCAGCAGTCGCTGGGCACACATGAAGGTGCCCCGCTCGGAGCGGGGCACCTTCGTTTCGCCGTGGAACGTCGGCCGGTTGCTGTCAGTGGCGGTCGGCCGGGGTGTTGGCGGCAGTGACGTTGACCGCGGCCCAGGCCCGGTCCACCGTCTTGTACTCCGTGCTGTTCGCGCCGTAGAGGTCCTTGGCCGCCTTCAGCGTCGCGACGCGCGCGTCGTGGAAGTCGGTCGTGGAGACCATGTAGCGGGTCAGCGCCCGGTAGAAGATGGCGGTGGCCTTGGTGCGGCCGATGCCCTTCACCGTCAGCCCGCCGTAGGTGGGCGAGTTGTAGCTGAAGCCGCCGATCGTCTTGCGGCCGCCGCCCTCGGCGAGCAGGTAGTACGCGTGCGAGGAGACGCCCGAGCCGGCGTGGACCTCGGTGTCGTACACCGCCGGAGACCAGTAGTCGATCGTGCCCTCGAGCCTGTCGAGGGACGGATGGTCGAGGCGGCGCAGGAACTTCTGGGCGAGGCCCAGCTTCTCGCCGACGAGGTAGTTCGGCGGATTCTTCGGGTTGTTGGTGAAGAACTCGACGTTGGAGCCGAAGATGTCGGCCAGCGACTCGTTGAGCGAGCCGGGCTCGCCGTACTGGTTGCCGTCGGCGTCCACCCGGGTGGGCTCCAGCTTGGCGGTCGCGTCGACGACGCCGTGGGTGAGCTCGTGGCCGGTGACGTCGAGGACGACGAGCGGCTTCTTGAACATCTGCCCGTCACCGTCGCCGTACAGCATGCAGTCGCACGTCGGGTCCCAGAACGCGTTGGCGATCTTGTTGCCGAAGTGGACCATGGCCTGGGCACCCTTGCTGTTGTTCTCGATGCCCTTGCGCCCGAAGGTCTTCTGGTAGAAGTCCAGCGTCTTGGTGATGCCGTACTGCGCGTCGACGGCGGCGCTGGCGCGGCTGGAGACGGCGCCGTTGCCCCACTTGTTGGTCGTGCTGGTGAACTTCGTACCCTGCGCGAAGTTCTCCAGCAGCCGGTTCTTGGCGTCCCGCGTCTCAGTGCCCCAGCGGCTGGGGTCCTTCAGCAGGTAGCTGGTACCGGCGGTCCGGGTGGTGGTCAGCGAGACCTTACCCAGGAAGAGGGAGGAGCCGGTGCCCGTGGCGGGTGCCGGGTAGTGGACGGCTCCGGCCGCGGGGGTCGCACCGAGGGCGGCGGACAGCGGGGCATTGCCGGTGGCCGGGTCGAGCGTCTCGCCGCGGTCGCGCAGCGTGTCGAGCAGCTTGGGCGACAGGAACTCGTCGCTGTCGGGCGTGTTACTGCGCACCTTGCCGGTGAGGGCGTCGATGACGACCGTCCGGGAGCCGCCGCCCTCGGTGGTGGCGCTGTCGGTCACCCGCACCTGGTAGGCGAGGACGGAGGCACCGTCACGGGCGTCCAGGACGAGCTCGGCGCCGTCGGCGTCACCCTTGGCGGCGGAGGCGGCCTTGGTCTCCGCCTGCTTTGGCGTCAGCTTGGCCTCGGTGGTGGCGGGCTTGACGGTGTGGTCGGCGGCCCGGGTGACACCGGTGTACGCCAGCCGCCGGTCGAGGTGGACGACGAGGTCGCCGCCGAGCACCGGCATGCCCTGGTGGGTCCGTATGAAGCGGACGTGGCGCGCGCCCTCGGGGTCGAGCATCACATCCTGGGCCCGCAGCTCGTCCCCCTGGGTGACGCCGGTCGCCGACGCGTGGGCGAAGGCGGCGGCGCGGGCGGCCTCCACCACGGATGCGGCAGAGGTGCCGGCGGACGACACGGGGTGGTCCGCCCCCGCGGAGGGGACGGCCAGCGCCGTGCCGGCCAGGCCCGTGACGGCCGTCGTCACCGCGACGGCGACCGCCACGCTGCGTATGTGGGGTCTGCGCACTCTTGAGGGTTCCTTCGTTCGAAGGCGGCCGGGATCACCAACCGCCCTGAGACATGGCGCGGTTGCGCCATGGGGGCTGGTCGGGCCCCGGAATGGAACCCTTATGGATTAGTCATGTACATGTAAAGCACGAATGACGCCTTCCGCGCGTTTCATGGCAATCCTTTGCCAATCCACCCCACTCAGTGATCAATGAGTGACCAACTGTGTGTCGTCTGCGGAGATGTGACGGGATGCGAGAAGGTTGCCTCGCCCAAATGTGATCGATCTCGCACGGACGACGCGCGGGAGGAGACGGGAGAGGAAACGTATGGCCTCACGAACGGTGTACAGGGGTGCGGTACCCGGCTCACTGGTGCTGACTCTCCTGGCGGGGCCGGCCCACGCGGTGGACCGCCGGCCGGACGCCGCGGCGTCCACCGCCGCGCTGCCGGCGCCGGACACGGCGGGCCTGAGCCGTGTGCTGCGCACGGCACTCGCGCAGGGAGCCCCCGGCGCGATGGCGCGGATCGACGACCACCGCACGGCCTACGACGACCACGCCACGGTCCACAAGGCCACGGAAGGGGTCGCCGACCTCGCGACCGCAGAGGTGATGGACACGGCCGACCGCTTCCGCATCGGCAGCGCCACCAAGACCTTCTCCGCCGTGGTCCTGCTGCAACTGGCCGCCGAGGGCAAGCTGAGGCTCGACACGTCCGTCAACCACTACCTCCCGGGCCTGCTGCCCGACGACCGGATCACGGTGCGGCACGTGCTCAGCCACCGCAGCGGCCTGTACGACTACACGAACGACATGTTCGCGAAGACCGTCTCCGGCTTCGAGGCGGTCCGCAGCAAGGTCTTCACCTACCGCCAGTTGGTGGCCCGGTCCCTGCAGCACGCGCGCACCCACGCGCCCGGCGCCGTCTACGCCTACTCCAACACCAACTTCGTGGTCGCCGGCATGCTCATCGAGAAGCTGACGGGCCACTCCGTACGGACCGAGTACGACAACCGCATCATCGAGCCGCTGAAGCTGCGCGACACCTTCTACGTGCACCCCGACACGAAGATCCCCGGCCGCCACGCCCACGGCTACCTCACCCCGGACGAGGCGGGCGCGGCGCTGGTGGACGCCACCGAGCAGACGGTGTCCTGGGCGCAGAGCGCGGGCGCGGTCATCTCCAGTACGCGCGATCTGAACACGTTCCTCTCCGCGCTCCTGGGCGGCCGGTTGCTCCCCGCCTCTCAACTGGCGCAGATGGAGCGGTGGGTTCCGGCGGGCACCGCCCAGGCGTACGGGCTCGGCCTGCGCCGGCGCGACCTGTCGTGCGGGGTTTCGGTCTACGGGCACACGGGCGTCGTCCAGGGCTTCTACACGTACGCGTTCACCACCAAGGACGGCCGGCGCAGCCTCACCGCGCTCGCCAACACCTCCAACAACGGCGCCGTGCAGACCACGATGCTGCGCACACTGGAGTCGGCGTTCTGCGGCAAGCAGACGAAGACGCGGATCCCTGCCCCGTTCCCCCGCCCGGCCGTGGAGAACGACCTCAGCCAGTGATCTTGGCGGAAGCAGTCCCTCCGGGACAGGATGCCCGCATGAAGGGTGATCTCTTTTCCAGTGAGCACATGGTGCCGCCCACGACCGTACCTGGCATGTCCGTCGAGAACGCCAAATGCATCAGGTACGTGGTGAACGGCGAGATGTTCGCCCGCCAGGGCTCGATGGTGGCCTTCCGCGGCAACCTGCAGTTCGAGCGCAAGGGCCAGGGCGTGGGCGGCATGCTCAAGCGTGCGGTCACCGGAGAGGGGCTGCCGCTGATGGCGGTGCGCGGACAGGGCGAGGCGTGGTTCGCGCACGAGGCACAGAACTGTTTCGTCGTCGAGGTCGACCCCGGCGACGAGTTCACCGTCAACGGCCGCAACGTCCTGTGCTTCGACGCCTCGCTGTCGTACCGGATCAAGACCGTGAAGGGGTCGGGCATCGCGGGCGGGGGGCTGTTCAACAGCGTGTTCACCGGGCACGGCAGGCTTGGCCTGGTGTGCGAGGGCAACCCGCTGGTGATACCGGTGACGCCGCAGCAGCCGGTGTACGTCGACACGGACGCGGTCGTCGGCTGGACCGCTCACCTCCAGACGTCGCTGCACCGCTCCCAGTCCCTCGGTTCGATGCTGCGCGGCGGCTCGGGCGAGGCCGTGCAGCTGATGCTGCAGGGCGAGGGCGTCGTCGTCGTACGGCCCAGTGAGGCGACGCCGCAGAAGGCCCAGCAGCCCCACTGAGGAGTTGAGCCCCGGGAAGTGATCTGCGCCGCACAGGCAACCCCGCTGTCCTCGCCGGCGTCTTGATCGGCAACAGGTGATGCCCTGGCCCCTCGGACCGGGGCCGGCTTCCGGCGCTATACACACTGCGTATACACAGAGTGTGCACCGCGTCCGCGTCCGCGTCCCGGCCCGGCGTCCCTGTCGCTCGACAAACAGACAGCGGACCGAAAGGCATGCATGTACGGCAAGGCATTCGCCCCGGAGTACCAGGGCGCGCTCACCTCCCTGTCCGTGAACTCCTCGCTGACCGAGGTCCTGGCCGCCGGGAGAGAGCAGTTGGCGGCCGCCGAGCGGACCGGGCAGCGGGGCGAGGTGGCGCGTTCCGGACTGGCAGTCGCCGAGGCGCACCGGCGGCTCGGCCAGGTGCGGGAAGCGGACCGGGCCTGGAAGGCGAGCTACCGTGCCGCCCGTGAGGCCGGGGACACGGCCGCGATGGCCTGGGCCCTGTGGAGCGGCGGCACTCTGGCCCGGCAGCGCGGGGCGTTCGCGCTGGCATGGCGGTTACTTGGCCTCGCGGCCGAACTCGGCGAGCGCGGCGATGACATCGTCGTCCGCGGCTACTCACTGGCCGGCCTCGCCGAGACCGGGCGCATCCAGGGCGACTACGAGGCCGTCGGCCGCCTGCACGAGCAGCTGCTGGCCGAGGCCCGCAGGCGCGGCGAGGCCAGGCACACGGTGTGGGCGCTGGAGGGCATCGCGCAGATGCACCGCAACACCGGCTCCTACGACAGTGCGTACGCGCTGTTCGAGGAGGCCGCCGGGATAGCCGCGCGCGCCGACGACCGGCGCGGCCACGCCTGGGCCCTGCGCGGACTCGCCGACGTCGTCTCCGTGCGCGACGGGGACACGGAGCGGGCGCTCGCGCTCCTGTGGCAGGCGGAGCAGACCTGCCGCGCGATGAACCTCGCCGGCGCGCTGGCGTACAACCACAAGATGCGCGGCAACGTCTTCTACCGCGCCGGGCGGTACGCCGAGGCACGGGAGACGTACGAGCAGGCGCTCGCCGAGTTCCGCGCGATCAGCGAACCGAGCGGCGAGGCGCTCTCCCGGCTCGGACTCGCCAAGTCCCTCGCCCGGCTGGGCCGCGACCGCACGCAGACCGCGGCCGAACTGGCCGACCTGGCCCGCACGATGGACCGCATCGGCCTGCGCCACGCGCGGGCGATGGTGGCGCGGGCACAGGAGGAGTTCGGCGTGGCGGGCGGCAGGACGGGCCCCGGCTCCCCCGCCGACGCCCGCACCGCGTCCCCGGTTGCCGCAGGGGCCGCGCGATGACCGCGCTGTCCTCGGCCGCGCCGGTGGCGGTCGACGCGCCCCAAGTCCTCGACCGCTGCCGGGCGTTGGTGCGGCCCGCGCTCGCACAGGCCGTGGAGCGGCTGCATCCGTGGGTGGGTGAGATGGCCGGGTACGCGCTCGGCTGGTGCGAGGTCGGCGGGGCTCCCGCGGCCGCGCCCGGCGGCAAGGGCGTACGGCAGGCGCTGGCGGTGCTCGGGGCCGAGGCGGCCGGAGCTCCCGGGCGGGCGGGGGTAGCCGCGGCCGTCGCGGTGGAGCTGGTGCACACCTTCTCGCTGCTGCACGACGACATCATGGACGGCGACGGGACCCGGCGGCGCCGGCCCACGGTGTGGAAGGCGTACGGCACCGGCCCGGCCGTCCTCGCGGGCGACGCCCTGTTCGCGCTGGCCGTCGAGACTCTCGCCGCCGTCCCGGGTGGTTCCGGAGGCCTGCGCCTGCTGTCCGTGGCGCTCGCCGACCTGGTGCGCGGGCAGGCCGACGACCTGCTGTTCGCCGCGCGGCCCTGGACCGGGCCGGAGCGGGTGCGGCCGGAGGCGTACCGGGCGATGGCGGAGCACAAGACGGGTGCGCTGCTGGGCTGTGCGGCAGCGCTGGGTGCCGTGCTCGGCGGGGCGTCCCCGGCGACGGCCGACGCGCTGGACCGGGCCGGACGGCACCTCGGGATCGCCTTCCAGGTGGTGGACGACGTCCTCGGCCTGTGGGGCGACCCGGCGGTCACCGGCAAGCCCGTCCACGCCGATCTGCGCGAGCGCAAGAAGACGTTCCCCGTGCTGGCTGCGCTCAACTCGCCCGGCGCTGACGCCCGGCGTCTCGCCGCGCTGCTGGAGTCGGACGGGAACCCCGCCGAGGCGGTCGCGCTGATCGAGGCGGCCGGCGGCCGTACGGCGGCACTGGCCGAGGCCCGTCGCCATGTCGCCGCCGCGGAGACGGCTCTCGCCGGAGCACCGCTGGAGGCGACGGCCGCCGCCCAGCTGCGGTCGCTGCCTGCCTTCCTCGTCGGCCGCGACCTCTGAAAGGTGTTGACCCGCGCCGCGTCCCCGGGTCAGGGTGCCAAGCGGCGCGGATCCTCGCCCCGCGCCGGAAAGGTGAACTGCCTTGATCGGCATCTCGGAGATCGAAACCGCGGCCGAGCGGATCGCCGGACATGTCGTCCGCACCCCAACCGTGCCGAGCCCCGGCCTGTCCGCGCTGCTCGGCGCCCCGGTGACCGCGAAGCTGGAACTGCTGCAGCGCACCGGCTCGTTCAAGGCGCGCGGCGCGACGGCGAAGCTGCTCTCGCTCAGCGAGGCCGAGCGGGCCGCGGGCGTGGTGGCGGTCAGCGGGGGCAACCACGGGATCGCGCTCGCGGTGATGGCCGCCGCCCTCCACGTGAAGGCCACGGTGGTGATGCCGCGGTCGGCGCCCGCCCGGTCCGTCGGGATCGCGGAGGCGGCCGGGGCGTCGGTGCGGCTGACCGCCGACATGGACGGCGCGTTCGCGCTGGCGACGCGGTTGCGGGACGAGGGGCTCACCCTGGTCCACCCCTTCGACGACCCGGTCGTGATCGCCGGTCAGGGCACCGTCGGGCTGGAGTTCGCCCAGGACGCCGGCGAGCTCACCGACGTGCTCGTCAGCATCGGTGGCGGCGGGCTGATCGCGGGTGTGGCGACGGCGCTGCACGCGCTCCGTCCCGGCGTGCGGATCTGGGGCGTGGAGACGGAGGGCGCCCAGGCCATGTCCGAGGCGCTGAAGGCGGGCGGGCCGGTGCCGGTGGCGCTGTCGTCGATCGTGTCGACGTTGAGCGCCCCGGCGGTGTCGCAACTGACGTACGACCATGTCTCCGCCCTGGTCACCGAGGTGCTCGTGGTCCCGGACCGGGAGGCCGTCCAGGGCTGCCTCGACCTCGCCGACCACGCCAAGGTGTGGGCCGAGCCCGCCGCGGGCTGTCTCCTGCCGGCCGCCCGGCGGGTGCGGGAGCGGGTCGGGCCGGACGCCCGGCTCGGGCTGGTGGTGTGCGGGGGCAACGCTACGACCGCCGACGTCATGTCCTGGGCGGACCACTTCGGGCTGCGCTGAGGTGCGCCCGAAAAAGCGGTAGGCCGGGCGCCGCGAGTTCGAATGCGGCCGACGATCGCCTTTACCGCTGGTTACCACAGGTCGGCCGCGGTGCATTCGGCCGACGGATTCCCGCGGGAAATTGCGCGGGCGTACTGCTCGGACGGAAACGGGAATTTCTCGAAGGCCATTGTGGTCCCACGAGTCCGCCGCCCAGCGGCACGCCCGGCGCACCACCGGCCGAGGTCGGCCTCCTCCCGCCGCGTCGACCGGATTTCTTCGCACACCCGGTCGCATCGAACGAATAAAAGGCAAGGACGGCCGATTGGTTGTCGATCCTTTGAACACACACCGTCTGGGCCGCCGTACCACTGGGAAAGGTGAGAGCCAGGGGTTCAGCGAGGGATGACCATGGTCAAGGCGCACGTCTCCGCACACGAGTGGGTCGCCGGGCGGTACCGGCTCCTCGATGTCGTCCACCGCGAAACGAACCGCATCTGCTGGTACGGCGAGGACGTCGAGGCGGAGCGCCCCCGCCTGCTGACACAGGTCGCACTCCCGGCCGACGCCGGGGAGGAGAGCGCGCGCCGGATCACCGCCCGCATCATGCGCACCTCCGAGACCATGGGGCTGATGAGGCCGGGCCGGGTCGCCACGGTCGTCGACGCCATCGTGGAGACCGGGACGCTGTGGACGGTCACCGAGTGGATCGACGGCACGCCCCTGGGCGAACTCCTCGCGCAGGAAGGGACGTTCAACTATGTGCGAGCGGCCCGGATCGGGCTCGAACTGCTCGACGTGCTGGAGGCCGCGCACACCGAGGGCGTCACGCACGGCGAACTCAGCCCCGGCCAGGTGTTCGTACGGGAACGGGGCGGTGTCGTGGTGACCGGTTTCGGACTGGCGGGCGCGACCCTCGCGCCCCGGATCACCGCACCGTCGTACGCCTCCCCGGAGCAGGCCCGTGACGAGCGCGTCGGACCTGCGGCCGACCTGTGGGCGCTCGGCGCGATCCTGTACACGATGGTCGAGGGGCGCCCACCGTTCCGCGACCGGGGCCGCCCCGAGGCCACGCTGAAGGGCGTGGACCGGCTGCCGCTGCGCACCCCGCTGCGTGCCGGACCGCTCACCCAGGCCGTGGGAGGGCTGCTGCGCAAGGACTCCCGGGAGCGGCTGACCCGTCCGGTGGTCCGTGAGGCGCTCACCCGCGTGGTCAGCGAGGACCCCGACACGGTCGCGGCGAACGTCCCCCGGCCCCGGGTGCGGGGCGCGTACGCCGCGGCCCTTGAGGCGGGCCGGGCCTGGAGCAGACGGACCATGGCCGTGGGCACCGCCCTGGCCGTCGTCACCGTCGCGGTCGCCGTGCTGGCCGCGACCCACCAACTCCCCGGCACCGGCACGTCGGGTTCCGCCTCCGGCACCGCGAACCGCCCCTCCGCCGCCGCCACCGGGCCCGCCGGACGGACCGGGGGCAGCACGCCCCGGCCGTCCGCGACGCCGACGGCCTCTTCCTCGGCCACGGCGTCGGGGCTGCCGGCCGGCTACCGCCGCTACGACGCCCCGGAGGGCTTCTCCGTGGCCCTGCCCACGGGATGGAAGCCGCTGCGCACCACGCGCGTGTCCGACCTGGCGTACCGGGTCGTCCTGGGCGCGACCGGCGACCCGCGCACCCTCGCGGTCACCTACAGCGAACGCGTCGGCCCGGACCCGGTCGCCGTGTGGCGGGACGACGTCGAGCCCGACCTGGGGCAGTCCGCCGGCTACCGCCGGATCGGCGACATCCGCGCGACGACGTACCAGGGGCACAAGGCCGCCGACATGGAGTGGCTGTCCGGCACCGGGGACGAGCGCGTGCACACCTTCGGCCGCGGCTTCCTCCTCGGCGACCACCGCAGCTTCTCGCTGCGCTGGACGACCCCCGCCGACGACTTCGGCAAGGCCGCCAGCCGGCAGGCGCTGGACGTCTTCCTGAAGACCTTCCGCCCGGCGTCGACCTGATCCTCGTTTTCGGTCACGCGAGCCGGGGACTCGGCGGTTATGGTGCAAATCGGATACACGATGATGACCGAGCAGGCAGGCCCGCGTGAGCTGGTCGACCATGTGGTGCGGGCCGAGGAGGTCGGCTTCGACTTCTCGGTGACCTCGGACCACTACTTTCCGTGGCTGCGCTCACAGGGGCACTCGCCGTACGCGTGGAGCGTCCTCGGCGCCGCCGCCCAGGCGACCTCGCGCATCCCGCTGATGACGTACGTGACCTGTCCGACCTTCCGCTACCACCCGGCGGTCGTGGCGCAGAAGGCGGCGACGATGCAGTTGCTGGCGCAGGGCAGGTTCCGGCTGGGCCTCGGCGCGGGCGAGAATCTCAACGAGCACGTCGTGGGCGGCGGTTGGCCGTCCGTCGACATACGCCACGAGATGCTCGAGGAAGCCGTCGGGATCATCCGCGCCCTGTTCAAGGGCGGCCATGTCAACCATCGCGGTACGCACTTCGACGTGGAGTCGGCGCGGCTGTGGGACCTGCCGGACGAGCCGCCGCCCATCGGCATCGCCGTCTCCGGCGAGCAGTCCTGCAAGCTGGCGGGCCATCTCGCCGACCTGGTCATCGCCACCGAGCCCAAGGCCGGTCTCCTGGAGGCCTTCGACCGGCACGGCGGCGAGGGCAAGCCGCGCGTGGGCCAGCTGCCGGTCTGCTACGACCCCGACCGCGACACGGCCGTGAAGCGCGCGCACGCGCAGTTCCGCTGGTTCGGCAGCGGCTGGAAGGTCAACTCCGAGCTCCCGCACCCGGACTCGTTCGAGTCGGCCACCCAGTTCGTCGCGCCCGACGACGTCGCCGAGTCGATTCCGTGCGGCGACGATCCGGAGGCCTTCGTGGAGGCCGTACGCCCCTACGCCGAGGCCGGGTTCAACGAGATCGCGCTGGTGCAGATCGGCGGCGAGTCGCAGGAGGCGTACCTGGACTGGTCGGCGAAGACGCTGCTGCCCGCGCTGCACGACGCTTTCGGCTGACCGCGCGACGAGCCGGGAGGAGGCCCGTCGGGGCGTCGCTCCTCGCGGACGCGCACCGCGCGGGGCCGGGGACAATCACCGGGACGCCTGAGCATCTTGGGCGTGGGAGGGGTACTAGAGGGCTCTACGTCCTGATGTCCTGGGAGGGCCCCTCTCGTGAACTCCTTCGTGCACAAGACCCTGGTGGTGCAACTCCAGGCGGGTGCCACGGACCGCTTTCCCGTGCTGGCGCACCTGAGCTACGACGCCGACGACCCGTTCGCCGTCACGGTCGTGTTCAGCCACGACGGCCGGGTCCTCGCCCGGTGGAAGCTGGACCGGGAGATGCTCGGTGACGGACTGTCAGGCCCGGTCGGGATCGGCGACGTCCGCTTCCGTCCCGTCTCGACCGGCCCGTGGGAGGAACTGTGCATGGAGTTCTACGGCAACGCCCACCCCGACGGGGGCCGGCACCACGCGGTGGTGTTCGTCTGGGTGCCGGCCGTCGCGGCTTTCCTGCGCGAGACCCATGAGGTCGTGGCACCGGGCGAGGAGGAGGTCGGCGTGGACGACTTCCTGGCCGAGGTCATCGCGGGGGGCTGACCGCACGGCGACTGAGGAGCCGTACTCATGCCGTCGACGTGGCGCTCCGCCACGATGGGGCTCCCACGACAAGGAGCCCCGCCATGCCCGCTGTGCACCCCGCCCCGCGCCGTGTCCTGCCCGCCCTCCCGGCCGGGGCGGTGGTCGCCGGCATGGCCGTCTCGGCGTGGGCCCCGCGCGACCGCACGACCTGGCTGCTGGAGACGGTGTGGATGCTCGTCGGGCTGCCGCTGGTCGTCCTGCTCCGGCGGCGCTTCCCGCTGACGGACCTGCTGTGCTGCCTGCTGGCGGCGCACGCGCTGATGCTGGCGGTGGGCGGCCACTACACCTATGCCGAGGTGCCCGTGGGCGATAGGGGTCCGCGACACCTTCGGCCTGGACCGCAACCCCTACGACCGTTTCGGGCACCTCGTGCGGGAGCTGCTCGTGCGCACCTCACCCCTGCGCGGCAGCCGCTGCCTGGCCCCGCTGACGGTGTGCGCCTGCCTCGCCTTCAGCGCGTTCTTCGAGCTGCTGGAGTGGGCGGCGGCGCTGATCGGCGGGCACGGAGCGGACGCGTTCCTCGCCCCGCAGGGCGACGTGTGGGACACGCAGGGCGACGTGTGGGACACCCAGTGGGACATGTTCTGCGCCCTGATCGGCGCCGTCGCCTCGGTGCTCGTGCTCGGCCGTGCGCACGACCGCCGGCTCGCCGCCCTCGCCTCAGCGGGAGGTGTACCGGCGCCGAATCCACAGGGGCAGCGCGAACCAACACATCAGGTACCAGGCGACCACCACCGCGACCAGCCAGGGCAGGTAGCCGTCGTGCGTGGCCACCCTGAGGATCAGCAGCAGTGACGCGGTCATCGTGGCGAGCAGCAGCACGAGGCCCACGAAGGTCAGCCGGGAGGCCCATCGCACGGCCTGGGGCTTGACCCGGCGCCCGGCGACCAGGCGGTGCAGGGACACCGGCCCGATGAGCGCACCGGTCGTGGCGGCACCCAGGACGACCGTGACGATGTAGATGACCTGGTCCGTGTGGGTCAGCCTTTCGTACTTCGGCTGGAACACGACGGTGAGCAGGAAGCCGAAGAGGATCTGCACACCCGTCTGGGCCACTCGGACCTCCTGGATGAGCTCCACCCACATGCGGTCGGCTCTCTCCTCCTCGGTCTCGTTGCGTCCCCGACGCCTGTCCGCACCGTCTTCCCCGACTGTCACGCTGCCTCCCAGTTCCGGCCACCTGAGCCCTCTGTCCCCGCGAGTTCCCCGAAAAGCCGGAGTCCTGCCAACCGGCTGTTTGGGCGGTCGGACGACGGTTACGACGACGGTTACGACGACGGTTACGACGACGGTTACACGGACCGCGCGACCCAGGCAGTCCACTCGAGGAGGTCCCGGCCGATGCCCGGCACGCAGCTCACGGTGACGCTCAGCGGCGGCACAGTCGCCGACGCGCAGACGGTCGTCAGGACACTGGAGGGGGTCTTCGGGGCGCCGGACGGGCTCCCTGCCGACGAGGGGGCCACCGTCCGCACGGCCACCTTCTCCGGCGAGCCGGAGAAGCCGGCGCCCGGCGACGCCCGCGACGGCGGCCCGCTGTCCGCGCCGGTGACGGTCACGCTCCAGGGCACCCCGGAGGCCGTGCGGAAGGTCGGCGACAAGCTGGCCCACGCCTTCACGGCACACGACGAGGGTGCCGCACCCGGCGACCAGGAGCAGGAACGGCAGCTGCGCCTGGAGCCGTGACCGCCCCGTGGGGCCTACCAGCGGTCCTCGACCTGGTCCTTGATCCGGCGCTCGTAGAGGTCCCGGACGGCCTCGAGCGTCTCGTCGGTCAGCGGGGGCAGCTTGGCGGCGGCCGCGTTGGCGCGCGCCTGCTCGGGCGAGCGGGCACCTGGGATGACGGTGGTGACGCCGGGCTGCTGGATGATCCAGCGCAGCGCCAACTGGGCCGGCGTGTACCCCTCGGGGGCGAGGGCGGCGAACTCGGCCGCGGCCTCGATGCCGGTCTCGTAGTCGACGCCGGAGAAGGTCTCGCCCTGGTCGAAGGACTCCCCGTGCCGGTTGAAGGTGCGGTGGTCGTTGGCAGGAAAGACCGTGTCCTTGGTGTACTTGCCCGACAGCAGCCCGGAGGCGAGCGGGACGCGGGCGATGATGCCGACGCCCGCCTCCCGGGCGGCCGGAAGCACCTCGCGCAGGGGCTTCATGCGGAACGGGTTGAGGATGATCTGGACGCTGGCCACATGCGGCCGGGCAATCGCCGTCAGAGCCTCGGCGCAGGTCTCCACGCTGACGCCGTACGCGGCGATCCGCCCCTCCTCCACGAGGGTGTCCAGGGCGTCGAACACCTCGTCGGAGGAGTAGACGGGCGTCGGCGGGCAGTGCAACTGCACCAGGTCGATGCGATCGACGCCGAGGTTGCGCCGGGAGCGGTCGTTCCAGGCGCGGAAGTTGTCCAGGACGTAGTTCTCCGGAATCTGCTCGACGCGCCGGCCCATCTTCGTCGCGACCAGCACATGCAGGTCGGGCCGGGTGCTGAGGAAGGAGGCGATGGTCTGTTCGCTGCGCCCGTCGCCGTAGACGTCGGCCGTGTCGAAGAAGGTCACTCCCGACTCGGCCGCCGCCTCCAGCACGGCGAGGGCTTCCTTGTCGTCCACGTCGCCCCAGTCGGCGCCCAGTTGCCAGGTGCCGAGCCCGACGACCGATGCGTGCTGACCCGACCTGCCGAATTCACGTTCGTCCATGCCGTCAGTCTGTCACCCGTCGCGTCCCTGTGCGGAACGCACCTCCGGGCTGCTCTCCGGGCTGCTACCTGTGCGTTTTCACTCAAGGCGTCAGGTGTGCCTGCACGGTGGGCGCGTACCGCTCCACGAGGTCGTCGATCGCGCTCTCGCGCACACGGGGGCCGCGGGCGATCCCATACATCACGCCCAGGCCGAGCAGGGTACCGACGGCCAGTTCGGCCCGCAGGTCCGCGTCGGGGCCGGGGAGGCGCTCGGCGAGGCGGTCGGTCACCTGGGCGCGGAAGTTGGCGCGCAGGATGTCGCCGTGCGCGCCGTGCAGGGGCGCGAACACGATCCTCAGGATGGGGTCGGCGCCCCGCTCGCGCTGGCTTTCCAGCACGTGGCGGACCATGTGCCGGCCGAGGTCGTCCAGCGGGGCGTCCAGCAGGCCGGTCGCGTCGTTCTCGAAGGACATGACACGGGCGAAGAGGGCGTCCTTCGTGCCGAAGTACTTCAGGATCAACGGCGGGCTGACTCCGGCGCGTTCGGCGACCCCCTTGAGCGTGATGTCGGCGTGCGCGTGCCGGGCCAGGAGATACCGGGCCGCCTTGAGGATGGCCGCCTTGGTCGCCTCGGCGTCCCGGCGGCCGGGCGCGGACGCGGCGGCACTTTCGGGCGCGGGCCCGGCAGCGCCTTCGGGCACGGACGCGGCGCTTTCGGGCACGGACGCGGATGCCCGTGCGGACGTCGACGTCCCGGGTGGAGTGCTCACGGCACTCATGCTCCCTCCAGCGCCTCGTCCCGGGCGCCTCGGGTGCGGCCGCGGGCGCGCCGCGTGCCCCCGGAGGCGGCGTCCCCCGGGATGGACAGCGCCGCCGCGCAGGCGGCCAGGGCGACGGTGCCCGCCATCGCGAACGCCAGCAGGTAGCCGTGCAGGGCGGGCACCGGGGCGCCGCCGACCAGGCTGCTGTGGTGCACGAGGACGGCGGCGACGGCGGCGCTGGAGGTGGCCTGGCCGATGGTGCGCATGAGGACGTTGACGCCGTTGGCGGACGCGGTCTGCCCGGCCGGGACGGCACGCAGGATGAGGGTGGGCAGCGCCGAGTAGGCGAGGGTGGTGCCGGTCGCCACCACGGCGGCACCCAGGATGATCATCCACAGGTCACGGCTGTCGGCGATGCGCACCGCATAGCCGCACGCGATGACCGCGGCCCCCAGGGCGAGCGTGATCCGCGGGCCGCGGGCCGCCGAGATGCGGGCCGAGACGGGCGAGAACAGCAGCATGATGACGCCGCCGGGCAGCAGGCACAGGCCGGTGGCGACGATCGACAGGCCGAGCCCGTATCCGGTGGCCTTCGGCGCCTGCACCAGCTGTGCCGTGACCAAGGTGTTGGCGTAGAAGGCGAAACCGGTCAGCAGGGCGGCGACATGGGAGAGGCCGACCCTCGGCCGCGTGACCAGCCGCAGGTCGACCAGCGGCCGTTCGGCGCGCAGCTGCTGCCGCCACCACAGGGCCAGGACGACAACGGCGCCGAGGAACAGGCCCCCGATCCGCGGGCTGCCCCAGCCCCACTGCCCGCCCTGGGACACCGCCAGCAGCAGGCACACCAGCCCGGCGGCCAGTCCGAGCGCGCCGAGCACGTCGAACCGGCCCGGCTCCCGCACGGGCGATTCCTTCACCGCCCACCACACCGCGGTCACACCCAGAGCGCCGAGGGCACTGGTCAGCCAGAACATGGTGTGCCAGTCGGCGTACTGCACGACCAGTGCGGCGAGCGGCAGCCCCAGGGCGGCGCCGATGCCGACGGTGGAGCTCATGAACGCCACCGCGGATCCCCGGCGCTCCGGCGGCAGCTCGTCCCGCAGGATGCTGATCGACAGCGGTACGACGGAGGCGGCGGCACCCTGCAGGGCGCGGGCCGCGATGAGCACGCCGATGTCGGAGGACAGGGCACACATCACCGAGCCCACGGTCATCAGGGCGAGGGCCGCCGTCAGCACCCGGCGCTTGCCGTACATGTCGCCGGCGCGGCCGAGCACCGGGGTGAGGACGGCGCCGGACAGCAGGGTCGCGGTGACCATCCAGGAGACCGCGCCCGCCGACGCGCCGGTCAGCCGGGGCAGGTCCGGCAGCAGCGGGACGACCACCGTCTGCATGACGGCCATGAGGATGCCGCCGAAAGCCAGCACCGGGATGGTGAGCCCGTCCCGCCTGCGGGTCCGCCCGGCGCGCACACCGGGCGGGTCGGCTATCGAGGCGGGCTGGTCCATCGGCACTCCAGCGGGCGGCACGGAAGACAGGTGAATATCAATTCACCTTATCGGGTGAATGGCCGTTCACCAACATGTCCGCTGTCCACCTGCGGGGCGGTCAGCGACCGCGCATGCACGGTCTTCGCCACCTTCGGCCCCAGCCACCGCTTCAGCCTGCGCAGCACCTCCAACTGCCCGGCCGCCTTGTCGATCCCGTAGTACAGCTGGGGCGGGACGTACGGCAGCAGCGGCGAGTGCCGCTGGCCGAGCAGGGCGAACATCCGGTGCGGGGGCAGGCCGATGTAGCGGGGCAGGTTCTCGTACCACTGGGCGCTGTAGCGGGCCGCGCTCTGGACGGACAGCAGGGCAGAGGTGCGTTCCCGCTCGTAGGCGGCGAGGGCCTGCGGGAGCGCGGCGTGCTCGCGGAGGGCGCCGGCCATGCAGATCGCGTCCTCCAGGGCGAGGGTGGTGCCCGCCCCGATGGAGTAGTGCGTGGTGTGGGCGGCGTCGCCGAGCAGGACGAGGTTGTCCCGGTACCACGTCCGGTTGGTGAGGGTGCGGAAGTTCAGCCACTGGGCGCTGCCGTCGGCCGAGGGCCGCCCGATCAGGGGGTGGCCGTCCAGCACGTCGACGAACAGCTTCTCCAGCAGGGCCAGGCCGTCGGCCTCACCCACTCGGTCGAGGCCGAGGCCCGTGAAGGTCTGCGGGGAGCACTCGACGACGCAGGTGCTGTGCCGGTCGCCGTATCCGTAGCCGTAGCACCAGATCCAGCCGTGGTCGGTCTCCATGAAGGCGAAGGTGAAGGCGTCGAACACCTTGGTGGTGCCGAGCCAGATGTAGTGGTTGCGCCCGAGCCGCACCCGAGTGCCGAAGTGGCCGGCGTGACGGTCGCGCAGCGCGCTGTGGACGCCGTCCGCGGCCACCACCAGGTCGGCCGCCGGCAGGTCCTCGGCGGTGACGTCGTGCTCGAACTCCAGCCGTACGTCGAGGGACCGGGCCCGGTCGGCGAGGATCTCCAGCAGCCGGTGGCGGCCGATGCCGAAGCCCTCGTCGCCGCGGTGCCGGGTCGTCAGGTCCCGGACATGGGCGACGCCGTCGCTCCAGCGGACCGAGTGCGCCTCGACCGCGCGCGCCGTCTCGGGGTCGTGCGCCCGGAGCTTGTCGAGCAGTCCGCGCCAGTACGTGACGCCCCAGCCGTAGGTCGAGCCCTCCGGGTTGCGCTCGTGGACGGTGATTTCGTGGGCGGGGTCCTGCCGCTTGAGCAGGATCGAGAGATACAGGCCGACGGGCCCGCCGCCGACACAGGCGACCTTCACGCACACACCCCTGACAATTACCGAAAGTGGTCAATTGACAGCGCAGAGTAGCAGGAGCCGCAGGCACCCCTCCGACCCCACGGATCGCGTCAGTTTCCCTGCGTGAGCGGCACCACCTCCGGCACGGCGCTCAGCGAAAGAACACGCGAAACACCTTCGCCAGGGAGAGGAATTCCCCCTTCCGGAGTCTTCCGGGCGCCCCTCACAGCAAGATCATCTTTGTTCAATCTTGTACGGCATGTGGCTAATTGTCCAGATCGGAGCCAACCACTTCCCGGCGATTTCTCCCACTCTCCGATGGACCGATAGGCATGCGGGGTCCTCACCCGAACACACCCAGGAGGTCCCGTATGCCGGAACTCAGCCGTCGCCGCGCGCTCACCGTCACCGCCGCCCTCGCCGCGGCCGCCGGCGCCCGGACGGTCGTCGCACCCGGCGCGTCCGCCGCCGGACACGAGCACCACCACGACTCCCCCGACCCCTTCGACGAGGTCTACCAAGGCCGCCGCATACAGGGCCGGCCGACGAGCGGGGGCGGTCACCACCACGACATGGGCTACGCCGTGTTCGTCGACGGGGCGGAGCTGCACGTGATGCAGAACGCCGACGGCAGCTGGATCAGCGTCGTCAGCCACTACGACCCGGTCGCGAGCCCGCGAGCCGCCGCCCGTGCCGCGGTCGACGAACTGCAGGGCGCCCGGCTCGTCCCGTTCGCCGCCAACTGACCGCCCCTCAAGTACATCCGGAGTACCTGCACATGACCGTCCGCAAGAACCAGGCCACCCTGACCGCCGACGAGAAGCGGCGCTTCGTCGCCGCCGTCCTGGAACTCAAGCGCAGCGGCCGCTACGACGCCTTCGTCACGACGCACAACGCCTTCATCATGGGTGACACGGACAACGGCGAACGAACGGGCCACCGTTCACCGTCGTTCCTGCCCTGGCACCGCAGATTCCTCCTGGAGTTCGAGCAGGCGCTGCAGTCGGTGGACGCCTCGGTCGCGCTGCCCTACTGGGACTGGAGCACCAACCGCACCGCGCGTGCCTCGCTGTGGGCACCCGACTTCCTCGGCGGCACCGGGCGCAGCGTGGACGGCCGGGTGATGGACGGCCCGTTCGCCGCGTCCACCGGCAACTGGCCCCTCACGGTGCGCGTCGACAACCGCACCTATCTGCGCCGCTCGCTCGGCGCCGGCGGCCGCGAGCTGCCGACCCGGGCGGAGGTCGAGTCGGTGCTGGCGATGGCGACGTACGACACGGCACCCTGGAACAGCGCCTCCGACGGCTTCCGCAACCATCTCGAGGGCTGGCGCGGCGCCAATCTGCACAACCGGGTCCACGTGTGGGTCGGCGGGCAGATGGCCACCGGCGTCTCCCCCAACGACCCGGTGTTCTGGCTGCACCACGCCTACATCGACAAGCTGTGGGCCGAGTGGCAGCGCCGGCACCCGGGGGCCGGCTACCTGCCGACCGCCGGTACGCCGAACGTGGTGGACCTGCACGACACCATGAAGCCGTGGAGCGACGTCACCCCGGCGGACATGCTCGACCACACCGCTCACTACGCCTTCGACACCGACTGAGCCCCGCTCCGCGGCCGGTTTGTCCCGCAGGTCGCGCGGTACCCGCGCCGGACGTGTCCGACGAAGACGAGGAGGAACGGACCCGTGTCGCTTGTCGAGGAATCCATCGAGGTCGGCGTCCCGGTGCACACCGCGTACAACCAGGTGCACACGGCGTACAACCAGTGGACGCAGTTCGAGACCTTTCCCAGTTCATGAGCGGGGTGGAGCGGATCGAGCAGCGCACCGACAGGCTCACCCCCTGGGTGACCAACGTGAACGGGGTGCACCGGGAGTTCGACGCCGAGATCACCGAGCAGATCCCGGACGAGCGGGTGGCGTGGACCACCGTCGACGGCGAGGCGCGCCAGGCGGGTGTGGTCACCTTCCATCGCCTCGACGACGACCACACCAAGGTGATGCTGCAGATGGACTTCCACCCGGGCGGTATCACCGACACCGTCGGCGACAAGCTCGGGTTCGTGAGGCGGCAGACCAAGGGCGACCTGGAGCGCTTCAAGAAGTTCATCGAGACGCGCGGCCCGGAGACCGGGGGCCGACGCGGCGTGGTCGTGTGACGGCAAGGAGCACCTCGAGGGCCGCGGCGTCGAGGTCTACCTCTCCACCTCCATGGAGTCCTGCGTCGACGGCCACGTGGTGCTCAAGAACGGGCTCGAGGTCGACTCCAACACGATCGTGTGGACGGCCGGCGTCAAGCCGAACCCGGCGCTGTCCCGCTTCGGCCTGCCGCTCGGCCCCAGCCGCGCGCCGCCCCGGGGCCCCTATCCGGCCGCCGTATGGCACTCCGGGTGGCCCCAGCCCTTCCCGTTCTTGGCGATGGGCTCACCGGCCGCATAGGAGCGGCCGCACACGCAGCGGCCGGGGAACTTCGCCTTGATCGTGCGGGACGACGCCCCGCCGCCGCGCTGCCGCGACGCCGTGGACCCGTTCGCGCGGCGGCGCGGCGCGGCGGACGCCGGGGCGGCGGGCGCGGGCGGCGGCTCCGGCGAGCCCAGGGCGCTGCCCGCGGGCTGCTGCACGGTCGCGGCCTGGCTGGCGGCGCGGTCGGCGAAGTCGTTGAGCGGGTCGCCGTCGACCTGGTGGGCGGGTACGTAGCGGAAGTCGACCGAGCGGCCGTCGAGCAGTTCGTCGATCCGCACGACCAGTTCCTGGTTGGCGACCGGTTTGCCGGCGGCCGTCTTCCAGCCGTTGCGCTTCCAGCCGGGCAGCCAGGTGGTGACGGCCTTCATCGCGTACTGCGAGTCCATCCGGACCTCGAGCGGCACGTCCGGGTCGGTCGCCGCCAACAGCCGCTCCAGCGCGGTGAGTTCGGCGACGTTGTTGGTGGCGGTGCCGAGCGGACCGGCCTCCCAGCGGGCCGGAGTCCCGGCGTCGTCGGAGACCACCCATGCCCAGCCCGCCGGACCGGGATTTCCCTTCGAAGCCCCGTCGCACGCGGCCACCACACGTTCACGCATGGCTTCGATCATGCCACGGCCGAGTGGGCCCCCTGCCACCGCCTAGGAGACGTCCTCGGTCTGCGGCATCTCCCCCTGCGTGGCCGTGATGTCGATCACCGAGAAGTTCGCGCCCTGCGGGTCGCTGAGCGCCGCGAACCGGCCGAAGGGGCTGTCCATCGGGCCGAACCGCAGGACGCCGCCGTGCTTGGTCGCCTTGGCGACGGCGTCGTCGCAGTCGGCGACGGTGAAGTAGACGTTGATGTACGGCGGCACCTCGGGCGGGAAGTCGTCCGTCATCCTCATCCGGCCCAGGACGCT
Organism: Streptomyces sp. NPDC005202; assembly: GCF_040608235.1. Classification (NCBI taxonomy): domain Bacteria; kingdom Bacillati; phylum Actinomycetota; class Actinomycetes; order Kitasatosporales; family Streptomycetaceae; genus Streptomyces; species Streptomyces sp. NPDC005202. Next base: position 390,232 of record NZ_JBEXHW010000003.1, on the reverse strand, counting down.
GTCGCCGCCGAGGTTGAAGATCCGGAAGTCGACCGCGTCGTCCTGGATCTGCTTCGCCCGGTACCCGAACACCGCGGTGAAGAACGCGTCCGCCTTCTCGGGCTCGCGGGTGAAGACCTCGGCCCAGCAGTAGGCGCCGGGCACGCCGGTCGCCTCGAAGCCCTCGTGGGTGCCTGCCTGCCAGACGCCGAAGACGGCGCCGCTGGGCTCACGGGCCAGGCACATCGTGCCGAACTCGCCGACCTGCATCGGCTCCATCAGCACCTCGCCGCCGTTGTCGCGGATCTTGCGGGCGGTGGCGGCAGCGTCCGGCGAGGCGAAGTACAGGCACCACTGCGACTGCCCCTCCTGCCCGGGCATCGGCGGGACGACGGCGGCCACCGCCTTGCCGTCCACGTAGGCCTGGGTGTAGTTGCCGTACTCCGACGACGCCTCGCCGAAGGTCCAGCCGAGGACGTCGCCGTAGAAGCTCTTGGCTCCCTCGACGTCGCTGAACATCGCGTCGGCCCAACAGGGGGTTCCCTCAGGTTGTACCGCCATGGCTGCGACCCTCTCCCGCTCGGTGGGTGGTCCGAATCTTCACGCTAGTCACCCCCCGGTCGGGCCGCGCGCCGGATGCGGCACCTTGTTCCAGACTGGAGGGCGGACACGGGCGGACTTCGGCGGACGGGGCGCGGTATGGCGGGCGGCACGACGATGCGGGCATGGACGGTGACCGGGCCGCGACCGGTCGAGGAGGACCCCCTACGGTTCGTCGAGAAGCCCGTCCCGGTGCCCGGGGACGACGAGCTGCTCGTGCACGTGCGGGCGTGCGGGGTGTGCCGCACCGACCTGCACGTCACCGAGGGCGACCTGCCGGTGCACCGGCCCGGTGTCACGCCCGGCCACGAGGTGGTCGGCGTGGTCGCGGGGTTCGGGCCCGCGGTGCACGGCTTCGAACTCGGCGAGCGGGTGGGCGTGGCCTGGCTGCGTCACACCGACGGCACCTGTGCGTACTGCATGCGCGGCGCGGAGAACCTGTGCCCGGCCTCGCGGTACACCGGCTGGGACGCCGACGGCGGCTACGCCGAGTACACGACCGTCCCGGCCGCCTTCGTCTACCGGCTGCCCGGCGAGGTGGACGACGTCGCGCTCGCGCCGCTGCTGTGCGCGGGCATCATCGGCTACCGCGCGCTGCGGCGGGCGTCGCTGCCGCCGGGCGGGCGGCTCGGGCTGTACGGGTTCGGGGGCAGCGCCCATCTGTGCGCGCAGGTGGCGTACGCCGAGCGGGCCACCGTGCACGTCCTGACCCGCGGTGCGGCCGCGCAGCGACTCGCCCTGGACCTGGGCGCCGCGTCGGCCGGGGACGCGTACGCCCAGCCGCCGGAGCCCCTGGACAGCGCGATCCTGTTCGCCCCCGTGGGGGACCTGGTGCCGGTCGCGCTGCGGGCCCTGGACCGCGGGGGCGTCCTGTCGATCGCCGGGATCCACCTGAGCGACACCCCGCCGCTGCACTACGAGAGCGAGCTGTTCTACGAGAAGGAGGTGCGCAGCGTCACCTCGAACACCCGCGAGGACGGCCGGGAGTTCCTCGCGCTGGCCGCCCGGCACGGCGTACGCGCCACCACGCACACGTATCCGCTGTCGCAGGCCCAGCAGGCGCTGAAGGACCTCAAGGCCGGCCGATTCGACGGGGCGGCGGTGTTGGTGAACGACGTTTCCTGAGCGGCTTCGACGTACGGGAGCCACGGCTGACCGACGCGTGTCTTCCCCCTCGTGTCCGGCTGTGCTTGCCTGGGGAGCCGTTTCGGTGGCCGGGGCGGGAGTTGCCGTATGCGGAAGCGGTGGATCGTGGGAGTGCTGCCGGCCGGGGTGCTGCTCGGCGCGTGCGGGGATCCGGCGGACGGGCCCGAGGCGTCGCCGCCCTCTCCCTCCGTGCCGGGCGCGTCGGTCGCCGCCACGCGGCAGCAGGCCCACGCCTCGCCTAGCGACGCCCCGAGCGACGCCCCGGCAGAGGTGCCCACGCCCACGGTGCTGTACCTCGGGGACTCGCTGGCGGAGCCGGAACGTGCTCGGGCAGGAGCTCGGCAAGGGCCTGCGGGCCACGTACACGAGCGCCCCCCAAGGGGGCGGTGGACGACGTCCGGGTGTACGGCAGGAGGCTGGGCGCCGACGAGGTCGCGGCGCCTGCGGCGTCCGCCCAGCCGCGCGGCCGGTTCGCCCGGAGGGGGTGGGCCGGCCGTGACCGTCCACCCCTACTCGCCCGCGTACGCCTTCTCCAGGGCGGCGATGTCGAGCTTGCTCATCGAGAGCATCGCCCGGGTGGTGCGGGCCGCCTTCTCGGGGTCCGGGTCGCCGATCATGTCGATGAGCCCGTTAGGGATGACCTGCCAGGACACGCCGTACTTGTCCTTGAGCCAGCCGCAGGGGCCGGGCTCACCACCGTTCTCGGTGAGCTTGTTCCAGTAGTGGTCGACCTCCTCCTGGTTGTCGCAGTAGATCTGGGAGGAGATCGCCTCGTTGAACTTGAACTGGGGGCCGCCGTTCAGCGCGACGAACTTGTGGCCGTTGGCCGTGAAGTCGACGGCGATCACGGAGCCTGCGGGGCCCGGCCCGGCCTCGGTGTAGCGGCCGATCCGCCCGATGCTGGAGTTCTTGAAGATCGAGACGTAGTAGTGGGCGGCCTCCTCGGCCTGGCCGTCGAACCAGAGATACGTGGTGAAACCTTCGGTGGCCATGGGCACCTCCTGGAGCGGGGACGCGGTCATCAGTGTCGACCGGTCCGCGCCGCGAAAGTCATCGGTCGGGCCGCGGATTAATCCGTGGGGCGCTCCGAGGGCCCCGAACTAGCATCCCGGTCATGACGACGTCATCGCCCGCGGGCGACATCCGGCCCTTCCGTCTCGCGATCCCCCAGAGCGACCTCGACGACCTGCACGACCGCCTTGACCGCACCCGGTGGCCGGACGAGCTGCCCGGCGTCGGATGGGACTACGGCGTTCCCGGGGACTATCTGCGCGAGCTCGTACGGTACTGGCGGCACGAGTACGACTGGCGTGCGGCCGAAGCACGGCTGAACGAGTGGCCCCAGTTCACGACCACGATCGACGGGGCCGACGTCCACTTCGCCCATGTCCGCTCCCCGGAGCCGGATGCCACCCCGCTGGTGATCACCCACGGGTGGCCGGGGTCGATCGTCGAGTTCCTCGACGTCGTGGGCCCGCTGACCGACCCGGCCGCGTACGGCGGTGATGCGGCCGACGCGTTCCATGTCGTGGTACCGAGCGTCCCGGGATTCGGGCTGTCCGGGCCCACCCCGGACCGGGGCTGGGAGGCGGGCCGGGTCGCCGACGCCTGGGCCGAGCTGATGCGGCGGCTCGGCTACGAGCGGTTCGGCGCGCAGGGCGGCGACTGGGGTGCGGCGATCTCCCGGGAGCTGGGCCGCGCCCACCCCGACCGGGTGATCGGCGTTCACCTCAACCTGCTGCCCGGGGCGCAGGCGGCCACCGAGCCCACGCCGGAGGAGCTGGCCGCGCTCAGCCCCGAGGAACAGCGGCGCGCGCTGACCTCCTGGCGCCGCTGGCGCGACTGGTCCCGGGAGGGGACCGGATACGCGGTGCTCCAGTCGACCCGGCCGCAGACCCTGGCGTACGCGCTCACGGACTCGCCCGTCGGTCAACTCGCCTGGATCGTCGAGAAGTTCCGGGAGTGGACGGACTGCGAGGAACTGCCCGAGGAGGCCGTCGACCGGGACCGGCTGCTCACCGACGTGATGCTGTACTGGCTGACCGGGACCGCCGGCTCCTCCGCCCGGATCTACTACGAACGGGCGCACGCCTCGGGCCGGGCCGCCGCCGCCACCGAGCCGTCCACCGCGCCGACCGCCCTCGCCGTCTTCCCGGCCGAGCCGCAGATCCCACTGCGGCACAAGGCGGAGCGCATGGAGAACATCGTGCGCTGGACGGAGTTCGACCGGGGCGGGCACTTCGCGGCGATGGAGGAGCCGGACCTGCTGGTCGACGACGTACGGGCGTTCTTCCGGCAGCTGCGCGAGAAGGGCTGAGGACGGGCTCTGCCCGTGGCGAATCTGCCCCGGGCAGAGAAACCGCATCGTCCGACCGCCCGCGCTCAACAGTGGGGTCGACGGCATCCGTGCCACGACAGGGAGACCCGATGACCCCACTGCCGCCACTCGCCAGGCTCTCGCCCCGAGCGGAAGAAGGCGAGAGCCCACCCAGCCGCTTCGACCACCTCGCCGCGCAACTGCTCGCCCGGCGGATCGTCTTCCTGGGCACGCAGGTCGACGAGGTGTCGGCCAACCGTGTGTGCGCGCAGCTGCTCCTGCTGTCGGCCGAGGACCCGCGCACCGACATCAGCCTCTGCATCAACAGCCCCGGTGGTTCCGTCACCGCGGGGCTCGCCATCTACGACACGATGCGGCTCATCCCCAACGACGTGTCGACGCTGGCGATGGGATTCGCCGCGAGCATGGGCCAGTTCCTGCTCACCGTGGGCACGCGCGGCAAGCGGTTCGCGCTGCCCCACGCGCGGATCATGATGCACCAGCCGTCGGCCGGGATCGGCGGCACCACCGCGGACATCGAGATCCAGGCGGAGAACCTGGAGTTCGCCAAGAAGACCATCGAGCGGAACACCGCCGAGCACACCGGGCAGAGCGAGGAGACGATCTCGCGGGACGGCGACCGGGACCGCTGGTGCACGGCCGAACAGGCCAGGGAGTACGGGATGGTGGACCGGGTCCTGGAGTCGCTCGCGACGTCCGCCCGGCCGCCTCCCGCCGACGGATGGGGTTGTGACATGGGGTCGTACACGGTTCCGTACGTCATCGAACGGACCGCGCAGGGCGAGCGGTCCTACGACGTCTTCAGCCGGCTGCTCAACGAGCGGATCATCTTTCTCGGCACCGAGATCGACGACGGCGTCGCCAACGTCGTCATCGCGCAACTCCTCCATCTGGAGTCGGCGGCACCGGAGCACGAGATCGCGGTCTACATCAACTCGCCCGGCGGCTCGTTCACGTCGCTGATGGGGCCGGTTCCGCAACCGCGGCGACGACATGGAGGACATCGTCCAGACCGGGATGATCGGCCTGATCAAGGCCATCGACCGGTTCGAGCTGTCCCGCGAGGTGGAGTTCACCTCGTTCGCGCTGCCCTACATCGTCGGCAAGATCAAGCGGTTCTTCCGCGACACGACCTGGGCGGTGCACGTGCCGCGGCGGCTGCAGGAACTGCGCGTGGAGCTGGCCAGGGCCCGCGAGGAACTCTCCAGCCGCCTGGACCGGGAGCCGACCGTCGCCGAGCTCGCCACCCTGATGAACCTCTCCGAGGACGAGGTCGTCGAGGCGCAGATCGCGTCCAACGGCTACAACTCCGCGTCGCTCGACGCCGCCCTCACCGGTGACGGCCCCGAGGACGGCGAGGCGGTACTCTCCGACTTCATCGGCGTGGAGGAGACCGGGATCAGGCTCGTCGAGGACTTCCACTCCCTCGCGCCGCTCGTGGCCGAACTCAGCGAACGCGATCGGCAGTCATCCACCTCAGGTTCGTGGAGGAGGCCACCCAGGCAGAGATCGCGAACGGCTCGGCTGCTCGCAGATGCACGTCTCCCGCCTGATCAAACGCATCATCACGCAACTGCTTCAGGGCATGCTGGGCGAGCTCGGCCGCGCCTGACGGACGCGCCCCCGGCGCGCGGGTGCCGCCCAGTCCGCAGTCCGCGGAATCAGCCGCGCCCGAGATCCACCACGGCACGCACCCGCTTGCCGACCGGCACCCGTTCGACGGTCACGTCCGTCGCCAGTGCGTGCACGATCTCCAGCCCGTGCCGGCCCACGCGTTCCGGGTCCCGGGGGAACCGCCGGGGCAGTGCGGCGCTGCTGTCGTACACGGACACGGTCACCGAGGTGTCCGTGCCCTCCAGCTCCAGGACGTACGGCCCGTTGCTGTGCCGGTTCGCGTTGGTGACCAGTTCGCTCACCACCAGGAGCAGTGCCTCGCCGGCTCGGCCGTCGATCTCGGCGCACCACTCGGTCCTGAGCTGTTCGAGGAAGCACGCGGCCAAGGACCGCGCCTCGGCTATGCATCCGGGTTCACCGGTGTAGTGCGCCGCCCGCCGAAGCGGTTCCACGGGAACGTCGAAACCAGTCGGTATCACTGCCCCGTCCAGGTGCTCGCTCATGCGTGTGTCTCTCGGAAGCCGGTCTGACCGGTCGCTGCTGCACTTGTGCTCGTACCCCGGGCCGCGCCCGGCAGTCCCCGCCGAGCGGCCTCGCCTCGGACCGCGTCAGGACGCCGGTTCCGTCGCGGGGGATTCCGGGGCGCTGGGGGTGGACGCCGGCTGGGAAAGCGTCTCGGCCGGGGCGGAGGTGGGCGGAGCTGCGGAGGTGGGCGGAGCCGCAGAGGTGGGCGGGGCTTCGGAGGTGGGCACGGACTGGGAGCCCAAGGATTCGGAGTACGGCGGCTGAGAGGTCGCGGGCTCGGAGGACGGCGGCCCGGAGGTCGGGGGCGCCACGGACGACGACGAGGACGGCACGCTCGACGACGACGACGGGGACGGGGACGGGGACGGGGAAGTCTTGGACGGGGACGGCGAGGACGGCGAAGTCTTGGACGACGACGAAGACGGCGAAGTCGTGGACGCCGATGGCGTGCAAAGCGCCGGCTTTCCGCTCACGCACGGTGTCGGCGTGCCGGGGGCCGTCGTGGTGGGCAGTGTGACGCTCACGCTCGGGACGGGCGGGTGCTCCGGCGGCCGCGTCCAGTGGTCCTTGTGGCCCGTGTCGCCGGGGTAGCGGGCGAACCACTTGTCGTGGTGGGGGTCGAAGACGACGAACGCCTTGACGATCTGCGGGGCGGGCGTGACCACGACGACGTTCTGGGGACGGTACGACGACCACTTCGGGCCGACGTACCGGGGCGCGGTCCGCTGGGCGACCGGCGGCGCCAGCGGGTTGCCGCAGGCGCACCGGGTCCGGGGCACCCCGTGGCTGTCCACGAGGACGGCCGTCCCCGCCTGCAGGACGGCCTGGTAGCTGGTGGTGGATCCGTTGCGGTAGCCGTGATTGGTGACGCGTGTGTCCATCCGCAGCTGTACGGGCGTGAGCGAGCGCAGGTACGCGGGGACGTCGGACGGGCGGACGCCCACGGAGGCGGCGAACGCGCTGTTCCGGGCCGGACTCGCCTGGTAGTACTTGACCTGCTTCTCCACGTTGCAGCTGGAGACCTTCTGGGTGCCGCTGTAGAGGCCGGGTGCCCCGCCCTCGATGCCGCGCACGGCGTTCGGCGCCGTCGACCGTGGAGCCGGGGCTGTCGAGGCGGACAAGGTCGGTGATGCCGACTGGCCGGGAGATGTCGGCGATGCCGAGTGGGCAGGCGCTGCCGACGAGGGGGAGGTGTTCGTCGCGGACGACTCCGTGAAGGGATCGGGGCCCGTCTCGGCCGCGGGCTGGAGGAAGACCTCGCCCTGGGCCTTGGAGCCACCGCCGGAGTTGGTGAGGACGACGGCCACCACCACGGCGGCCACCACCACGGCGGCGAGCACCGCGACCCGGGGTACCGACAACCACAAGTGGCGGCGAGGCTCTGGTTCGTCGGCATCGCCCCCGCCCGAAGGCTGGGTGGGCGGGCCCGAAGGCGGCTGGGAGGGCGGGCCCGACAGGGGGCCGGAAGGCGGTCCGGTGGGGCGGCCGGAGGCCGGCGGTTCCACACTCACAAGCGCTCCCGATGTCGGCATTTTGCGGCGTATGAACTAACTACTGCCGCATTTCCCGAACATGACCATTGTGTGCTCCGGTCCCGTACCGCTCGCAAGCGGACGCGGACGGACCTCCCGGCGGGCGCGGCGCTGCGGCGCTGCTTAGCGTGGCAGCGTGATCCCAAGCCCCTCCGCCCCGCCGACCGCCCCCCACGGCTGGGCGCAGGCTGTCGCCACGGCGCTGGCCGGGCTGATCGCCATGGGCGTGGTCGCCGCGCTGGGGCTGTGGGCCGCCGGGTCCGCTTACCTCCCCGACCGGGCTTTCCCCCGGGCCGTCGCCGCGACCGTGGTGACGGCGGTCGGCGGGACCGTCGAGCTCTCGGGGAACGCAGGCGCCCTCGCCGAGACGCACGCCGGCATCACGGTGATCCCGCTGTCGGTCACGCTCGTCGGGGCGCTCGTCATCGCCACGGGCTTCCTGCGGCCGCTTCGGCACCGGGCGGTGACCAGCGTGCGGGAACTGGCCGGGTGGGCCGCCCGGATCGCCGTGCTGTGGCTGCTGGGCCTCGTCGGTCTGGCGCTCGGGGCCCGCCAGACCTTCGCCATCGACCTCGGCAACGGGGTGCTCGGCGACATCGGCGACCTCTTCAACGCCTCGCCCAAGGTCGGCTTCACCACCCAGGTGCCGCTGACCGTGGTCTTCGGGCTGCTGTGGCTGGCGGGCGTGCTGGTGCTGGCCCTGCTGGTGGCGCGCGGGGCGCCACTGCCGTCGCGGCTGCTGCGGTTCCAGGCTTCGGTGCGTCCGGCGGCGTACGCCATGGTCGTTCTGCTGCTCGCGTACGTCGTCGTGGGCCTCGTCGTCGCGCTTGTCACGGCGGCGACGCGCGGACATCCTGCCGAGACCTTCGCCTTGATCCTGCTCGGTCTGCCGAACCTGGCCTGGCCGGCCCTCACGATCGGTTTGGGAGCCACCTGGAACGGCCGGGTGGACGGCCCGTTCGGACTGCCCGTACCGCACCTGCTCGACGAGGTGCTGCGCACCCGGGACGTCTCCACGCTCAATCTGCGCACGCTCGCCGAGCACGACGGCACGGTGTGGTGGCTGGTGGTCGTCGACACGGTGCTGCTGCTGGCCACCGCGTTCCTGATGGCGGCACGCTCACCGGCGCGGGTGCGCCCCCGGCAGCACGCCCTCCGCATGGCCGTCGCCCTGGCGCTGACGGTGCTGATGATCTGTCTCGTGGGCCGGATCTCCGCCCATTACGGGCTCTCCCTGCTCGGCCTTGGCGACGTGGGCGGCGGTCTGTCCGGGGAGTTGCTGCTCAGGCCCCGGCTGTGGAGCGCGCTCGGCCTGGCCGTGCTGTGGGGCCTGGTCACCGGCTTCCTGGGGGCTCTGTCGGCCCAGCGGGTGCGCCGGCGAGGCGAGGTCCCACACGGTTAGCGGCCGGCCCGTCGCCAGGAGCGGGTGCGCTCGGCCGGCGACAGGAGGGCACCCTGCGTGGCGCTCCTCGTGCCGGGCGGCACCGTCCACCGCCCCTGTCGGTGGCGCCGGCCGGCCCGAGGACCGGCTCGGATCGTGCTGTGTCAGGGCTCTCCGTTCGGCGTGACGACGCGGGTCGGGGTGTGGTCGGAAGGTCCGGCGGCGGCCTGTGGTGCCTCGTCGGCCGCGTACGTGGTCAGCCGCGTTCCGTCCCCGTACACCCACCGCCCCTGCTCGGCGTCGTACAGCCACACCGACTCGCCGTCGACGACGACGCCGATCCGCAGCTCCCGCGTACGACTGCGGAAGGACTCTCCGTCGAGGCCGCCGTCGGCCAGCTCCTCCACGGCGGCCCGGTAGCGCGCCAGTGCCTCTTCGGCGCGGGCGAGCAGCGGGCGCGGGTCCGCCGTACGGTCGGGCGGCCCGTCGGCGACGGGCGGGTCCCGCGGGACGGCGACCAGGCGGCGGCCGTCGACCCAGGCGGACCAGCCGTTGGCGCACAGGATGTTTCCCCAGTCGCCGCGCCGTTCGAGGAGCTGCACGGGCAGCAGCGGGTCGAGAGGCGCGGTGGGCCGGTCGGGGTCCGGGGCCTCCCAGGCGGGCAACCCGTCCTGGGGCACGATGTGGGTGGGCCGGAAACCGGGGCTCGTCATCGTGGCGCCACCCTCACTTCCGCATGACGGCGGGTTCATGGCGGCGCAGCAGCCGGGAGACCCCGTAACCGAAGCCGACCGACAGCACCACCAGCACGAGCAGGTTGCGCAGCCACACCTGCGGCGCGTGTCGGAACAGCGGGTCGGCGGTCAGGTCGCTGGGCACGATCCGGGCCAGATCGACGGTACCGGCCATCGCGCTCAGCGCCCACCGCGAGGGCACCAGCCAGGACATCTGGTCCAGGCCGGGCACGCCGTGCAGCTTCACCAGGGCCCCGCAGAAGTCGACTTGGACGACGGTCAGCAGCACCAGCAGCGGCATCGTCACCTCCTCCTTGCGCACCAGCGCGGAGACCAGCAGGCCGAGCAGCATCGCCGTGAAGGCCAGCAGGGCCACCGCGAGGATGATTTCGATCAGGGACGGCAGCAACACACCCTTGCCGCCGGGGGTGTTGAGGTCGACGCCGAGCAGGCCCACGAGGGTGAGCACCACCGCCTGCAACACCGTGATCGCCCCCAAAACGATGACCTTGGAGACGAGGTACGCCGATCTGGGCAGGCCGACGGCCCGCTCACGCTGGTAGATCACGCGTTCCTTCACAAGTTCGCGCACGGCGTTGGCCGCGCCCGTCAGCATGCCGCCCACGCACAGGATGAGCAGCACGTTCATGGCGGTCAGCGGGGTGAGTCTGCTGCCGGCGACCGCCCGGGCCATCACGCCCGTGAGGAACGGCAGCGCGATCATGGTGGCGAGGAAGGTGCGGTCGGCGCCGATCACGGCGGTGTAGCGGCGCACCAGCGTGCCGAGCTGGGTGACCCAGCCGCGCGGTTTCGGCGGCGGGGTCGCGGCGACCGGTCCGGAGCGCGGCAGGTGCGGCTGCGCGGTGGAATCCACGACGTACTGGCTGTGCAGCGGCGAGTCCCGGTACGTCCCCGCCCAGTCCCGCTCGCGGTCGCCCTCGAACGCCTCGAAGGCCTCCGGCCACTGCTCGAAGCCGAAGAAGCCGAGGGCGTCGTCGGGCGGCCCGTAATAGGCGACCTTCCCGCCAGGCGCGAGGACGAGCAGACGGTCGCAGACGTCGAGGCTGAGGACGCTGTGGGTGACGACGACGACGGTGCGGCCGTCGTCGGCCAGGCCGCGCAGCATGCGCATCACCGAGCGCTCCATGCCGGGGTCGAGGCCGGAGGTCGGCTCGTCGAGGAAGAGCAGGGAGGGCTTGGTGAGCAGTTCCAGGGCCACGCTCACCCGCTTGCGCTGTCCGCCGGACAGGCTGTGCACCGGCTGCTGGACACGCTCCTGCAGGCCCAGCTCCTGCACCACCTCGTCGACGCGGGTCCGACGCTCGGCCGACGAGGTGTCCTGCGGGAAGCGCAGCTCGGCGGCGTACGTGAGCGCGCTGCGCACGGTCAGCTGGGCGTGCAGGATGTCGTCCTGCGGGACCAGGCCGATGCGCTGGCGCAGTTCGGCGTAGTCGCGGTAGAGGTCGCGGCCGTCGTACAGGACCGTGCCGTGCTCGGCGGGCCGCTGCCCGGTCAGGGCGCCCAGCAGCGTCGACTTCCCGGCGCCGCTGGGCCCGACGACTGCGAGCAGGCACTTCTCCCCCACCGGGAAGGACACGTGGTCGAGCAGGACCTTCCGGCCGCGGTCGACGGTGACCGTGATGTCCTGGACGTCGAGGGAGACCTCGCCGGTGTCGACGTACTCCTGGAGTTCGTCGCCGACGAGGCAGAACGCCGAGTGGCCGATGCCGACGATGTCGCGGGGGCCGACCACGGCCCGGCTGACGGGCCGGCCGTTGAGGAACGTGCCGTTGTGGCTGCCGAGGTCGACGATTTCGTACGTTCCGTCGGGGCGGGCGTGCAGTTCGGCGTGCCGGCGGGAGACGACCAGGTCGTCCACGACGAGGTCGTTGTCGGCGCTGCGGCCGATGCGGATGACACGGACGGGCAGCGGCCGCACGGAGGTGGGCCGCCGGAAGGTTCTGGTCTGGGCGGGCATGGAGACCGCGGACGGGCGGTCGGGTGCCGGTGCCGGGCGGCTGACGAGGAGTGCGCGCGGTCCGTCGACCGGGTTGCCGAAGCGGATCACGCTGTCCGGCCGGACGCCGCAGTCGTGGATGCGGCGGCCGTCGGCGTAGGTGCCGTTGGTGCTGTTGTCGTCGTGGAGCGTCCAGTGGCCGTCCTCCGGGCGCAGCACCGCGTGGTGCCAGGAGACCCGGGAGTCGTCCAGGACGACGTCGCTCAGCGGGTTGCGTCCGACGTGGTAGTCGCGGCCCGGACTCATCACCGTCGAGCCCGTCTCCATTTCGAGGACGAGCTCGGGTGCAGTCGGCGCGACCGGCCGCTCAGCCATGTCAGAATTCTATCGATTCGTCCATATGTGCGCCCGACCGGCGCGGCCGTCAGACCAGCGGCAGGACGAGCGCCGGGATGGTCCGCTGCATGCGCAGCGCGTCCACGGACTCCGCGAGCAGCTCGTACTCGGTGGTGTCGTCGTCGGCGGCGATCCGCACCAGCCGCCCCTCGGTCAACTCGTAGGCCACGATTTCCTGTTGGGCCACGTCGGCGCACCAGGCACGCAGGATGCCGGGCACGTCGGGCACGGTGTCCGGTACCGGGACGAGCGCGCGCGGCGGAAAGTGCGGGCTCGCCGGCGCGGGGTCGAGCCGTTCGGCGATCCAGGAGGCCCGGTCGCGCAGCCACCACAGGGCAAGAGCCAGGGTGGGCGCCCGGTAGGTGCCGAGCGGTACCCCGATGCGGCGGCCGTCGCACATGCCGTACGCGGTGACATGGCACAGGAATTCGTCGTGCACTGCTCCTCCCCCGTCGCGTGGTTCGTCTGCCGGTCGTGCCTCGCTCTCCGTGCGGTTCCTGTGCGGTGAAGCATCCCTGACCTTCGAGTATGTTCACCCCTGAAACACTGTCACCATGGCTTTCCGGCCAGTCTCCTGGCATATTCACCGCCCCCCTTGGCCGAAACCGCGCGGATCCGCTGTCGCGGGCACTAGCCGGGCGGTAATCGACCCCTCCGCCGCCTCCCGGCATGGTGGTCCCAACGGGTCGCCGACCACGGAGATCCGGGTCCTGACCAGCACCTACGACCTCGATGGAGGCCGATTCACCATGTCCGCGCACACCGACCGTTACGAGAGTGCCGTCGCCCGCTACTTCGAGGCCTGGAACGCGGGCGAGCCGGAGGCCCTGGCGAAGGCGGTGGCCACCGCCTGGGCGCCGGACGGCAGCTACACCGACCGGCTCGCCGACGTCCGCGGCCACGAGCGGATCGCGGCCGTGATCGCCGCGGCCCACGAGCAGTTCCCCGGGTTCGCCTTTGGGCTCACCGGCGCCGTCGACGGGCGCCACGACACGGCACGGTTCTCCTGAGAGCTGGTCAGCGAGGCGGACGGTTCCGCGCCGGTCGCCGGGTCCGACGTGATCACCCTGGACGGTGAGGGGCGGATCCGGACGGTGCTCGGTTTCCTGGACCGGGTACCCGCCGGAACCTGACGCCCGCCGCCGCGATGAGTTCTACCGCGCGCGGTGGTCTCTTGAAACGAACGGTCCGTCGGGATCGCCGTGAGCGGAGGAACACCATGGGCACGACCGGAGAAGTGGACGCGGAATTCACCACCGAGCTGCGCAGGAGTCCGAACAAGGGCGGCTGGACCTATGTCGTCTGGCCGGAGTCCGTCGCCTTCTTCGGAACGCGCGGACTCGTCAAGGGTCCGCGGCACGATCGACGGCCACCCTTTCCGGAGCTCCTTCATGGCGCTGGGCGAGGGGACCCACAATTTGCCGGTGAAGGCCGACGTGCGCAAGGCGATCGGCAAGGGCGAGGGCGACACGGTGACCGTGCACCTTCAGGAGCGGCTCAGCTCGTAGCCCCCGTGCGCCGCGCCTTCTCCCGGTAGCGGCGGGGGCGATACCGACGGTGCGCCTGAAGGCGTTGCTGAAGGCGCTCTCGGAGGTGTAGCCGACCGAGCGGGCGAGTGCCGCCACCGGTGTCCCGTCCTGCCGGAGGGCGCGGGCGGCCAGGCTCATTAAAGGACCATCCCTTCTGCAGCCCTCACGGGTAGGGTTGTGACCTCTCGGTCCCGGCGGGTGCACGGCCTGCGGCGCGCCTAGGGGTTGACTCAGGGAACTCATGCGCGAACCACCTGGGGCACTTCCAGCTGGTGGCCCGGCTGTGGCCGGCGCTGGTCGCGGCCGGCGGGGCGCGGGTGGTCGCGGTGTCCTCGCGGGCCACCGCTTCTCCCCCGTCGTCTTCGACGACCTGCACTTCGAGCACCATGCGTACGACCGGTTCGCCGCCTACGGCCAGTCGAAGACGGCGAACGCCCTTTTCGCGGTCGAACTGGACCGGCGGGGCCTGGCGCAGGACGTGCGTGCCTTCTCCGTGCATCCCGGCGTCATCATCGACACCGGTCTCGCCAAGCACATCACCGAGGACGTCATCCGGGCGGCCGGTGCCGTCGACGACGAGGGCCGCCCCGTACGGGACCCCGCCCGCCAGCTCAAGACGGTCCCGCAGGGAGCGGCCACCAGCGTCTGGTACGCCACCCTGCCCGCAGCTCGACGGCCTGGGTGGCGTCTACTGCGAGAACTGCGATATCGGTCCGCTCGTCGAGGACGAGGCCGCATGGCGCACCGGGGAGGAGACGGCCGGCGTCCTGCCGTACGCGGTGGACCCGGAGGCGGCCGCCCGCCTCCGGGAGGCGAGCGAGCGTCTCACGGGTGCGCGCCTCACGGCTTGACGACCGCGTCGATGCGCGCCAGCTCCTCCGCGTCGAAGTCCAGGTTGCGGATCGCCGCAACGCTGTCCTCCAGCTGCTGTGGGCTGCTCGCGCCGACCAGGGCGGAGGTGACCCGGCCGCCCCGCAGGACCCAGGCAAGAGCCATCTGGGCCAGGGACTGGCCGCGGGACTTGGCGATCTCGTCCAGGGCGCGCAGCTTCCCCACCAGCTCCTCCGTCACCGCGTCGGAGTTCAGGAAGGGGCTGTCGCTCGCCGCCCGGGAGTCCTCGGGGATGCCGCCGAGGTAGCGGGCGGTGAGCAGGCCCTGTTCCAGCGGGGAGTAGGCGATGGAGCCGACCTGAAGCTCGTCGAGGGTGTCGAGCAGGCCCTCCTCCGGGCGGCGGTCGAGCATCGAGTAGCGCGGTTGGTGGATGAGCAGGGGGGTGCCGAGTTCGCCGAGGATGCGGGCGGCCTCGCGGGTCTGCTCCGGGGAGTAGTTGGAGACACCGACGTAGAGCGCCTTGCCCTGCTGGACCGCCGAGTGCAGGGCGCCCATCGTCTCCTCCAGGGGAGTCTCCGGGTCGGGGCGGTGGGAGTAGAAGATGTCGACGTAGTCCAGGCCCATCCGCTTCAGGCTCTGGTCGAGCGAGGACAGCAGGTACTTGCGCGAGCCCCATTCGCCGTACGGGCCGGGCCACATCAGGTAGCCGGCCTTGGTGGAGATCACCAGCTCGTCGCGGTACGGCGCGAAGTCCGCCTTCAGCGCCTCGCCGAGGGCGGACTCGGCGGCGCCGGGCGGCGGGCCGTAGTTGTTGGCCAGGTCGAAGTGGGTGACGCCGAGGTCGAAGGCGCGGCGCAGGATGGCACGCTGGGTGGCGACCGGGCGGTCGGGGCCGAAGTTGTGCCACAGGCCGAGCGACAGCGCGGGGAGCTTCAGACCGCTGCGTCCGGTACGCCGGTAGGGCATGTCCGCGTAGCGGTCGGGGTGGGCGGTGTACAACGCGACTCCATCATGGGTTGGCACACAGGTGACCGGTTCCGGGGAACCGGTGTCCACTCTGGCGCGACCTGCGGGCAGTGGTCCAACAGAAGAATCCGATGGAATTCAGCGGATACGCTTCTCAATCATGGAACTGCGTCACCTCCGGCACTTCGTCGCGGTCGCCGAGGACCAGCACTTCACCCGGGCTGCGGAACGGCTGATGGTGTCCCAGTCGGGTCTGTCGGCGTCGATCCGGGCGCTGGAGCGGGAGCTGCAGACCCCGCTGTTCGTGCGCACCACCCGCCGGGTGACCCTCACGGAGGCCGGACGCGCGCTGCTCGGCGAGGCGGAGCGGATCCTGGCACAGGTGCGGGCGGCCCACGAGGCGGTGGCCGCGGTGCAGGGCGTGCTGCGCGGCACGCTCTCGCTCGGCACCGAGCAGTGCATCGCCGGGGTGCACGTGGCGGCGCTGCTGGCCGCGTTCCGGCGGCGGCACCCGGACGTGGAGATCCGTTTGCGGCAGGCGGGGTCGGGCGCGCTGGCCGAGGAGGTCGCGGCCGGGCGACTGGACCTGGCCTTCGCCTACCGGACGCAGGCGGACAGCGACCAGCTGCGCTCGGTGGCAGTGACCCGCGAGCCGATGACGGTGCTGTGCCACCCCGACCACCGGCTCACGGCGCCGGGAGCGGCCCTCATACCGGAGGACCTGAGCGGCGAGGTCTTCGTGGACTTCCACCCGGACTGGGGCCCGCGCCGCACCACGGACGCGGCCTTCTCCGCCGCGGGCGTTCGCCGCACGGTGGCCCTGGAGGTGAACGACGTGCACAGCCTCCTCGACCTGGTCGACGAGAACCTCGGCGTCGCCGTCGTCCCCCGGCACTTCCGGCACAAGCGTCCGTCGCTCACCGCGCTCCCCCTCAAGGGCACCGGCGAGACGGAGTACGAGACCGTCGCGCTGCTGCCGCCCGAGCAGGCCACCAGTCCGGCGGCCCGCGCGCTGCTCGCCCTGCTGGAAACAGGGGACCTGGCACCGCCCTCGGACGGGGCCCATCCTTCCTGACCCGGCCGTCCCGCCGCCACGGACACGTGACCGTCCCTCACGGCAACTACGCCCAGGCGTACGGACGATGACGGAACACACGCGGCACAACGTGCTGCGCGGGGCCGCGGCGGCGGGCGGGGCCGTGTTCGTCCCGGCGCACCCCACGGACCCGGGGGCGGCCAAGGGCGCCGGGTACGCGCTCGCCCACGTCCACCATCCCGACCGCGGTGCGGCCGGCCTCAAGATCCGCGCCGCGCAGGACTTCACGGGTGAGCCGGTCGCGCGGATCCATCTGCGGGTGCCGCTGGGCTTCCACGGAAGCCGGATTCCGGACGCATGACGGACAGCGATGCGCGATGGTGGACGTATGCATGCAAAGGACGTCCTCATCGACGGCTACGGCCGCATCCAGGAAGAAGTCCACGCCGCCGTCGACGGTCTGTCGCCGGACCGGCTCAACGCCCGTCCCGCCGCCGACGCCAACTCCATCTCCTGGCTGGTCTGGCACCTCACCCGCGTGCAGGACAACCACGTCGCCGACGCTTTCGACCTCGACCAGGTGTGGCTGTCTCAGGGCTGGGAAAAGCGCTTCGGGCTCGACCTCAACCGCCACGACACCGGGTACGGCCACAGCTCCGCGAAGGCCGCCAAGGTGCGGATCGACTCCGGGGACCTGCTGACCGGCTACTACGACGCCGTGCACGAACAGACCCTCCAGGCGCTGCGCCAGCTGACCGCCAAGGACCTCGAACGCATCGTCGACGAACGCTGGGATCCGCCCGTCACCCTGGGCGTGCGGCTGGTCAGCGTCCTGTCCGACGATCTGCAGCACGTCGGACAGGCCGCCTACGTCAAGGGGCTGCTTCAGAGCGCGGCCTCGTAGCCCGGCAGGACGACGTCCTCGATGAGGGCCTTGCGCTCGTCGAACGGGATGAACGCGCTCTTGACGGCGTTCACCGTGACCGTGCGCAGGTCCTCGACCGTCCAGCCCGCCTCCTCGACCAGCAGGGCCATTTCCCGGGTCATCGTCGTGCCGGAGACCAGACGGTTGTCGGTGTTGAGGGTGACCCGGAAGCCGAGGTCCTTCAGGGCGGTGATGGGGTGCTCGGCGATCGACGCGGCGGCGCCGGTCTGGAGGTTGGACGTCGGGCACATCTCCAGGGCGATCCGGCGGTCGCGCACCCAGCCTGCCAGGCGACCCAGTTTGCCGTCGACGATGTCGTCGGTGATGCGCACGCCGTGCCCGATGCGCTGGGCGCCGCACACCTGCAGGGCCTGGTGGATGCTGGGCAGGCCGTGCGCCTCGCCGGCGTGAATGGTGAACGGCACGCTCTCGCGGCGCAGATACTCGAAGGCGGCCAGGTGGTCTGCGGGCGGGAAGCCGTCCTCGGCGCCGGCGATGTCGAAGCCGACGACACCGGCGTCGCGGTAGGCGACGGCGAGGTCGGCGATCTCACGGCTGCGGTCGAACATCCGCATGCCGCACAGCAGGGTGCCGACCCGCACCGGCGTACCGGCGGCGGTCGCCTTCGCCATACCGGCCGCGAGCCCCTCCTGGACGGTCTCGACGACCTCGCTCAGGGTCAGCCCGCCCTTGACCATCAGCTCGGGCGCGTAGCGCACCTCGCCGTAGACGACGCCGTCCTCGGCGAGGTCGAGGACGTACTCCTCGGCGGTGCGCAGGAGGCCTTCGCGGGTCTGCATCACGGCGAGGGAGTGCTCGAAGGTGGCTATGTAGCGAACCAGGTCGCCGGAGTTGGCGGCCTCGAAGTACCAGGCGGCGAGCTCGTCGGGGTCGGTGGTGGGCAGGGTGTGGCCGACCGCGTCCGCGAGTTCGACGACGGTGGAGGGGCGCAGGCCGCCGTCGAGGTGGTCGTGCAGCACGGCCTTGGGGAGCCGGCGGAGGGTGTCGGTGTCGATGCGGGGCGCGGTCATGCGGGTGCTTCCTCGGCAGGTGGTGCGGTGGTGGGCGGTGTGGTCAGTCGATCGCGGGGGCGGGCTGGAGCAGGTCCCAGCGGTTGCCGTAGAGGTCCTGGAAGACGGCGACGGTGCCGTACGGCTCGTGGCGCGGCTCCTCCAGGAAGGTCACGCCCGCGGCGTGCATCCGGGCGTGGTCGCGGGCGAAGTCGTCGGTGTGCAGGAAGAAGCCGACGCGCCCGCCGGTCTGGTCACCGACCCGCGCGGACTGAGCCTGGCCCTTGGCACGGGCGAGCAGCACACCGGTGCCGTGGCCCGCCACGTCCAGACCTTGGCCCGCGGCGTCCAGACCTTGGCCCGCGGCGTCCAGACCTTGCGGAGCCGGCGCGACGACGACCCAGCGTGAACCGTCCGGGCGCGGGGCGTCCTCGACGAGCCGGAAGCCGAGCGCCTCGGTGTAGAAGCGGATCGCCTCGTCGTAGTCGTCGACGACAAGGGTGACCAGGGCGATGCATCTCATCGGAGCCTTTCGGGGCGGGTGATCGACGGGTGAGGTTATACGTAAAACTCCGCGCACGCCAGTCAGGCCCGGGACGGGACGGTTTCGACTGCCGGGGCAGTGCGAGGGAGAGTTCTGCGCGGAGCCCCCGACGACCGCTCGGGCGCGGTCACCAGCAACTGGACGCCGCGGCCCGGCCCGCTCCGGTTCGGTCTGCTGCGCGCCCCGCACCCTGGCCGGCGGGGGAATTCGGCAGCCCGCCGACACGGCTTCCCGCCCTCGGCACCCCGGACCGCCCGGACCGCCCCGATCCGCCGCCATCGGCTCGAGGCATTCCTTTCCCGTCAGCGACCTTCCGCGCGGCGGGCCACGGCAGCCCGGCGGCCCGAACCCGCGCAACCGGTGTCCGACCGCGTCCGACCGCGTCCGACCGCCCCCGGTCCTCCTCTCGACCCAGTGGCAGCCGTCTCGCCCCAGCGGCACCCGTCCTCTCGGCGGACGGCCGCGCGGCCCGCCCGGCCCGCCCTGCACTCCGACGGTTCGGCCTCCTGCCTGACACCAGCCGGACGATCCCGTGCCGCGCCGACGGGTGTGCCCAGGCGTCCGGCCCGCCGCGGGCGGCTCAGTGGGACTCTTCGCCCTGCGCGATCTCCACCCGGTGATGGAAGTCGATCATCCCGGTCGCGGAGGCGGCGCAGGAGGCGGTGGCGCAGGCCACCAGCAGCCCGGCGATCCAGGCCGCGGCGCGGCGCGGGACGTGCGGGGCCGACAGGAGGGCCTTGACGCGCTGCGGGACGGGGCCGGAGGTGGCGGCGGGGGCGAACTCCGGGCGTTCGGAGCGGGCCTCCTGCCCGGCGAGGGCGGCACGGGCGATGGCGCGCGCGGTCAGGCGCCGGTCGCCGACGGCGGCGGCCGCGGCCTCGTCGGCGGCACGTTCGGCCGCGAGGCCGATGGTCTCGCGGACCGGGCGCAGCGCGGGATGGCAGTGGGCGGCGAGCTCGGCGGCGGCCAGGAAGTAGTGGTGGCCGCCCCGGTTGTGGGCGCGTTCGTGGGCGAACAGCGCCTCGCGCTCGGCGGCGTCGAGGCTGCGCAGCATCGCGGTGGTGACGACGATACGGTGCGGGCGGCCGGGCAGGGCGTACGCGTCCGGGTGCGGGGAGTCGACCACGCACAGGTCGCCCGCGGCGGGCCGGCGGTCGGCCTCCGTGTGGGCGCTGCGGAAGGCCCGGAACTCCCGCACCGCCGCGCGCCCGAGGGTGCTCGCGCACACGGTGAGCGCTCCGACGGAGGTGGCGGCCGCCGGTACGACCAGGAGGTCGGAGGCGGTGTGCAGCGGGCGGACGAGCTCCCCGAGCGCGGCGAAGACGGGGAGCTCGAGCAGGCCGATGAGGACGAAGGCGCCGAGCGCGGCGAGGGAGCAGCTTGCGAGCACGGCCGCGGAGACCGTGATCACCCACAGCGCGGTCACGGGTGTGAGGCGGTCGAGTGCGCGCCGGGCAAGCGCCGGCATGGCGAACGGCAGCACGAGCGGCAGGAGCAGCAGCGCGATCATCGCTCACCGGATTCGAGCAGGTCGCGCAGGATGCGCTCGTCGTCGGGGCTGAGCTGCGCGACGAAGCGGGCGAGGACCCTCTCGCGGTCGGTGTCGCGGTCGAGCTCGGAGTGCATGCGGCGAGCGGTGAGTCCGTGCGCGTCCTGGACGGGGTAGTAGGCGTAGCCGCGACCCTGACGCCGGCGTTCGACGACCCCTTTGTCGTGCAGCCGGGTGAGGATGGTGGTCACCGTGGTGCGGGCCAGGTCGGCGCCGAGGCTCCGTTGGACCTGGCCGGGGGTCTGGGGCGCGTCGGCGGCCCACAGAACGGCCATGACACTGGCTTCGAGCTCGCCGGCCGGCCGGCGTTCGTCCTTCGCGTCGGTCATGGGAACGTTCCTCACCCCGCCATGGTCTACAGTTCAGTAGACCGTCTACACGATTGTAGTCATCGGGTGCCGTCTCCTGCTCATGGCTGCGCCCGCATGCCCATTATGAAAGGGCCCTCGCCGATGACCGCAGCGATTCGCACACTCGTGCACCGGCGCTTCCCGGCGAGCCCCTCCGCGATAGCGGCGTTCCGTCTCCGCCCAGGTCCGACGACGGAAGAGCGCCGCCATGCACGTCCAGCAGCAGAATCATCCCGCCCCGCCCCCGCACTGCGCGGGCCCGCGTCCGAAACGGCCCGCCGCGCACCGCGCCGTCGCCCTGCTGCGGCGCCGCCTCGGCCGGGCCGTCACCGTGACCTACGTCGCGGCCGCGGCGCTGCCCTCCCCCGGCCTGTGGCTGCGCCGCCCGCATGTGCTCGGTGTCGCCGGGCTCGTTGAGCTGCCGTTCAAGGCACCGCAGTTCCTGCTCGCACTGGTCCTGTTCAGCGCGGGCCTGCAGGTCCCGCTGGGGGAGCTCCGGCGGCTGGTGCGGCGGCCCGCCGCCCTGGTCACCGGCCTCGCGCTGCACGTGCTGGCCCCGCTGCTCATCGTCCCGGCGGTGGCGCTCGCGCTGCGGCAGACGTCGGACAGCGACGGCGGCAGTGGCATGGTCGCCGCGATGATCCTCATCGTCGCGATGCCGGTGGCGGCCGGGGCGACGGTGTGGACCGCCAAGGGCGACGGCGACCAGCCCACGGCCGTCGGCCTGGTGCTCGCCTCCACCCTCGCCAGCCCGCTGACCCTCCCGCTCACGCTGGCCGCCCTGTGCCCGCTGCTGAGCGCGGACTACGCGGGCCGGCTGGCCACGGCCGGGCAGGCGGCGGGGCACGCCTTCGCGCTCACGTCGGTCGTGCTGCCGTGCGGCGCGGGCCTGCTGAGCCGCCTGGTGCTGCCGCGCCGTGCGCTGCACGGCCTGCTCTCGACCGCCGTCCCCGCGGCCCTGCTCGGTTCGCTGCTGCTCACCTACGTCAATGCCAGCGGCGTCCTCGGGCCCTTCCTGGCCCGCCCCAGACCGGTCCTGCTGGCGGCCGCGCTCACCGTCGCGGCGACCGTGTGCGGACTGTCCTTCGTCCTGGGTGGCCTCACCGCCCGCGCCCTGCGGCTGGACGCGCACGCCGGGGCCTCCGTGACGCTGGCCTGTGGGATGAACAACAGCAGCGCGAGCGCCGTGCTCATCACCACGACCCTGCCCGACCGTCCCCACATCCTCCTGCCGGTCCTCGCCTACGGCCTGCTGCAGAAGGTGGCGGCCGGCCGTGTCGTACGGGGGTACGGGCGTGGCAACGTGGCATCGGAGCGCATCGGGCCGGGGTCGTAGGGGTCGGGCCCGAGGGAATGCCGAGCTCAAGCCCGAAGTGCCGTGCGGGACCGGCCGGTGGCGTCCCCCGCATGAAGATCCCCGAGCCGCCCCGCAGCCCCGAACACCGCAAGCGCGACCTCCTGGCCCGTCTGGAACGGGAGACGGACATCTGGGTGGCCTCCGCGGACGCCGGCGGACTGCCGTGTCTGGTCGCGCTGTGGTTCGTCTGGGACGGCGAGTCCGTGTGGCTGTCGACCCGCCTCACCAACCCCACCGGCCGCAACCTGCACGACGGCAGGCGCACCCGGCTGGCATTCGGGGACACCCGCGACGTCGTGCTCATCGACGGCGACGTGGAGACGTTCACCGCGGCGGACGTGCCGGCCGCGGCGGCCGACGCCTTCCGTGCGAGGACCGGCTGGGATCCCCGCACGGACAGCCCCTCGTACGGCTACTTCAGGGTGCGGCCGCGGGCCGTGCAGGCCTGGCACGGGGAGCCTGAGCTGCGTGGCCGACACCTGATGCGGGACGGGGTCTGGGTGGTCTGAGCGCGCAACCCGACCCGGCGCCCCATCCGGGGACTCCCTCACCCGAGAGCTCCGTCGCCCGAGGTCGCCCAGGAGAGGTGCGCGCCCCGGACGGTGACGAGTTGGGGCACCGCCTCCACGGACACGAGCCTCTCGGACCACTGTCCGCCGACCGCGCACGCGGGCCGGGCCCCGCGTCGGTCAAGCGGCCTTCGTGTGCAGCGCGTCGAGCCGGGCCATCTCGTCGTCGCTGAGGTGGAGCGCTCCCGCGGCGACGTTCTCCACGAGGTGGTCGGGGTTGCCGGTGCCGGGGATGGCCAGCACGTGCGGGCCCTGTTGCAGCGTCCAGGCGATCCGGACCTGCGCGGGGGTCGCGCCGTGGGCCCGGGCGATGGCCGCAACCTCCTCGTCGTGGTCTCCGCTCACGCCCTGCGAGCCGCCCTCCCCGGCGATGGCGAAGAACGGCACGAAGGCGATGCCCTGGTCGCGGCAGATGCGCAGCAGCTCGTCGGTCGCGGGGTCGTGGAGGTCGAGGCCGTAGCGGTTCTGCACGCACACCACGGGCGCGATGGCCTGGGCCTCGGCAAGGTGCCGGGGCTCGACGTCGGAGATGCCGAGGTGCCGGATCAGGCCCTCGTCACGCAGTTCGGCGAGCGCGCCGAAGTGCTCGGCGATCGAGTCCTGCCGCATCCGGCGCAGGTTGACGACGTCGAGGTGGTCGCGGCCGAGCTGGCGCAGGTTCTCCTCGACGTGGCCGCGCAGGTCGTCGGGCCGCGCCGAGGTGCCCCACTCCCCCGAGTAGTTCCGGTAGGGACCGACTTTGGTGACGATGACCAGGTCGTCCGGGTACGGCGACAGCGCGCTGTTGATGAGCTCGTTGGCGGAGCGCAGGGAGGAGAAGTAGAAGGCGGCCGTGTCGATGTGGTTGACGCCGAGCTCAACGGCCTTGTGCAGCACGGCGATCGACCGCTCCCGGTCGCTCGGTGTGCCGAGGTGGAAGGCGGCGCTGCCCGTCAGCCGCATGGCGCCGAGGCCGATCCGGTTGACGGACAGCTCGCCGAGTTTCCAGGTGCCCGCGGCGTCCGCGGTGATCGTTTCGGAGGTCATCGACGGAGTGTCGCACATGCCCCGGGCACCGATGCGCGCGCTTTACGGATACGTGTACGTGTTCAGCGTGTTGACGGCAGCGGCCGGATTGCCGAGGTCGTAGCGGTCCACGGCGAGGAAGTTGGGCTTCTTGCGCGCGGCCGACTGGCAGAACCGCTGGGCCCGGTCGGTGAGTTTGGTGTTGTCGGTCTGCGCCGTGCCGGCGATGGTGGCGTCCCGGAAGTGGTTCATCACGAACAGCGGGCGGAAGCCGGGCTCAATGTGCGTCAGCGGGATGTTCGTGTTGGCGTCGTACCAGCGGCTGTAGCAGGACCAGTCGGAGGAGCCGACGCCCGAGCCCATCGACCAGTAGTTCTCCACCGTCCACTCCCGCTGGTACATCACGCCGAAGCTGTCCCGGGTCAGGCCCGCGGCCTCGTCGGCGGCGCGGCTGTGGTCGGTGAAGATCAGCAGCCGGTGGTTGGCGGCGATCAGGTCGGCCAGCTTCGGCCAGCCGCTTTGCCGCACCCCGGTCTGGTCGGGCCGGTAGAGCACGTCCGACAGGCCGCTGACGCGGGCGAGTTCACCGCGCAGGACGCCGGGGTCGACGTAGTCCTCGAGGAAGACGGTGACGAACTGGTCGGGATGCGCCTTGAGGAAGTTCACCATGCGCTGGAGGTCGCCCCACAGGGCGACCGGCTTGCTGACCAGCGTGCAGCTGTTGTGGCAGAGGATCGCGCCGTCCGGGGTCTGGTGGATGTCCAGCATGAACCCGCGGACGCCGTCGGCGAGTTGCTGGTCGATGCCGCGGGACTGGTTGGGGACGAGGTTGACGAACGGCGGGGCGAAGCCGCCGTCGACTCCGTTGGCGTAGGCGTTGTGGGCGGTGAGGAAGGTGACCTGGTCGAGGGTGCGCTGGTCGGCCGGCGGCATGGGGCGGGTCGTCGGCGTCACCGGGGTGAGGTACCAGGCGGCGAGGGTGCCCGAGGAGCCGATGGCCAGCTGGGCGGGGTAGTTGGCGCCGGAAGGTTTGGCGCCGACGGTCAGGTAGCGGTCGGTTCCCGGGGCCTTGAGCGTGTACTGGTCGGCCCCGGCCGGCGTGATCTCCCAGGCCGCGTCGGCGCTGGTGCAGGCGACGGTGCGGGCCTGGTCACCGGAGCGGCCGAGACAGCTGCCCGCCGTGTCGGTGCTCTCCAAGAAGTACGAGGAGCCGCTCGCTCTCAGGTTCCACTGCTGGTGGTCCTCGTTGCCCTTGGGGTTGTGCTGCTCGACGGCGCCTTGCTTGTCCGCCGCGTTGAGGCCGGTCGTCGCGCTCTGGACGTAGTAGGTGCCTGCGGCCGGATCCGCCGCCGCGGCGCTGGAAGAAGGCGGAGGAGCCACGACCGCGGCGGCCAGCGCCGCGGTCGTGGCGAGCAGGGCGTGGGGGGTGCGCATGACGGTGTGCCCTTTCGTCGAAATAGTCAGGTGCATGACACCATGCCCTGTGGTGGCGCGTCAGCAGTAAAGGTTGCCGCCCGGTGAAACTCCGAGGATCTGCGCGAAGCGCTGGTAGGCGTCCACGCGGCTCTGCACCTGGGCGGGGTTCTTGCCGTCGCACTCCAACGCGCCGTTGATGCTGCGGATGGTCTGGCCGAATCCCGCATCGTTCACCATGGCATTGTGGCCGGTCATGCTGCCCGGGCCGGACTGGGTGTTCCAGTACCACAGGCCGGTCTTCCAGGCGACGGAGGCGTCGTTCTGCACCTGGTACGGGTTGTTGAGCAGGTCGATGCCGAGCGCGTCGCCCGCGGCCTTGTAGTTGAAGTTCCAGCTGAGCTGGAGCGGGCCGCGCCCGTAGTACGCCGCCTGGCCGGCCGGACAGCCGTACGGCTGGCTCCAGTCGCAGTAGTGCGGGTAGTTGGCGGTGTTCTGCTCGACCACGTACACCAGCCCGCCGGTCTCGTGGCTGACGTTGGCGAGGAAGGCCGCGGCCTCCTGCTTCTTCACCGTGTCGCTGCCGGTGTTGGCGAAGGCGGGGTACGCGCCGAGGGCGGCGGTGAGCCCGCTGTAGGTGTAGAAGGAATTCCGGTTCGGGAACATCTGGTTGAACTGCGCCTCACTCACGACGAAGCCGGCGGCGGACGCCGAGGGGGCCTGTTGAAGCACCAGAGCGGCGCTGGACAGGGCAAGCGAGGTCAGGACTGCGGCGATGCGGCGCCTCGACACAGGATCAACTCCTTTGCGATGCACGGCCGCACCCGGACAAGGGCAGAGCGGAGCCGACCTTGTGCGCACGCGCCGGTGGTACCGGCCACGCGTGGGGGCGGCCGTGGTGGGGGGTGTGGAGGCACACTCAACCGCGTTGGTCTGTACCAGTCAAGGGTGTAGACCAGTCAACTGCTCATGCCGACAGGACGACTCGGGCCCGGCCGCAGACGCGACCAAACCCGACGGCTCTGCGCACGTCAGCCCAGCGGCTTCTCCAGAACCGCCTTGCGGTGGCTGAACGTCTCGATCGAGTAGCGGCCGTGGTAGCTGCCCGTCCCGCTCTCCCCCACGCCGCCGAACGGCAGGTCGGAGACGGTGAGATGGGCGAGCGGCAGGCCGTGTCCGAGGCCGCCGGAGGACGTCTCGGCGGCGATCCGCTGCCGCGTGTCGTCGGACTCCGTGCACACGTACAGGGCAAGCGGCTTGTCGCGGTCGTTGATGAAGGCGATCGCCTCGTCGAGGCCGGACACCGTGACGATCGGCAGGACGGGACCGAAGATCTCCTCCTGCATGACCGGCGACTTGGGATCCACGTCCGCCAGGACGGTCGGCGCGATGTACTTCGCGGTACGGTCGCTGCCCCCGCCCACGACAGCACGACCGGAGTCGAGCAGGCCGACGAGCCGGTCGAAGTGCCGCTCGTTGACGATCCGGCCGTACTCACCGGAGGCGGACGGGTCGGTGCCGTAGAGGGCCTCGACGGCGCGGGCAAGCGCCGGTTCGAGGGCGGCGGCGGTTTCCGGATCGGTCAGGACGTAGCCCGGGGCCACGCAGGTCTGCCCGGCGTTGAGGAACTAGCCGCGGGCCAGCCGGTCGGCGACCACGTCGAGGTCGGTGCCGCGGTCGACGAACACCGGGGACTTGCCGCCGAGTTCGAGGGTGACCGGGGTGAGGTGCTCGGCGGCGTGTGGTCGAAACGCTCGGCCAGCAGGGCCGTGGTCTCCGGGATGCCGCCCTCGACGACGGCGACCGCCGAGGTGTCGAGGTACGCCGGCAGCAGCCGGGCCAGCGCGGCCGAGGTGGCCGGGGCCAGCTCGCTGGGCTTGGCGACGACCGCGTTGCCCGCGGCCAGGGCACCGATCACGGGGGTCAGCAGGAGCTGGGCCGGATAGTTCCAGGGCGCGATCACCAGGACGACGCCGAGGGGGTCGTACTGGGTCCAGGCCGTCGCGTCACCGCCGAGGTGCGCCGGGACCGGGGCGGGCTCGGGGCGCAGCCACTCCTCGAGGTGGTCGAGGGTGTGGTCGATCTCGCGGATCGTGAAGTCGATCTCGGTGCGGTAGGCCTCGGTGGAGCTCTTGCCGAGATCGGCGTGGAGGGCGGCGGCGAGCTCCGGGCCGTTCTCCGTGAGCATCTCGCGCAGGCGGCGCAGCTGGGCCGTGCGCCAGTCGACGGGCTTGGTACGACCGGCGCGGAAGGTGGCGCGCAGCCGGGCGACCACGTCGGTGGGCTGCTCGGGGGTGGGCTGCTCGGGGGTGGGCTGCTCGGGGGTGGGGTGATTCACGGTGCCTCGCCGGTGGTGTGCGGCCCTTGCGGCCGCGGAACAGGTCGGGTGTAAACACCGACCTTTCAGGCGCCAGAATAAATTCCGAGCACGAGAGGGTTACGTGCGCGATCAATCACGTACGAGTTCCCGCCGCCGCCGTTCGAGGTATGCCCGTTGCGCCAGGCTCTCGGTGCGGGCGAGGGCCGCCTCGTAACTCCGTACGGCCTCGGCGGGGCGGCCGAGGCGCCGCAGCAGGTCGGCGCGGACCGCGTGGAAGACGTGGTAGCCGTCGAGGTCCAGCGCGTCCACCAGGTCGAGGGCCTGCCGGGGGCCCTCGGCCTCGGCCACCGCGACCGCCCGGTTCAGGGCGACGACCGGGCTCGGGGCGAGCGTCATGAGCTGGTCGTACAGCCGCAGGATCTGCCCCCAGTCGGTGGCGTCCACTGATGGCGCATCGCTGTGCACGGCGTTGATCGCGGCCTGGATCTGGTAGGGCCCCGGCCGGCCCAGGCGCAGGCAGCGGCGGACGAGGTCCTGCCCCTCGGCGATCAGGTCGCGGTCCCAGCGGGTGCGGTCCTGCTCGGGCATCGGCACCAGCTCACCGTCGGTCCTCTCGCGGGCGCCCCGGCGCGCCTCGATGAGCAGCATCAGCGCGAGCAGGCCGGTGACCTCGGCCTCGTCCGGCATCAGTGCAAACACCAGGCGGCCCAGGCGTACGGCTTCGGTGCACAGGTCCAGCGAGCCGCTGTAGCCCTCGTTGAAGATCAGGTAGATGACGGCGAGCACGCCGTTCAGGCGGTCGGGCAGGTCGGCGTCGCGGGGCACGCGGTACGGAATGCCCGCATGGCGGATCTTGGCCTTGGCACGGACCAGGCGCTGGGCCAGCGTGGGCTCCGGCACCAGGAAGGCGCGGGCGATCTGCGCCGTGGAGAGCCCGCCGAGCAGGCGAAGGGTCAGCGCCACCCGGGTCTGCAGGGCCAGGGCCGGGTGGCAGCAGGTGAAGACCAGACGGAGCCGGTCGTCGCGCACGGGGCCCTCCTCGGGCGGTGCGTCGGGCACGTACAGCCGTGCCGCCTCGGCGTGGCGGGCGTCCCGGGAGGACTCGCGGCGCAGCCGGTCGATCGCGCGGTTGCGCGCGGTGGTGATGATCCAGCCGGCCGGGCTCGGCGGCACGCCGGTCTCCGGCCACTTCTGCAGGGCCGTGGTGAAGGCGTCCTGGACCGCTTCCTCGGCGAGGTCGATGTCGCCGAGGAAGCGGACGAGGACGGAGACCGCGCGGCCGTACTCGGCGCGGAAGACGGCCTCGACGTGGGGGGCGTCCGGCATCAGCCCTCGGCGTCCTCGGCCGTGTGCAGGAAGGGGCGCACCTCGATGGGGAGGGTGGTGGCCCGGGTCGCCTTCCGGCCCCATTCCAGGGCCGCGTCGAGGTCGGGAGCCTTGATCAGGCACAGGCCGCCCAGGTACTCCTTGCCCTCGGCGTAGGGCCGTCGGTGATCAGCACGTCGTCGCCCTTGGGGCGCAGGACCGTGGCCGTCTCCGGGCCGTGCAGCCCGCCGGCGAAGACCCAGGCCCCGGCCTCGCGCAGCTCCTGGTGGAAGGTCTCGACATCGCCCATGATCTTCGCGAGTGCCTCGGCCGAGGGCGGCTCGCCCTCGCTCGGCTGGATCACGCTGAGCAGGTAGTACTTCATGACGTCCTCCTTGGCGTCGTGCCGTTGTCCCACCTCCTACACGAACGGCACACCCCCGGATCGACACCTTGCCCGGCGACATCGGGAGAATCTTTTTCATGACCACCGCAGCGCACCCCCTCGTCACCCGCGCCCGCCGGCTCGCGCAGGACCTGCTCGCCCCGAACGCCGAGCGCGTCGACCGGGAGGGGGTGGTGCCCACGAGCCACATCGAGGCGGTCAAAGGGTCGGGCCTGCTCGGGCTGAGCGCGCCGGCGGAGTACGGCGGGGCGGCCGCGCCCGGCGCCGTGGCCCGTCGGACGGCGGAGATCCTGGCCGGGGCGTGCTGTTCGACGTGGTTCGTGGTGACCCAGCACTACACCCCGGTGAAGCTGCTGGCGGCGTCCGAACTCCCCGTCCGCGAACGGCTGTTGCGTCCCCTGGCGTCCGGCGAGCTGCTGGCGGGGATCGCCTTCGCGCACGTCCGCGCCTTCCCACGGATCCCCGTGCGGGCCACGTCCGAGCGCGGCGGCTGGCGCTTCGACGGCACAGTGCCGTGGTACACGGGCTGGGGCCTGAACGACGTGATGCTGCTGGCCGGGGTCACCGACACGGCCGAGGTGGTGTTCGCGTTCAGCGAGGCGCGCGAGCAGCCGGGCCTGCGCCCGTCGTCGCCGATGCGGCTCGCGGCGCTCACCGCCGCCCGCACGGTGTCGCTGGAGCTGGACGGCCTGTGGCTCCCCGAGGAGGCGATCGTCCTGCGCACCCCGCAGGAGAAGTTCGCCCTCGTCGACCTGCCTCGCAACACCAACGCCTCCCCGGCCGTCTTCGGAGTCGCTTACGCGGCACTCGCCCTGCTGGACGGCGCCCCGGAGGCGGCGGACACGGCGCGTTCCCTGCGCACCCGCCTCGACGAGGTACGGGAGCAGGCGTACGCCCTCTGGGACCACCCGGTGCCGCACGAGCGCGTCGAGGAGCGGCTCGCGCTCAAGATACGGGCGTACGACCTGATGCGCGCCGCGACCACCGCCGCGATCGTGGCCGGGGGCGGCCGGTCCCTGGACCTGGGCAGCCGGGCCCAGCGGCTGGCACGGGAGGCGATGTTCCTGCTGGTCCAGGGGCAGACGGCCGAGGTGCGCCGGGCCCACCTCGGCCATCTGGCCGGCTGAGGCTCAGCTCGCGAACGGCACCTGTGCCGCAGGGGCGTCCTGCTTCCCGGCCGGATGCCGCCACAGACCCTGCGCGGCGAGCCGCGGCAGCACGCCCTCGCCGAACCAGTACGCCTCCTCCAGGTGCGGATACCCGGAGAGCACGAACTCGTCGATGCCGAGGGCGTGGTACTCCCTGATCCGCTCGGCGACCTCGTCGTGGCTGCCGACCAGGGCGGTTCCCGCGCCACCGCGCACCAGCCCGATCCCGGCCCACAGGTTGGGGTGGATCTCCAGCCCGGTGGGGGTCCCCCCTGCTCGAGCGGATTCGAGAGCTTGGGGGAGGCCGCCGCCGTGCAGCGCGAGCATGCGCTGCTGGCCCTCGGACTCGCTGCGGGCGAGCCCGGCCTGGACGGCCCTCACGGTCTCCGCGTCGAAGCCGTCGAGCAGCCGGTTCGCCTCGGCCCAGGCCTGCTCGGAGGTGTCGCGGGTGATGACGTGCAGCCGGATGCCGAAGCGGAGGGTGCGGCCCTCCCTCGCGGCCAGCGACCTGATCCAGGCGATCTTCTCGGCGACCTGCGCGGGAGGCTCGCCCCAGGTGAGGTAGACGTCGACGTGCCGGGCCGCGACCTCGCCGGCGATCGGCGAGGAGCCGCCGAAGTAGACCTCGGGGACCGGATCGGGCACCCGGGCCAGCTTCGCGTCCTCGACCCGGAGGTGCTCGCCGTGCAGGTCGACGGTCTTGCCCTCCCACAACTGCCTTACGATCTGCAGGAATTCGCCGGTACGGCGGTACCGGGCGTCCTTGTCGAGGAAATCGCCGTAGGCCCGCTGCTCGTGGCTCTCGCCGCCCGTGACGACGTTGAGGAGGAGCCGTCCGCCGGTCTGCCGCTGGAAGGTGGAGGCCATCTGCGCGGCGAGCGTCGGCGAGACGAAGCCGGGCCGGAAGGCCACCAGGAACTTCAGGCGCTCGGTGTTCTGGCTGACCATCGCGGTCGTCAGCCACGCGTCCTCGCACCAGGCGCCGGTCGGCGTGAGCGCGCCGACGAAGCCGAGGTCCTCGGCCGCGCGCGCGATCTGGGTCAGATAGGCGACCGTCGGCGGCCGGTCCCGTCCGGTGGCGGTGGCCGGGGTGCCGTGGCCGCCGCCGACCACGTGGCGGCTGTCGCCATTGGTGGGCAGGAACCAGTGGAAGGTGAGGGACACGTGGGGTCTCCGATCGCGAGTGTCCGTTAGAGCAGGCCGTGGCGGGGCGGCCTGGTGCCGTTCAGCACGTACCGGCCGATGTGCTGGATCTTCCAGCGCACCGGGTCGTGCAGCGTGTGGGTGCGGGCGTCGCGCCAGTGGCGGTGCAGGTTGAGGGAGTCGAGCGCCGAGCGGGTGCCGGACACCTCGAACAGGGCGCCCGCCACCTCCACCGCGGCCTGGGCCGCCTGCACCTTGGCGGCGGCGACGGCGATGGAAGCCTCGGCCGCCGAGCCGTCGGTGAGGTCGGCGCGGGCCGCGTCCACCGCCCGGGCGGCGTCCCGGAGCAGCGCCTCGGACGCCCGTACCTGGAGGGCGAGTTCACCGAAGCGCTGGATCAGCAGCGGGTCCTCGGCCGCGGTCTCGGCCCCGCTTTCGAACCAGGGCCGGCTCTTCGTCCGTACGAACGCGACGGCCTCCGCCAGCGCTCCCCGGGCGATCCCCGTGTCGATGGCCGCGTGCAGCAACTGGGCGACCGCTCCGTGGAGTTGGGGTCCTTGGAAGGTGAGGTGGTGCGGGAGGACCCGGTCGGCGGGCACCGGGACGTTCTCCAGTCGGACGGTGCCGCTGGCGGTCGTCCGCTGGCCCATGCCGTCCCAGTCGTCGACGACCGTGAGGCCGGGGGCGTCGCGGGGCACGTAGGCGACGTGCAGGTGGTCGTCCTCGGCGCGGGCCAGCACGGGAATCCAGTCGGCGAAGAGGGCGCCGGTGGAGTAGTGCTTGACGCCGCTGAGGACGTACGAACCGTCGGGCCGTGGCTCCAGGCGGGTGCGGAGGTCCTGGACGTGCCGGGTGCCCGCCTCCGACTGCGCGTTGCCGAAGCGGCGCCCGGCGAGCAGCTCGGCGAAGAAGAACTTCTGCTGCTCCGCCGTCCCCTGACTGCGGATCACATTGATGTAGACGAAGTGGCTCTGCGGAATCTGGGCGAGGCTGCCGTCGGCCGAGCCGAGCAGCCGGAAGATCTCCGCGAGGGTCTCCATGCGGACGTCCGCGCCGCCGTGCTCGGCGGGCACGGTGACGGCGAGCAGCCCGGAGGCGGAGAGCCGGTCCAACTCCTCGCGGGGCAACCTGCGTTCGGCGTCGCGTGTACTGGCGCCGACGCGGAACTCCTCGGCGAGCGACGCGGCGACGGCGAGGGCCTCGGCGTCATCGGCGATCACATGTGCGGTCATGGTGCTCAGCCCGCCACGGCCAGGAGGGGGGTGCGGCCGAGGGCCGCCGAGAACTGGTCGACCACCTGGGTCAGCGCCTCGCCGGCGGACGGCGCGACGGACAGGGAGCCGTCCTCGTGCACGGTGATGTCCTGGTCGAGGGTGAACCAGCCCTGCACGATGTGCGACGCTCCCATGGAGTTGAGGACAGGACGGAGGGCGTAGTCGATGGCCAGGACATGGGCGGTGGTGCCGCCGGTGGCGAGCGGCAGCACCGTCTTGCCGGTGAGGGCGTACTGCGGCAGCAGGTCGAGCAGCGCCTTGAGGACACCGGAGTACGAGGCCTTGTACACGGGGGTGCCGACGACGACCCCGTCGGCGCGGGCGAACAACTCGGTCGTCTCGACGATGGCAGGGTGCCGGAAGTCGGCGCCGAGCAGGGCCTCGGCGGGGATCGTACGGACGTCGAGCGGGATCACCTCGTGGCCCTGTGCGGTCAGCCGCTGGTCCAGATGGCGCAGGAGGCGATTGGTGCGGGAGGAGGCGGAGGGGCTGCCGGAGACGGACAGAACGGTGGCCATGGGTCCTCTTTCTGGGAGCCCGGGCGCCCGTACGGACGGGCGCCCGGAGTGAGCGGTCAGGAGTACCAGGTGGGTTCGGGCAGTTCGCCCTCCAGGACCCAACGGCCGACCTCGCGCCGCTTGTAGGCGACGGGGTCGTGCAGGGTTGCGCACGTTGCGCCAGAAGCGGTCGAGGCCCTCGGCGGTGGCCGTGGAGCGGGCTCCGGTGACCTCGAAGATGCGGCTCGTGATCTCCAGAGCGACGTCGGTGGCGCGGGCCTTCACCGCGGCCACCCGTACCTCGAACTCGCAGCGCGCCTGCTCGGTTACGGCGTCGGGGTCATCGTGCAGCTTCTGTCCCTCGGCGGCGACGGCGTCGGCGAGCGCCTCGACCGCCCACAGCTTCGCGGTGAGGTCGCCGTAGATGTCGATGACGTACGGCTCGTCGACCGCGCGCTCATGGCCACCGTGCAGCCAGGACCGCGACTTGGTGCGGGTGTAGGTGGCGGCCGTCTCCAGCGCGCCGCCCGCGATGCCGAGGTAGAAGTTGACGAAGACCAGTTGGATGGTAGGGACGTTGAGGGTGTTGTAGGTCCGCGGCTGGAACCCCTTGTCGACGTACCCGGCCGCCGAGGACCACGGCGTGCGGACCCCGTCGATGGTGACGCTGCCGCTCTCGGTGAGCCGCTGGCCGATGTTGTCCCAGTCGTCGTGGAAGGTCAGCCCCTCGCTGTCGGAGGGCACGATCGCGAAGACGTGCTTGTCGGTGCCCTCGAAGACGCCTTCCAGGACGGTGACGTCGGAGACCTTGCTGCCGGTGGAGAAGGACTTGCGTCCGGTGAAGACCAGGTCGTCGCCGTTTTCGGTGACGACCACATCCTTGTCGCGGGGGTTCACGGCCCCGCCGAAGAACCAGCGGTTGCGTGCGGCCTCCGCCTCGACCTGCTCCCACTGTTCGCGGGTGCCGACCAGGCGGGCGGCCCAGTTCCACAGGTAGTGGTAGCCGAGGAGCTGGCCGATGGAGCCGTCGGCCTTGGCGATCTCCCGGACGACGCGGTAGGCGGTGGGCCAGTCCTGGCCTCCGCCGCCGTGCTCGGTGGGGCCGAGCAGGGTGACCAGGCCGGCGTCCTTCAGCAGCTGGACCTCGGCGTACGGGGTGGCGCCGGCGCGGTCGCGTTCGGCGGCGTCGGTGGCGAGGACGGCGGCGACCTCGGCGGCGCGGGCGATCCACTCCGGGGCGGTCTGCGGGGCGGGACGTGTCTGCCAGTCGGTGGGCGTGACGGTGCTCATGCTTGATGACCTCTTTCGCAGTGCGGTGCCGAAGGTGGGGGGTGGTCAGGCGTGCACGGGGACGGACTCGGCCTCGTCGTCCGGGAGCTGGGCCTCCAGCTCCCGGACGAGGGGCAGCACGTGCTTGCCGAAGTACTCGACCTCCTCGTGGTAGTGGAGGAAGCCGAGCAGGAAGAGGTCGACGCCGAGCTTCTTGTAGGCGACAATGCGCTGGGCGATCTGCTCGGGGGTGCCGATCAGCCCGGTACGGAAGCCGTCGTTGTACTGGACGAGGTCCTCGAAGCTGGAGTCCTGCCACATGCCCTTGCCGTCGGCGGTGGACTGACCGGCCTGCTTCACCGCGGCACCGAAGCCCTCGACTGCCTCGGTGTCGGCCTTGGCGACGATCTCGCGCAGGGTCTCGCGGGCCTCGGCCTCGGTGTCGCGGGCGATGAGGAAGCCGTTGAGGCCGAACCTCGGGGCCCTGCGCCCGGCTTCCGAGGCGGACTGGCGGACGTCGGCGATCTGCTCGACGACGCCGTCGAAGTCCTTGCCGTTGGAGAAGTACCAGTCGGAAACCCGGCCGGCCATCCGGCGTGCGGCGGTGGAGTTGCCGCCCTGGAAGATCTCCGGGTGCGGGCGCTCGGGTGTGTTGAGGGGCTTGGGTTTGAGGGAGAAGTCGCGCAACCGGTAGAAGTCACCGGCGAGTTCGGCATGGTCCTCGGTCCAGATGGTGCGCAGGGCGCGGATGAACTCCTCCGAGCGGCGGTAGCGTTCGTCGTGCTCCAGCCAGGGCTCGCCGAGGGCGGTGAACTCGCCCTTGAACCAGCCGCTGACCACGTTGACGGCGAAGCGGCCGTTCGACAAGTGGTCGGCGGTGGCGCCGAGTTTGGCCAGGACGCCCGGGTGCCACAGGCCCGGGTGGACGGCGGCGATGACCTTCAGGCGCTGGGTGGCCAGGAGGAGAGCGAGGCTGAAGCTGGTCGACTCGTGCTGGTACTCGGCGCCGTAGCTGGCCATGTAGCGGACCTGGCTGAGCGCGTACTCGAAGCCGTTGTTCTCGGCGAGCACGGCGAGTTGGCGGTTGTAGTCGTATCCCCAGTCGGTGCGCTGCTGGATGGTGCTGGTGACCAGTCCCCCGCTGACGTTGGGGACCCAGTAGGCGAACTTCACGGGCTCTGCGGGCATGCGGAACTCCTGTTGCGGATTGCTCGGGATTTCGGGGACGCCGAATTCAAAAAGCGTGAGATGTCGCTGAATTCATGCGGTGAAGGGAATACACGACACGCAGCCGTCAGCCGACGGGCGCGGCGTGGGAGAAGAAGGCGCGGCGGATCAGCAGGATCAGGCCGCGGTGCAACAGGAGGCGCTGGAGACGCGCGCGAGGTCGACATGGCGTCGCCGCGTGAGGTCCAGTCGCATCTTCATGCCGACGATCGTGGCAGCAGCCGGTGACGGCAGTCAAGGAAAACCCGACCGGTCTCGTATCGCGGACCATTGAATTTCACGAAGGTGTGACAGGGAAACCCTTGAACCGGTCCCCGTAAAGGCCACAGTCTGCGGTCGTGCGGACAGAACGGCTGGAATACATTGCGGCGGTCACCCGGCTCGGCTCGCTGCGCCGGGCCGCCGAGGAACTTCGCCTGTCACAGCCCGCGTTGAGCGAGACTGTGCGGAATCTGGAACGGGAGCTCGGCGTCGACCTGCTGGAACGCAAGCGCTCCGGCGCCACGATGAGCGCGGAGGGCCGGGAGCTCTGGCCGCACATCGTCGGCGTGCTGGATGCGGTGGACCGGCTGCGGGCCGCGGCGGGCGAGCAGTACCGCATCAGCCGCATGGTGCGCGTCGGCACGGTCAACGCGGCGACCGTGCCGCTGCTCATTCCCGTGGTGCGGTCCTTCCGCGCCTCCCACCCCGTCACCCAGGTCGAGGTGGTCGGCGCGCAGCAGACGGACATCCAGCGGGCGCTGTCCGAGGGCGGTTGCGACCTCGGCCTGGTCAACCACCTGGAGGGGGACGACGTGCCCGCCGACTTCGAGTCCACCGAGCTGCTGCGCGGCCGTCCGGTGGTGTGCGTGCGCCCCGACAGCCCGCTCGCGTCCCGGCCGGCGGTGACGGTGGACGACCTGCTGTCCGAGCCACTGATCGCCATGCGCTCCGGATATGTGATGCACCGCTACATCCACCGGCTGCTGGACGGTCGCGTCCCGTCCTTCTCGTACTCCACCGACGGCGCCGAGATGGGCAAGCTGATGGTCGCCGAGGGCCTGGGGGCGACCGTCCTGCCGGACTTCAGCGTCATCGGGGATCCGCTGGAGCGACAGGGCCTGATCACCCACCGGCCGGTCACCGAGGACGCGACCCGGGTGCTGCTGATGCTGCAGCGCCGCAGGGCGGAGTCCGTGCCGCAGGCGGCACAGGCCCTGTACGAGGTGTTCGTACGCACGGCACGGGAGCTGGGCGGAACGCTCACGCCTCAGCACGGGAACCGGGCGGAACGCACCCACACCTTCGTACCGCCGGCCCCCGATCGGAGCGGACATGTACCACCCGCGGCGACCCTCCGCCACTCGGCCGTGACCTGGTGTGACGGGCGGATCCGGAAGGGGCGTTTCGGGGAAGACATCACCAAGGGACGCGACGCCGACACGAAGGACGCAGCCGATGAACGGTGACGAGGCGCAGCAGCCGCTGCGCTGCCTGGTGACCGGTGCGACCGGGTACATCGGCGGCAGGCTGGTCCCGGAGCTCCTCGCCGCCGGCCACCGGGTGCGCTGCCTGGCACGCTCGCCGGAAAAGCTGCGTGACCACCGGTGGGCGGGCGACGCAGAGGTGGTGCGCGGGGACGTCACGGACGCCGAATCGGTCGCCGAAGCCATGCGTGATGTCGACGTCGCGTACTACCTGGTGCACGCCCTGGGCACGGGCACGGGCTTCGAGGAGACCGACCGCAGGGCGGCACGGATCTTCGGGGAGGTGGCCCGGGCGGCGGGCGTGCGCCGCATCATCTACCTCGGCGGCCTCACGCCCTCGGGCGTGCCGGAACGGGATCTCTCGCCGCACCTGCGCTCGCGCGCCGAGGTCGGCCGCATCCTGCTGGACTCGGGCGTGCCCACCACCGTCCTGCGGGCCGCAGTCATCATCGGCTCCGGCTCCGTCTCCTTCGAGATGCTGCGCTACCTCACCGAACGCCTACCCGTGATGATCACTCCGAGCTGGGTGCGCACCCGGATCCAGCCCATCGCGGTGCGGGACGTGCTGCGCCTCCTCGTCGGCAGCGCGCGCATGCCGCGCGAGGTCAACCGCGCCTTCGACATCGGTGGGCCGGACGTCGTGACGTACCGGGACATGATGGTCGGTTACGCGGCGGCCGCGGGTCTTCCGCGCCGGGTCATCGTCCCCGTTCCGGTGCTCACTCCCGGGTTGTCCAGTCTCTGGGTCGGCCTCGTGACCCCTGTGCCGGCGTCCCTCGCGCGGCCGCTCGCCGAGTCGCTGCGGCACGAGGTCGTGTGCCATGAGCACGACCTCGCCCGGTACGTACCGGACCCGCCCGGCCACCCCATCGGCTACGATCAGGCGGTCCGGCTCGCCCTGCAGCGGGTCCGTGACGCCCGGGTCACGACCCGCTGGTCCTCCGCCTCGGTGCCCGGAGCACCCAGCGATCCGCTGCCCACCGATCCCGACTGGGCCGGGGGCAGTCTCTACACGGACCACCGGGAACTGCCCGTCGACGCCCCGCGGGAGGTCTTGTGGCGGGTCATCGAGGGCATCGGCGGCGACAACGGCTGGTACTCCTTCCCACTCGCCTGGGCGCTGCGCGGCTGGCTGGACCGGCTGGTCGGTGGGGTCGGCCTGCGCCGTGGACGTCGTGACGCCGAGCGGCTCCGGGTGGGCGACTCCCTGGACTTCTGGCGGGTCGAGGAGATCCAACCAGGCCGGCTGCTACGGCTGCGGGCCGAGATGCGGCTGCCCGGCCTGGCCTGGCTGGAGATGTACGCCGCCGCGGACGACGACGGCCGCACCCGGTACCGCCAGCGCGCGCTGTTCCACCCGCACGGGCTGCTGGGCCACGCCTACTGGTGGAGCATCTCCCCCTTCCACGCCGTTGTCTTCGGCGGCATGGCGCGCAACATCGCGCAGGCCGCGGCCAGGGCGGCCCCACCCACCCGGGTGAGGGAGCGCGCGCCCTCCCGTTGACGCGCGCATCTCTCGGGTCACCCGGGCCGGAAGCAGATCACGGTCACCGTTCCTCTCGCCCGGAGTGCGCACCATGAACGTCTCGGTCGTCCTGTTCACCGCCGACCTGCGCCTGCACGACCACCCGCCGCTGCGGGCCGCCCTCGACGGCTCCCGTCACGTGGTGCCCCTGTTCGTACGGGACCGGGCCGTGGACGAGGCCGGATTCGCCACTGCGAACCGTCTGGCGTTCCTGGCCGACTGTCTGCGGGACCTGGACGCGGGTCTGCGCCGGTGCGGCGGCCGGCTCGTCGTGCGGTCCGGCGACGTGGTCGTGCAGGTCTGCGCGGTGGCCGCCGAGGCGGACGCCGACGAGGTCCACATCGGGGCCGACGTCAGCGCTCCACATCGGGGCCGACGTCAGCGCGTACGCCCACCGGCGTGAGGAGCGGATGCGGGTCGCCCCCTGGAGGCGGAGGGGCGCCGGCTGCACGTGCACGACGCGGTGATGGTCCGGATGCCCGCTTCCAGGCGACGGAGGTGCGCCAGCTGACAGCGGCGGGCCAGCGCCCACTGATCATGAGACGCCTTGGTGATCGCCCCGGCCCAGCGCGACGACGACACCGCAGTCAGCTCCCGCTTGCGGACCGCCCAGGTGTCCGTGGAATGCTCCAGACCGTCACGGCACCGGGCTGCGAGGTCCTTCGAGGCCAGCGACCCCAGATGCGCGCCCACCAGCCGCAGCACCGTCTCATCCTCGGCCGTGAGGTGCCCCAGGCGGGTGCGTATCGCCACACCGGACGGCCCGAGAGCCACGAACGACAAGGCGATCGGGCGGAGATCAGCCACGCTCGGCTGCCTCCAGCGCCTTGCGGGCACGGTTCTTCGCCGACCTGCGCCCGTACAAGCGGGCACAGAACGAGGCCAGCACCTCCACCATGTCTGGGACCAGATCGTCTTCGACCTCGCCATCGTCCAGCACGGCAAGCCGGCGCCCGGACGCTTCCAAAGCCGCCTCGACCAGTTCGGTGTTCATCCGGCCAAGCCGGTCCCGGTGCTCCACCACGACCGTGGTCACCTCGGGATCGGCCAGCAAACGCCGGGCCTTGGCACGCGCCCCGTTCATCCCCGAACCGGTCTCGGCCTCAACCCGGACGACGCGGTGGCCGGCCCTGGACGCCCACGTGGACAGCCGGGCAATCTGGCGTTCCAGGTCCGCTTTCTGATCACGGGAGGAGACCCGGGCATACAGGCCCACACCACCGACAGCCTCAGCCGCCGCGTTGGCCTCAACGTTCACCAGGATCATGCGTGGCCCAACCCGCTGCGCGGGTACCGGCAAGATGCCCTCACGAAACCAGCGATACGCGGTCTGCGGATGCACACCCTGCGCTCTCGCCCACTCCGTCAGCTTCACACCCTCACAACGATGCTCACCCCATCGAAGTCACGCTCACTCAAACGACCTCGAAGGCGAACAGTTAATTACCCCGTCACCCAGGCCAGACGGTACGACCCCGACGGGGCGTACGTGCGGCGCTGGGTGCCCGAACTCGCCGGGCTGGAAGGGCCGGCCGTGCACGAGCCCTGGAAGCTCCGGGGGCGGGACCACGCGGCCGTCGCCCACCCGGACCCGATCGTGGACCTCGCCGAAGGACTCACGCGCTTCAGGCAGGCCCGGGCCCGCGCCTGAGAAGGCCCGCGCCTGACGTGACCCACAACCTGATCATGGGGATCGCGATAGGCCTGCTGGCCCTCGGGTTCACCACTGCCCCGGCACGCTTGTACGGCCTCGGCTCGGCCATGTGCGCCGCTACGGCGGCGAAGAGCGCCCCCAGGCCGTAGCCCTCCGGCAGCCCCCTGGTAGCCCCCGGAAGGAGAGATGGCGGCCGGTCCGCTCGCGGCGGACCGGCCCCGCCGCGTCAGCGGCCCGGCACCAGCCACGGCTCCTGCGGGAGCGGACTGCCGGTCTCGATGAGGGACTTGAGGTTGGACAGGACCGCCGGCCAGCCGCCCGACACGTCGGCGAGTTCTCCCTCGTTGTTGAGGTCCTCGTGGGTGACGGTGAGGCGCACGATGTCGCCGTGCGGCTGGATGTCGAAGGTGACCCGGGAGTGCCTGTCCTCCTGGTCCTCGTTCTCCGGCGCGGCCCAGGTGGTCACCAGGCGGGTCGGGCGCTCGGCCTCCACGACGCTGCCCACCACGTCGGCGATGCCGGAGCCGTCCGTGCGGACGTGCTCCCAACGGGAGCCGGGCTTCCAGTCCGAGACGTTGCTGTGGCCCCAGTAGGCGGCGGTCAGGTCGGCGTCGGTCAGCGCGTCCCAGACCTTTTCGGGTGTGCTCTCGATGTAGATGACGTACACGAAGGTCGGCTTGTCGGTCATGGTTTCCTCGGCTCGTCGCTTCAGGGCGCCGAGCGCGCGAAGGCGCGGGCGCTCGAACTTGTCGATCCACCGCTCCTGGATCTCGTGGAGCGGGACCGGGTTGAGGTAGTGCAGCTTCTCCCGCCCCCGCCGCACCGTGCTGACCAGGTTCGCGGCCTCCAGGACGGCGAGGTGCTGGGTCACCGACTGGCGCCTCATGTCGATGCGCGCGCACAGCTCTCCCAGCGTCTGCCCGTTGTGCTCGTGCAGCCGGTCCAGAAGCCGTCTGCGGGTCTCGTCGGCGAGCGCCTTGAAGACCTTGTCCATCCCTGAGTCGCGGTCTGATTGCACACTCAAAGTTATGCAGGCAATTACCTGCATGTCAGGCAAGTGGATGCCGGGATGTCGAAGGGCAGCCGACGAACGGCGCGTCAGCGCAGGCAGGCGCCCAGTTCCCGCCGACGCGATCGGGACGAGACTCGTGTCGGCACGGGCCGCGGTCCGCTCTTCGAGCGTCACGGCGACCTGTGTGCCGGCGTACACCGGACGGTCGAGTCGACGCGGACCACCTCGTTGACCGCCCCGCCGTGGAGTCACGACTCTCACCTGCCTCCGGGCCGACTGCCTCCGGGCCGACTGCCTCCGGGCCGACTGCCTCCGGGCCGACTGCCCTCGGGCCGACTGCCCTCGGGTCGACGCGGAACGAGATCCACACGTCCGGCGGCACGTCCGGCCACCGGTGGGTGACGGGCTACCGGACATGGGCACTCCTGAAGCAAGGCGCGGGGAGGGGTACGGCGTACCGGCCACCGCCCGGTCGGCGGCCAGCGGTTCAAGGGCGGCGGGTATCCGGCCGACGCTGGGCTCCCCTTGGCTCCCCTCGGCTCGCCCGGCGAGGCTGACTGGCCGATAAAGTTAAGGAGCCTTACTTGATGCGTCAAGAGGCCTCCCCGGATGCGTGAGAATGGTGCGATGCCCGCCAGCGACGCCATGGACCGGCCAGAACAGCCCTGGAACCGCCGCCGGCTGCGCAGCACCAACGAGCGGTTGCTCCTGGACCGGCTGCGCGCCGCCGGTGCCGCGTCGCGCGCCCAGCTGGCCCGGGAGACCGGCCTGTCCAAACCGACCGTCTCCAGCGCGCTCGCCTCCCTGGAAGCGGCGGGACTCGTCCACGAGGTGGGTACCCACGCGCCCGAGCGTGGCCGCACCGCCGTCCTGTACGCCCCCGATCCGGCGGCCGGTTACGCCCTCGGCGTCGATGTCGGCCGCAGCTGGCTGCGGGTGGCGGTCGCCGACCTGGACGGCAGCGTCGTCGCCCGGTCCGACGTGCGCAACCGGGCCCGCAGCTCCGGCGCGATGGCCGACCTGGTGGTCACGACGGCCCGGCAGGTGGTCGCCGGGTCCGGCGTGGACCCGGACGAGGTGGTGCACGCGGTGGTGGGCACTCCCGGCGTGTACGACGAGAAGCAGCGGCGGGTGCGCTACGCGATGCATCTGCCGGGCTGGGGGCGTGCCGGGCTCTTCGACCGGATGCGGGAGGAACTCGGCGTCCCGCTGGAGGTGCACAACGACGCCAATCTCGCAGCGCTCGGCGAGTACACGTACGGCGTCGGCGCGGGGAGCCGGCTGTTCGCGTACATCCTGATCGGCACCGGACTCGGCATGGGCGTGGTCAGCGAGGGGCGGCTGTTCACGGGGGCGCACGGCCTGGCCGGGGAGATCGGCTTCCTGCCGTGGCCGGGGCAGCAGAAGCCGGGGCTGGAGGACGCGGTGTCGGGGGTGGCCGTGGTCGAGGCGGCGCGCCGGTTCGGGATGGACGGGCAGCTCACCGCGAAGGCCGTGTTCGACGCGGCCCGGCAGGGAAACGCAGCCGCGGTCCAGGCCGTCCAGCTGGAGGGCGAGCGGATAGCGCACACGGTGGCGGCGGCCGCGGCCGTGCTCGACCCGGATCTCG
Source organism: Streptomyces sp. NPDC005202 (assembly GCF_040608235.1). Classification (NCBI taxonomy): domain Bacteria; kingdom Bacillati; phylum Actinomycetota; class Actinomycetes; order Kitasatosporales; family Streptomycetaceae; genus Streptomyces; species Streptomyces sp. NPDC005202. The sequence goes on along the minus strand of NZ_JBEXHW010000003.1, from coordinate 347,091 downwards.
TGGTCCTCGGCGGCGGGGTGGGCCACAGCGTCGATCTGCTGCTGCGGCCCATACGCGACCACCTTCGGACCCTCACTCCCCTGCGGCCGAAGGTGGTACCCAGCCGGCTCGGCGAGGACGCGGTGCTGCTGGGCGCGGTGGCCACGGCCCTGGGCACGGCGCGGGACGTGGTGTTCGAGCGCCGGACGGCCGCGTCCTGACCAACTCGGCCAACGGCAATGGTGATTGACACGACCCACTCCGCGCCCTAGCGTGAGGCGAGTTAGTAAAGTTTCCTAACTTTACGAAGAGGCTGGAGACCCCCAGTGTTCCACCGCCCCGACACCGGACGCCGTCTCGCCACGGCCGGCGTCGCCCTGAGCCTGCTCGGTTCGCTGCCGATCAGCGCCTGGGCCGGGACCCACAGCAACCGGGCCGCCCCACACACCCGGATCACCCGGATCACCCAGGTCTCCTCGGCGCCGGGCAGCGCCACCGCCCTGTCCGGCTACACCGTCCAGTCGACGGCCAAGGTCTCCGACCCGGCGTCCGCCGTCTCCTCCCCCGGCTATCCGGCGACCGGCTGGTACCCGGCCGGCCCCCGCTCCACCGTCCTCGCGGCCCTGCTCGCGAACGGCGTCTACGCCGACCCGTTCCACTCGACCAATCAGCAGAAGATCCCCAAGGCCGACTTCCAGGTCCCGTGGTGGTACCGCGCCGACTTCACGGTCGCCGGCACCTCCGAGCGCACGTACCTAGACTTCAGCGGCGTGATCTCGGCGGCCGACGTCCATGTCAACGGCAAACAGGTCGCCACGACGAAGGACGTCACCGGCGCCTACACGCGGCACGAGCTGGACGTCACCTCGCTCGTCCGGTCCGGTACGAACACCGTCGCCTTCCGCGTCCAGCCCAACGACCCGACCAAGAACCTCACCATGGGCTGGATCGACTGGCTCCAGCCGCCGCCCGACCAGAACATGGGCATCGTCCGCGACGTCCTGGTCCGCCGCGGCGGCCCGGTCGCCCTGCGCGACGCGCACGTGGTGACCCGGCTGGACGTCCCCTCGCTGGCCTCGGCCGACCTGACGGTCAAGGCGCAGGCCCGCAACGACTCCGGTGCGCCGGTGACCACCACGGTCTCCGGGAGCGTCGGCGCGACAACGTTCGAGAAGACCCTCACCCTCGCCGCGCACGAGACGAGGACCGTCACCTTCACCCCCGCCGACGTCCCCGGCCTGCACCTGGCCGCGCCGCGGGTGTGGTGGCCCGCGGGCATGGGCAGTCAGCCCCTGTACGCCCTGGACCTCACCGCGTCCGTCTCCGGCACGGTGTCGGACACCGCGCACGAGACCTTCGGCATCCGCGACGTCCAGGCGCCCCTGAACGCGGACGGCGCCCGCCAGTACCGCGTCAACGGCCGCAGGCTCCTGATCAAGGGCGGCGGCTGGTCGCCGGACGAGTTCCTGCGCTGGGACCGGACGTACGTCGAGGACCGGCTGAAGTACGCCCTCGACCTGGGTCTGAACACGATCCGTCTGGAGGGGCACCTCGAACCGGACGAGTTCTTCGACCTCGCCGACCGGTACGGCATCCTCACGCTGCCGGGCTGGGAGTGCTGCGACAAGTGGGAGGGCAACGTCAACGGCGGCGAGACCGGCGAGAAGTGGACCGCCGCCGACCACCCGGTCGCCAAGGCCTCGATGGCCGCCGAGGCCGCCCGGCTGCGCGACCACCCCAGCGTGATCTCCTTCCTCATCGGCAGCGACTTCGCACCCGACGCCACGATCGAGAAGAACTACCTCGACGCCCTGAAGGCCGCCGACTGGCCGACCCCGGTCGTCGCCGCCGCGTCCGACAAGTCCTCGCTCCAGCTGGGCAGTTCGGGCATGAAGATGACGGGCCCGTACGACTGGATCCCGCCGGACTACTGGTACGCCAAGCGCGAGGGCGGCGCCACCGGCTTCAACTCCGAGACCGGCGCGGGCCCCGACATCCCGACACTCGACACCCTGCGGCGCATGATGACCCCGGCCGAGCTCGACACGCTCTGGAAGGACCCGAGCGCGAAGCAGTACCACCGCTCGCCGTCGTCGACCTTCGGCACGCTCAAGATCTACGACAACGCCCTCACCGGCCGCTACGGCGCCCCCACCGGCCTCACCGACTACGTGCGCAAGGCACAGCTCGCGCAGTACGAGAACGTCCGCGCCCAGTACGAGGCGTACGAGCGCAACGCGACCGACTCCTCGAAGCCCTCGACCGGAGTCGTCTACTGGATGTTCAACAGCGGCTGGACCTCCCTGCACTGGCAGCTGATGGACCGTTACCTCGACCAGAGCGGCGCCTACTTCGGGGCCAAGAAGGCGAACGAACCGTTGCACGTGCAGTACTCGTACGACGACCGCTCGGTGGTCGTGGTCGACAACCGGCACCAGGCTGCCTCAGGGCTGACCGTACGGGCCACGCTGTTCAACCCCGACGGCACCCAGAAGTACGACAGGACCGTGACCGGCGTGAGCGTGAACGGCGACGGCGCGCACAGCACCGCACTCACGCTGCCCTCGTCGGTGAGCGGGCTGTCGACCACGTACCTGCTGCGCCTGGACCTCACCGACGCTGCGGGCAGGCAGGTGAGCCGGAACGTCTACTGGCTCTCCACCAGGCCGGACACCCTCGACTGGGACAACACCGACTGGTACTACACGCCGACGACGAGCTACGCCGACCTGACGGGGCTGAGCTCCATGGCGCAGGTGCCGGTGTCGGCGACGGCGTCGACGGCGTCGTCGGACGGCACGTCGACCACGACGGTGACGGTGCGCAACTCGGGGAGCGGGAAGACGCCGTCGCTGCTCACGGACGTCCACCTCGTCGACGCGAAGGGCAGGCCCGTGCTGCCCGTTCAGTGGTCGGACAACCAGGTCAGCCTCTGGCCGGGCGAGTCGGTCACCCTGACCGCCACCTACCGCACGGCGGATCTGCACGGGTCGGCGCCGCAACTGCGGATCGCCGGATGGAACACGCAGGAGCGGACGGTCCCGGCCGGCTGAAAAGAAGGGGGGTGGGCCCGGCAGGCCCACCCCCAGGGCGTCAGCTCACGTTGAGCGCCGTGTCGTCGATCACGAACGACGTCTGGAGCGTGGAGCCTTCGGTGCCGGTGAACCTGATCGTCACCGTCTGACCGGCGTAGCTCGCCAGGTTGAAGCTGCGCTGCGTGTACCCGCTCGCGGCAGTCAGGTTGGAGTAGGTCGCCAGTGTGGACAGCACCGTTCCGCTGCTGCTCAGGACCTGCGCCTTGAGGGTGTCGTACGCCGTGGTGGTGGTCGTCTCGGCCGTGTCGACGTGGAGGTGGAAGCTGAGCGTGGCCGTCGTGCACCCGGACGGAATGGTCACGGACTGCGCGAGCGTGTCGGTGTGGGCGGAACCGTAGCCGTTCAGCCAGGCTTTGTAGGCGCCGGTGCGGGCCGCCTCTCGGGAGTCGTTGGTGATGACGCCGCTCGTGGCGCTCCAGGTCGTATTGCCGGACTCGAAGCCGCTGTTGCCGAGGAGCTGGGCGGCGGTGCAGCTGCCGGAGCCCCCGCCGCCGCTGCTGCCCGAACCGGCCAGCCAGGCGGTGGCGTTGAGGGCGAGGGGCGCGTTGGTGGCGCCGGAGTCGTTCCAGCCGTCGTAGAGGGTGTTGCCGGACTGGCCGGTGCCGTCGTCGACGGGCGAGCTGTCGCCCCAGAAGGCGACGCGGCCACTGCCGAAGGTGCTGGTGACGAAGAAGGCGCCGGTGTTGCCGGAGTAGCCGCTGCGGTAGACCAGGCCCTTGACGGAGGAGTTGTCGGACGGCTTGAGGGTGGCCGTCGTGCCGTCGGCGATCAGGCTCTTGGTGACGGTGCCGAAGGAGCCGTGCAGCACGGGGTCGCTGCTGTCGCTGATCGCGGCCGGGTAGCCGGAGCTGACGTCGAGCGAGTCGATGGAGAAGCCGAACGGGTCGGTGGAGTCGACGCTGTTGTTGCTCATCAGGTCATTGAGGATCTCGACCGCGTCCTCACCGTCGTTGTTGCGGTCGGCGCCGGTGTGATCGGAGATCATGAACAGGCCGCCGCCGTTCTTGACGAAGTTCATGATCGCCGTCTTTTCGGCGCTGGTGAAGAGGGTGTTCGGCTCCGGGAGGACCAGCGTGTCGAAGTTCGACAGGTCGGTCGACGAGGAGCCGCCGTAGGAGAGGCTGGAGCCCGACGGCAGGGTCTTGAGGCTGTAACTGCCGGTCTTCTGCAGGGCCACGCCCCAGGAGGAGAGCGCGCCGGTCCAGTCCGTCTCGGCGGACGGGGAGGAGTCCTGGCCGAGCGGGTCGGGCTGGCTGGTGGAGATGATCCAGTCGGCGTTGCCGGCGGTCTCGGCGTGGGCGTTGTCGAACAGGATGCGGTGCGTGGTGGCCGCGTGGGCCGGCGTGGCGCTGGTGGAGACCTGCAGGGCGGCTGAGGTGATGAGCAGCCCGAGTCCGGCCAGGACGGTGGTGAGTCTGCGGCGGGATCTTCTGGATCCGAGCATCCGAACGAACCTCCACGTGGGGAAAGGGGGCGATGCGGGCGCCAAATCTGCGCGCGTAGAGCAGGTTTGAGTGTTCTACACGCGTCGATTGATTGAAAGGTACATGGCATAACGGGGCGGTGAACAGAAAGTCCCGGCAATAACCGGACCGGCGTGCCTCCGGATCCAGCGGGCACATGAACAGAGCGGGGGTCACGACAAAGAGGGGCGGACATGGAGATCACGGGCATCATCAGTGCCATCGTCATCGGCGTCATCATCGGCGTCCTGGGACGGCTCGTCGTTCCCGGTCGCCAGCACATCGGCATTCTGTGGACGATCGTCGTCGGCATCGTGGCCGCGCTGATCGGCGCGGCGATCGCCTCCGGACTCGGCGTCGCCGACACCAAGGGCGTGGACTGGATCGAGTGGCTCATCCAGATCGGCCTCGCCGCGATGGGCGTTGCCGCGCTGGACCGGGCGAAGACGGCACACCGCTGAACCGCGGCCGTACGCGGCGGCGAACGGGAGCGAGGACCGCGACGGCGGACGCCGGGCGAGGGGCCGCGGCGCCTGCCGCGGGCCGACCGGTCCTCCTCGACTCGGTCCGGTCGGCCCGCGCCGGGCGTTCACCTCGGGCGTTCACCGCGCCGGGCGTTCACCGAGTGGCCCGCGGGGCGGCGAGGCCGTCGCGGCTGGACGGGTGGACGGGGGTCCAGCCCAGCTCCCGTTCCGCCTTGGCCGTGGACACCCGCAGGTTCGTCGTCGTGATCGCGTACGCGTACGCCATCGGCTTCATCAGCCACAGCGGTAGGGTCATCGGCTTCGGCAGCCCGAACTCCTCCGCGACGCACAGGAGGTGGGCGCGGAAGCCCAGCGGTGCACGTTCGGCGATGTTGTACGCCTGACCGGCCCGACCGCGTTCCACGGCGGCGACCACCGCCCGCGCGGCGTCGGTGAGTTCCACCCAGGGCAGAACACGGCCGTGGTCGCGGGGTGCGGGCAACTGCCGCTTGCGCAACTGGGGCAGGAGCGCATCGGTTCCGCCGGGGCCGTAGAACAGGCCGAAGCGGAGTGCGACGCCCGCCAGACCGGGTGTGCCGAAGGTGAGTTGCTCCTTGATGCGCATGCCCGCGAGGTGCTTCTCCAGCTCCGGCGTGGTGCCGTGCGGGCCGAAGGAGTCGTCCTCGATGACCGGGCGGTCGCCGTGGTCCCCATAGCCGTAGCCGAAAACCACGGACGCGGCGGTCGCCGAGTGGGCCCGCGGGCAGGTGCCCGCGGGAGCCGAGGGGACCGCCCTGGCCGGGGCCGTGCTCGCCTGGGCGCATCTGCATGGCGCGGTCGGTCTGGAGGTCTCCGGCCAGTTCGAGGGCATGGGCCACGACGGGGGCACCCTGCTCACGGCGCAGATCGACTCGCTGGCGGACGCGTTCGCCCTGGACTGAGCGGCAGGGTGGCAGGGGTGCGGCCACGACGCCCCGCGCGTACGGGCCTTGGCGGCGCGGCGGTGTACGAGCCTTGGCGACGGCGGCCGATCGGGGGGCGTCGGCTATGGCTCGTACACGTACGGCGTCGTCGTGGTCAGCGGCGCGAAGCCGAGGCGTTCGAGGATGGGACGGCTCTGGCCGGAGGCGTCGACCTGGAGGTAGCGGTAGCCGCGGTCCGCGGCGAAGCGGGCGCGGTGGGCCACCAGGGCGCGATAGATGCCGCGGCCCCGCCAGCCCTCGACGGTGCCGCCGCCCCACAGGCCCGCGAACCTCGTCCCGGGCGCGAGTTCCATCCGGGCCGCGCTCACCGGTACCCCGCCCGCGAGGGCGACGACGGCGACGACCGTGTCCGGGTCGGCCGCGAGCCGGGCGAGCAGTCGGTGCCGCAGTCGTGAGCCGTCCGTGCCGAACGCCTTCTCGTGCACGCCGGTCACGAGGTCGACGCCCGCCGCATCGGTGACAGTCACCAGGCGCACGCCCTCGGGTGGCTCGGCGTCGAGGTTCAGGACAGCGACCTCGCCTGCCATCAGCGTCTCCTCGCGCTCCGCGGCGAACCCGGCGGCCCGCAGCCGCTGCTCGAGGTCCACGGGCAGGTCGTGCCCGTACAGCTTCCACTCGAAGGTGCGGCGGAGACCGGTGAAGTACGTGATCTGCTCGGCGATCGCCGCGTCCGCATCGGCCTCGTCCAGGCCGGACCACAGGATGCCGTTCCAGTCCTGTTCGGAGCCGACTTGGCGCACCACGCTTCCGGCTCGCTCGACGCGGACACCTGGGCCGTCCGGCCGCGCGCCTGCGCGCATGTCCCGGTCGTAGAGGGCGAGTACCACGGCGTGATCCACGCGCCCACTCCAGCAAACGGCGCGCCTCGGCGGCAACGGGATTACCCGGGGCCCGCGCGCCCCGGCCGGCCGGGCCGGACGGCGGCCAGATACGCCCGCAGCCGGTCGCGGTTGCGGGCCAGGCAGTCGATGCGGGCCTGAATGCGGTCGATGTGGTCCTGCAGGAGCGCGGCCGTCTCCGGGGTCAGGCACGCGGAGGGCAGGAGGAGCTCGTCGGGGCCGGAGAGGTATGGCAGGATCGCCCGGATCATCTCCGTGGTCAGGCCCGAGTCCAGCAGGCCGCGGATCTGCTGGACGTCCCGCACCGCCGACTCGCCATAGGAGCGGTAGCCGTTCTCGGTGCGGTCGGGGTGGAGCAGCTCCTGCTCCTCGTAGTAGCGCAGCAGCCTGGTGGGGACGCCGGTGCGGCGGGATGGGGTGCCGCCTTCGGCGGGGCGCCGACCCTGATCCAGACCGCGCTGGTCGATGCCTCGGGACCGGCCGCCGCGGACGTGGCCACGTCCCTGCAGACCACCGTCTACAACGCGGGCATCGCCGGAGGCTCGTTCACCGGCGGCCTCGCCCTGCAGTCCCTCGGCGCAGGAGCCCTGCCATGGACGGCGCTCCCGTTGGTGGCGGCCGCGCGGGCGATGGTGGCACTCGGCCGCCGGGACGCCTTCCCGGCCGCGCGCGGACGCCGAGGACCACAACCGGATGGCCTCCGGCGACTGCACCCGGCTCCCGGCACCCGGAGTTCGAGCCGGCCCGCTGGTCCGCCGCGCACTTGAGGAGCGTCTACGTCGCCTGGTCCGGGCAACTGGTCGTACGCCTGGGCGAGTTGGGGGTGCCCGCGCCTCCGGTTCGGGCTCTGCCGGTCAACGAGGTCGCCCCCCGGGGGGTGGTCGTGACGGGTCCGATGCCGGAGCTGGTGCCGGAGGCTGCCGAACTGCACCGCCGGTTCCACGCCACCGCGGAGCGCCGCTAACCGAGTTCTAGGGTCGTGACCCCGAAGACCCGCTCCTGTGCGTACGGCCGCACGGGTCCCGTGTACATGCGGGCCGTCTCGAAGGACGGGGTGAAGCCTGCTTCCTCGGCCAGGGCGACGCCCGCAGGGTTGGTCTCGGGCACGTCGATGGCGACCTCGCGGCCCTCGACGTCGGCGGTCAGCGCGGCGAACAGGGCCCGCGCGTCCTCGGCGGTGTCGGCGAACAACGGGCCGATGCGCAGCGAGTCGTGGCCGGGGCGCAGGACGCCGTAGCCGGTGACGCGTTCGCCGGCCCGGCGCACGAGGGCGCGGTGTCCCGGGGTGGTCAGCCAGTGGACCAGGAAGCGTGGACGCTCGGCGGGGTGGCAGGCAGCGTCGTACGCGGTGACGGCCTCCAGGTCCGCGGGCCGGACGGGCCGGACGTCGGCCGGCGCCTCGGCCGCGGGCGCCGGGCCCGTGAACCGGACGGTGCGATGAGCCGGTTCGAAGCCGGACTGGCGGTAGTTGTCCTGCTGGGCGACGACGCCGTCGAGGCCGATCGTGCGGTTTCCGGCGTGGGCCAGGGCGGTCTTCCAGGTGGTCAGGCCGTGGCCGCGGCCGCGCAGGTCCGGGCGGACGAGGTAGCAGCCCAGGAAGGCGAAGTCGGCACCGTGGTTGACGACCGAGATCGCCGAGACGGGGTCACCGCCGATGCGGCCCAGGAAGAAGCCGTCGGGGTCCTGGGCGAAGAAGGCCGGGCCGTCGCACAGCCCCGGGTTCCATCCCTCGTCCGCCGCCCACCCGCTGATCACCGGCCAGTCCTCGAGGGTGGCCTGCGTGACGACGAGGTCTTCGGAGGCCGCAGAGGCCATCGGTGCGCTCCATTCCGTGGGGGGTCGGGTGCGCGCAGCATCCTTCCGGATCATGCACGACCCCGCCACGGCGGGAACCAGCCGCGTGCAGCGCTCAACCCGCTACGGCGGCATCGCCCTGCTGCCGGAAGCACGCGGGAAGGGTGTCGGGACTGTCGGGACCGAAGAGCAGCGACAGTTGGTCCGCTACCTCATCGCGCACACCCCCGTGGTGCGGATCGAGGCGGACACCGAGGCCGAGAACATCGCGGAGCAACGTGCCCTGCAGAGGGCCGGGTTCACGCAGGAAGGCGTGCTGCGCGGCGTCGCGTTCCGGGACGGACAGTCAAGGGCGCGCACGTCCGCGGCCTCGGCAGGCTCAACGCGGCCCTGCCCGACCATCCGTACACCGCGTATCTGTGCAGACAGACCGACACCGCGTACAGCGCGGACCGTACCGCCCTCGACCAGTACGGGCTGCGCTGGTCGGGCCCGGTGGACCGGACCGACGCGGCCCGGCAGCAGAGCGCACTGGACCTGCTGAACGCCACGCCCTGACCCGGACCGCGGTGCACCGGGCGCGAGGGCCCCTCCGGTTCACGGACCCGGCGGGGCCTTGCGGCCGCGGTCGTGAGCCCGTGTCAGCGGGACGCCCCGGGGCGGAAGCGCCGGTACAGGACGGCTCCGCCGAGCACGAGTGCCGCGCCGGCGGCGACGGCGGGCACCGTCTGGTCCGTGCCGGTGTGGGCGAGGGACGCCTGTGTCCGCGGTGCGGGGTGCGGCATCGGCCTCGGCGCCGGGTGCGGCTTGGGCGGGGCGGCGGGCCGGGGCGCGGGCGGCGTGGAGTGGCGGGGGCGGTGGCCGGAGGTGTTCGTGGACGTGTTGCCGGCGGCCGGGTTGCCGACACCCACCACGTTCACGGTGTTGCCGCTGACGTTCACCGGGAGGTGCACCGGGAGCTGGATCCCGTTGCCGGAGAGCACGCCCGGTGAATCCTCTCCGCTGCCCTGTGCTGCCGCTCCCCCGGCTGACGTCGCCCGATCCCTCCCGGCGGACGCGTTGGCGCACCGGTTGCCCGCCGCGGGGTTGAGGAGCCCCACCACACTCACCGTGTTCCCGCACCCGTTCACCGGGGCGTGCACCGGGAGCTGGATGGTGTTGCCGGAGATCAGTCCGGGCGAGCCGGCCGCGGAGCCGTCCGCCGCGGAGTCGGCGTACACCGGCATCGTCACGGCCATCGCGCCAGAGGCGGCAGCGACGGCGATCACACCGTTTCGGGTAACCCGTTTCATAGGTTCCCTGCCTTCCAGACATGGTCGCGGGCGCTCGCCCGCACCGGGTAAAACGCCTGGCGAACCATCCGAGTTATGGCTAATCGGCCTTTCACTCCATCGAGCGGCCCGGTTATCGAACTACTCGTAAAACCGCCGCCGGGCCCGCGTTGTCTTCACGATGATCTTTCCATCAGTCATGTCAGCCACGTACGCGCTGAGCTGGCTGGATCATCGGCATCCAAGGGGTGTTCGGCGTCATAGGCACGCGGCATGTTCCTCACGTCGTTCCGCGCTGAACGAGCAACCCTGACCCAGGACCGGACAAGATGGGTGGTCGTCGGAGCCGACGACCACGCACTCCACCAGGAGGCCCGGCCAGCAGATCGGCCAGGTCGGCACCGGCGGGAAGGTCTTCGAGGAAGTCGGTGACCAGCAGCAGGACGCGCCCCGCGGTCACCGCCGTCTCCCGCCAGCCGGGCGGCAGGGGCGGGACGGGCCCGTGGCTGAACCGGGGATTGACCGGCGAGATGACGGTCAGCTCGTCCTTCTCCGGGTCGAGCCGTGCCGCCCAGCCCGGCGGCGCCTCGATCGTGCACATCTCCGGCCCCGTGGCCGGTATGCGCGGGAGCCTTTCCTCGTACCCCTGAATGAGCATGCAGGGCGAGCGGCCGCTCACCGCCGAGACGGACCGCCCCACCGAAGTGCTCACCACGAGGCCCGCGTAGGCCGCACCGTCGATCTCGGAGATGGTCGCGATGACCCGGGTGTCCTGTGAATTGCGCATGGTCCCCACCCCCCGATGGCACCGCGCACCCCCCAGGCGGCGACGCGTACGGTCTGGGGTGCACAACCGGTCCTGATCCGCCAGGAAGCCTCAAAGTCGTACACCGGGCGTAGGCCGCCGCGGCGGGGGCCATCGGTTTCACCCGTGCGTGGAGATAACGAGCCCGGGGCGGCAGTGTGCGGTACTCCTCGGGGCCGCTCGCCGGGAGGCGGGGCCCACGGGGTCCGCTTATGGTGATCGAGGGCGCTGGTCCCCGGTCCGCAGCGGAGCGTCCCCTGGAGGCATCGATGCTGGCCATGCTGTCGACGCGGTCCACGGCCCGGCGCTGTGCATGCGTGGGAGCCGTCACGCTGGCCCTGCTCGGCGCGGGGCTGCCGACGGCGGCCGCGGGTGGCGACCAGCCCGACCTGAGCCGGTTCTACCGCCAGAAGGTGACGTGGTCGGCGTGTGATGCGGACATGCCCAAGGACCTGCAGTGCGGGAAGGTCACCGTCCCCGTCGACTACGCCAGGCCCCGTGCGGCCACGCTGGACCTGGCGCTGGCCCGCTACCGGGCCACCGGACCGTCGCGGGGCTCGGTGCTGCTGAACTTCGGCGGACCCGGCGGCGCGGGCGTCCCGGTACTGGCGGCCGACGGCCGGGAGTTCATGGACCTGACCAACGGCTACGACGTGGTCACCTTCGATCCCCGGGGCGTGGGCAGGTCCTCCCCGGTCAGCTGCGGCCTGGGCTCCGACCAGGCCTCGGCGGCGCCGGACGGGAGCGTGGACCTCACCGGCGATCCGCAGGCCGCCCTCAAGCAGTGGCAGAAGATTGCGGCCGAGTGCGGCAAGCGCTCCGGGCCGGTCCTGGGGCACATAGGCACCGTCGACGCGGCGCGCGATCTCGACGTGATACGGCAGGCGCTCGGTGACAAGAAGCTCAACTACCTGGGCTTTTCCTACGGGACCCGGCTCGGCGCGGTGTACGCGGCCGAGTTCCCCGACAAGGTCGGGCGGCTTGCGTTCGACGGGGTGGACACGCTGACCGAGCCGCTGTCCGAGCAGGGTCTGGCGAACGCGGAGGGGCAGCAGACCGCGCTCGACGGCTTCCTCGACTGGTGTGTGCAGGACATCGCCTGCCCGTTCGGGCAGGACCGGCGTGCGGCCGGCGACCAGGTCCTGCGGCTCGTCCGCTCGCTCGACGAGAACCCGGTGCCCACTGACTTCGGCGGCCGGCTGTCCGGCCAGGACCTCGTGGGCGCCATCGGCCTGGCGCTCTACAGCAGGGCGATGTGGCCCTCCCTGGAGCGGGCCGTCGCCTCACTGATCGAGGATGGTGACACGCGCAGGATCGAGGCCTTCTCGCCCGGGGGTGTCGCCCTGCCCGTGCGGCAGGCGCACCAACGGTACGACGGCGGGCTCGTCGAGACGGCGGACGTCCCGCTGGACAACCTGCCCGCCGCGATGATGGCGATCAACTGCGCGGACGACCCCGACCGGCCCAGCGCCGAGCAGTTCACCAGGGACCTCGGCCGGCTGCGCGCCGAGTACGAGCAGGCCTCGCCCGTCTTCGGCCGGTACCGGCTCACCGAGCTGCTCATGTGCTACGGCCGCCCCAAGGGCACCGACTTCATCCGCGAGAAGGTGAAGGACCTCGACACGGCGAAGATGCTCCTGGTCGGCACCCGCGGTGACCCGGCAACCCCGTACCGCTGGACCGTGGAGACGGCGCAGCGGATCGGCTCGCCGGCCGTGGTGCTCGACAACAAGGGCGAGGGGCACACGGGATACGGGTCCTCCAAGTGCGTGCACCGCAAGGTGTACGACTTCCTGTTGTACGGCTCTCTGCCGGCCAGTGGCAGTTCGTGCCCGGCGGACGCGGCGGCGGATCCGAACGGGTGAGCCACCGACCGCGAACACCGCCAAGAAGCCGCAGAAGCGGCGCAAGCCGGTAACAGCACCAATCCAAATACAACCTGCCGCGCTCCCCGACCGTCACACTGTGCAGGCGCGTCCCGTCCGCGCCGCATCCGCACGTGACCGAAACAGGGGGAATCCACCGATGCGCATCCGCACCGCCGTCGCCGTACCGGCCGTCTCGGCCGCCGCCGCTGCTTTGCTGCTCTCCGCACCGCCCAGCCAGGCCGCCGCCCGCCCCGCCGTGTGCGCCGAGAAGCACCTGACGATCGAGGCCCGGGCCGCGTCCGCCGACCGGACCGTGGTGCGCGTCCGCGTCACCAACCACGGCGGCCGGACCTGCACCGTCGACCGCATCCCCACGGTCACCTTCGGGGACCTCGACGGCGCCGCCCTGCCGGTTCCCGCGGGTGAGAGCGGCCCGTACCGGGTCGGCCCGGGGAAGACGGCGTACGCGGGCGTGCGCACCGTCGCGGACCCGGCGGACCCCGAGGTCCGCCGGGTGGACGCGCTGACCGTGTCCGCGGACCCGTCCCGACCGGGCCGTGCGTTCACCGCGGCCGACCTGGGTACGGGGAACGCGATCCGGGTGTGGGAGCCGGTGACGACGTGGTGGCAGCCGTCGGCGGCCGCCGCGGACCGGGCGATCGGACTCAGCTGAGCACGATCTCCGGCCGGTAGAGGTCCAGCCACAGGGCCAGGTCGAGGGTCTTCTCCAGGCCGCTCCGCGCCGCCTGCGTGCTGACGGGGGCGTCGCGGAGCGCGGCGCGGCGCACCCGCTCCCGGTCGACGAGGTCGAAGACCGGGTGGCCGGGGCGGGCGAGCAGATCCTTGGCGTGATCCTGGAGGGCGACCGCGTACTTGGGGTCCTGGGTGGACGGGTAGGGGCTCTTGGCCCGGTCGTACACGGACTTCGGCAGGAGGTCCGCGGCCGCCTCCCTGAGCAGGCTCTTCTCCCGGCCGTCGAAGGACTTCAGGGACCAGGGCGCGTTGTAGACGTACTCGACGAGCCGGTGGTCGCAGAAGGGCACCCGGACCTCCAGGCCGACGGCCATGCTCATGCGGTCCTTGCGGTCGAGCAGGGCGCGGACGAAGCGGGTCAGGTGGAGGTGGCAGATCTGCCGCATCCGGTACTCGAAGTCGCTTTCGCCGTCGAGGCGGCGGACGCCGGAGACGGCGGTGCGATAGCCGTCGGCGATGTACGCCTCGAGGCCCAGGGCCCGGGTGAGGTCCGGGTGCAGGACGTCGCTGTCGTCCCCGAAGTCCCGGGTGTAGCGCACGAGCCAGGGGAAGGTGTCGGCGCGGCGCGCCTCCTCGTCGAAGAACTGCAGGTAGCCGCCGAAGACCTCGTCGGCGGACTCGCCGGACAGGGCGACGGTGGAGTGGTCGCGGATGGTCCGGAACAGCAGGTACAGCGAGGCGTCCATGTCGCCGAAGCCCATCGGCAGGTCGCGGGCCCGGATCACCTTCGCCCGTACGTCCAGGTCGGCGAGGGTCTGTGCGTCCAGGACGATGTCCTGGTGGTCGGTGTCCGCGGCGCGCGCCACGTCGTGCACGAACGGCGCGTCGGGGGTGGCGCGCAGGTCGTCGGCGACGAAGTGGTCGCTCTGGCCGACGAAGTCGACGGCGAAGCTGCGCACCTTCTCGCCGTGCTCGGCGAGCTGCCGGGCGGCGAGCGCGGTCATGGCGGAGGAGTCCAGGCCGCCGGAGAGCAGGGTGCAGCGCGGCACGTCGGCGACGAGCTGGCGGCGCACGATGTCGTCCAGGAGCGAGCGCACGGTGGCGATCGTGGTGGCGCGGTCGTCGGGGTGCGGCCGTGTCTCCAGCCGCCAGTAGGCACGGGTGTGCAGGCCTGTGCGGTCGACGGTGACGACGGTGCCGGGCTCGATCTCGTGCATGCCGTCCCACACGGCGTGTCCCGGGGTCTTGACGAAGGTGAACAGCTCGCGCAGGCCGTCGAGGCGGACCCGGGGGCGGGCCAGGGGGTTGGCGAGGATCGCCTTGGGCTCGGAGCCGAAGAGGACGCCGTCGGGGGTCGGGTGGTAGTAGAAGGGCTTGATGCCCATGCGGTCGCGGATCATGACGAGCCTGTCGTTGCGGCCGTCCCAGACGGCGAAGGCGTACATGCCGTTGAGCCGCTCGGCGACGGCGTCGCCCCACTCGAGGTAGCCGCGCAGGACGACCTCGGTGTCGGAGTCGGTGGTGAAGCGGTGGCCGCGCCCGGTGAGGTCGCTGCGCAGTTCCGTGAAGTTGTAGGTCTCCCCCGAGTAGACGAGCGCGACCGTCCCGTCCGGGGTGGTGGCGGTCATCGGCTGGCGGCCGCCGGGCAGGTCGATGATCGCGAGCCTGCGGTGCCCGAGGGCCGCGGGTCCCTCCGCCCAGGTGCCGCGGTCGTCGGGGCCGCGGCAGGCCATCGTCTCGGTCATTGCATCCAATGTCGCGGCCTCGTCACGCAGGTCGCGGTCGTAGGAGACCCAGCCGGTGATGCCGCACATGTGTTACCTCCTGCCGTCCGGCTGGCCGGAAGGGCCCGCTCACCTGCGCAGGGAGGGGTGGGACGCCGACGTCCGCCGAATCAGTTGTACCCAGCACCTATATGACGAGCGTGTGTCACGGCGGCGGAGCCGGTCAACGTGGCCGTAACCCGAACGGCCCCGCGGCCCCCGCACTTTCGGCCGGACTTTGCTCCCGGGAAATCCGCGGACCCGCCCCGCACCAGGCACGCCTCGTCAGGAATCAGCCAAGAGCAAAGATTTACCCAAGATGGGCGCGACCGGGGCACCGGCCCGTCGCAGGCCGTCCCGGCGGCGCCGGCCCTCAGTGCTCCACGGGTACCAGGGTCCACGGGTACCAGGGCTCCACGGGTACCAGGGCTCCACGGGTACCAGGGCTCCACGGGTACCAGGGCTCCACGGGTACCAGGGTCCACGGGTATCAGGGCTCCACGGGTATGGAGCGAGGCGGCGCGGTCAGAACGTGACCGGGTCCCGCACGATCGGGCACGTCATGCAGTGCCTGCCGCCCCGGCCCCGCCCGAGTTCGGCGCCCACGATGGTGATGACCTCGACGCCGCCTTGCGCAGCAGGGTGCTGGTCGGTCACCAGAGCGCGGTCGGCGAAGGTGAAGATTGGGCAGGCCGGCGACGATGACGTGCTCGGCGGCGCCGCCCTCGAACAGGGCCTTGGCGACCTGGGTGATGGCCTGGCGGGAGGTGCGTTCGCGCATACCCATCAGCACGACGCCGTTGCCGACGGACATGATGTCACCGCCCTCGAACGTCGCCTGCCCCCAGTCGAGTTCGGGGTCGCCCCACCACACGGTGCAGCCCGCGCAGTCGGGGTGGAAGGTGTAGATCGCCTTCATCAGGAGCGTCTCGTCGTGCCGGGCGGGCCAGTACAGC
This sequence comes from Streptomyces sp. NPDC005202, assembly GCF_040608235.1. NCBI lineage: Bacteria > Bacillati > Actinomycetota > Actinomycetes > Kitasatosporales > Streptomycetaceae > Streptomyces > Streptomyces sp. NPDC005202. Next base: position 331,118 of record NZ_JBEXHW010000003.1, on the reverse strand, counting down.
GGGTTGAGGGTGAGGCCGCCGTACAGCCAGCACGGGGTGTCGCGGGTGTAGAGGCGATCAGCGCGCCGGCCGCGCCGGTGGTGGTGAGCGTCGGCAGACCGAGCTTGGCGGCGGCAGGTGTCTCGAATATCGGATCCAGTTACCCCAAATGCCTGAATCGCGAAACGGTCCTATGGTTTTGTCATGGAGCACGACCTGAGTCCCGCGACCCTCGCCGAGCTGCGGCGCCCGCGCCCCTATCCCGCGGTCTCCGTGCTGACGCCGACACACCGCCGTGAACCCGACAACACCCAGGATCCGGTCCGGCTGCGCAATGTCGTGACCGAGGCCAAGAAGCAGCTGGAGACCGACCCGGCGGTATCCCGGGAGCGGCGCACCGACGTCGTCCGGCAGCTCGACCAGGCCCTGACCGAGGTGGACCTGGCGCACGCCGAGGACGGCCTGGTGATCTTCGCTGCTCCGGGCGAGCACCAGGTGTGGTCGCTGGCCCGGAGCGTGCCGGAGCGCGTGGTGCTCTCGGACACGTTCCTGACCCGCAACCTGGTCTCCGCGCAGGCCGCCGAGCGCCCGTTCTGGGTCCTGTCGGCCTCCGCCGACCGCGTCACGCTGTGGAGCGGCGGCGCCGACCGCGTCGCCGAGGACCGCATCGGCGGCTTCCCGCTGACCAGGAGACTCGTCGAGAACTTCGACGCCGAGCGCCAGGAGCGCATCGGCGACCTGCCGAGCACCTTCCGTGACGAGCGCACCCGCCAGTTCCTGCGGGAGGCGGACACCGCGATGAGCACGGTCCTGCGCGAGCACCCGCGCCCGCTGTACCTCACCGGCGAGCCGGTGGCGCTGTCCGCCCTCGACGAGGTCGGCAGTGTCACCAAGAACGCGGTGCACGTCCCGCACGGAGGCCTGGCGCACGGCACCCCCGAGGCCGTGTGGCACGCGATACGGCCGGTGCAGGAGGTGGAGGCCCGCAAGGCCGCCGCCGCCGTGGCCCGGGAACTGGAGACCGCCCGCGGCCGCCGGGAGTTCGCGGCCGGTGTCGACGAGGTGTGGCAGAACGCCCGGCAGGGCCGCGTCCGGCTGCTGGCCATTGAGGAGAACTACCGCGTGACGGTGCGCGACGACGCCGGCGACCACCTGGTCCCGGCCGAGAGCGGCGACCTCGACGCCCGCGAGGACATCGTGGACGAGATCGTCGAGCAGTGCCTGGAGACCGGGGCCAAGGTCCGCTTCGTCCCGGACGGCGCCCTGCGCGAGGCGCACGGGATCGCCGGAGTGCTGCGCTACTGAGGACACCCGAGCCGCTGCCCTTCCCCGAGGTCCTACGCTACGCCGGGACCGTCGGCGAAGAGGGAGTGCACACGTGGGTGACCTGCTGGGCGTGGCCGTGCTGGGTGCCGGACGCATGGGGGCCGATCACATACGACGTCTTGATCAGGTGGTGAGCGGTGCCAGGGTCGCCGCCGTGGCCGATCCGGACACCGCGCGGGCCGAGGAGGCCGTGGACGGGATCGAGGGAGTCTCGGTGCACGACGACGCCGTGGCCGCGCTCGACGCGCCCGGCGTCGACGCCGTCCTGATCGCGTCGCCCGGTCCCGCGCACGAGGAGGCTCTGCTCGCGGCCTTCGCACGCGGGCTGCCGGTGCTGTGCGAGAAGCCGATGGTGCCCGACCCCGCCGGGGCGCTGCGCGTGGTGGAGGCGGAGGCGCGGCTCGGGCGGCGGCTGGCGCAGACCGGGTTCATGCGGCGCTACGACGCCGAGTACCGGCGTCTGAAGTCCCTGCTGGAGAGCGGGCGGCTGGGGCGGCCGCTGATGCTGCACTGCACCCACCGCAACGTCTCCTCCCCGCCCCACTTCACCAGCGCCATGCTGATCAACAGCTCCGTCTCGCACGAGATCGACGCGGCCCGCTGGCTGCTCGGGCAGGAGCTCACCGCCGTGACCGTGCTGCGTCCCACGTCGTCGCAGGCCGCCCCCGACGGCCTGCTGGACCCGCAGTTCGTGGTCTTCGAGACCGAACACGGCGCCCTGGTCGACGTGGAGGTCTTCGTCAACTGCGGCTTCGGCTACCAGGTGCGCTGCGAGGCCGTCTGCGAGGCCGGCAGCGCCCGGATCGGCGACGACCACACCATGGTCGTCACCGCACGGGGCAGCGCCCAGCAGGACGTTCCACAGGACTACCTCGTGCGATTCGCCGACGCCTACGACCGCGAGGTGCGGGCCTGGGTCGACGCCACCCGGAAGGGCCGGGTCACCGGGCCCAGCGTGTGGGACGGCTACGCCGCCGCCGTCGTCGCCGAGGCCGGGGTCCGGGCGCTGGAGAGCGGTCGCCGGGTCGCCGTCGACCTCGCCCCGCGCCCGCACCTGTACGCCGAGGTCGGCCGCTGACAGTCGCCGGACGCCGCTGCGGTCCGAGACGGTGCACACCTGTGCGGGTGAGGCAGCGGTGAACGCGAGTCGACGCGGCCTGGGTTCGCCTGCCGTGCTGTGCTCAGACAGTGCCGAACAGCGCGCTCAGACCGCGGTCGACCGCCGCGCCGACGTCTTCCTGACCGGCCGCCACCACGGCGTAGCTGCGCAGCAGGAAGCGGCGCAGCGCCGGTGTGTCGAACTGCAGCAGGGCCAGGCCGAGCGTCGAGTGGAGCTCCAGCACCGTACGGGCCCGGCCGCACGGCCAGATCTGCACGTCCCCGCCCCCGGCCGGCTGCCGCAGCCCTTCCTCCAGCAGGACGCGGGAGAAGGTCCACGAGACCGCGTCCCCGTCGAGGGAGACCCCGGGCGGGAAGTCCAGGTGCACGGCCAGCGGGTCCGCGGAGGCGTAGCGCAGCGTGACGGGCACGGGGAGCGCCTGGTCGTCCGCGGTGATCAGGCGGGCGCGGGCGGGCTGCTCGAGCGTGATGTCCATGGTCGGTCTCCCCTGCGGGTCGGAGGGCGGCCGGTTGTGCCGTGTTGTTACGAGCCCGCGGATGCCGTTTGCATTACGCCGGAGCAGGAATCAATTGACGTGATCTGCGTCACTTGCATGCCGCCGAGGACTCACTCCCGGGCAGAGGGGAACAAAGAACCGTCGAACACCCGCCTGAATGACGACTCGACACCCCGGACTCTCCGTCAAGTCCCGTAGAGGGCGTACGACTTGACCCACCGGCCGCGTACGCCGAACGTGCTGCACAGTCGGTCCGCGAAGACTGTGGCATATGCCAAAAGCACCACCGTATCGTGTGTTGCCAAATCCCTTACAGGGCGTCGCGGGCTGTGCAACAGTCGTAACGGTCCCTCCGTCCGCCTTGGTCGTACCGTCCCCGCATCGGAGTGCGTCATGCCGTCCCACCTCTCCGCGGACCACCCACCCGCCCAGCCACCCGGGCGCGGCCCGGTCGACGCGCTGATCTCACAGGCGCGCCGGCTCAAGGGCGAGGTGGACGCCGTGCGACGGGACACGCAGGGCGACGGTGCGGACCCGCGGGGCCGGTGGGAGCGAGCACTGTACGACCTCGCCCTGCACCAACTCAACGACCTGGACGGGCACTTGGCGCAGCTGCGGGACGGCCCGCCGCCGGTGCCCGCGGCTCCCGAGGCGGTGCCCGCCGCCCCCGCCGAACCGGCCGGCCCCCCGCACGGCTCGCTGCTCAGCCGGGTCGGCAGCGCGGAGTGGAACCTGCTGACGGACGAGGCCAGTTGGTCCGGCGAGCTCTACCGGATCGTCGGCCGCGCCCCCGCCGCCCCACCGCTCACCCTCGACGAACTGCCCTCCCTGGTGCTCGACGAGGACCGGCCGAAGCTGACCGCGATGGTCACGGACTGCCTGGTCGACGCCAAGCCCATCGACGGGGAGTTCCGCATCGTGCGGCCCGACGGCGCGGTCCGCATGGTGCACATGATGGGCGAGCCCGTGCTCGACGCCGACGGCAGTACCGCCTCGATGTGGGCCGTGCTGCGGGACGTCAGCGAACTGCGCCGCAGCCAGCTGGCGGTGCGCGAGACCCGTGACTCGCTGCAGCACCACCGGCACCTCGCGCAGACCGAGCGCCGGCTCGCGGTCGAGTTGCAGGAAGCCGTGCTGCCGCCGTGGCGCGGCTCCCTGCGGCTCCCGCACCGGGGACGCCCGACGACCCTCGACCTGGCCGCCCGCTATCTGCCCTCCTCGACCAGCGCGCTGATCGGAGGCGACTGGTACGACGCCCTGGAGCTGTCCGACGGGGACACCCTGCTCAGCGTGGGCGACCTCACCGGGCACGGCCCGAGCGTGACCTCGGGCATGGCCATGCTGCTGGGCGCCCTGCGCGGCATGGCGATGGGGGGCACCGGGCCCGGACAGCTCATGGCGTGGCTCAACCAGCTGCTGGACGCCACCGTCCAGCCGGCCCTGGGTAGCGCCGTGTGCTGCCGCTACCGGCCCGCCGACCGCACCCTGCTCTGGGCGCAGGCAGGACACCCCGCCCCGCTGCTGTTCCGCGACGGGACGGGGCGCATGCTGGACGCACCGGACGGCGTCCTGCTCGGCGCCACCTCGGGTGCCGCCTACGGGCAGGCCGAGGAGACCCTCGAGGTGGGCGACCTTCTCCTGCTGCACACCGACGGGCTGGTGCCGCGGCACAGCGGAGCGGCTGCCGTGAACCGCCTGCTCGACCTGGCCCCGCGGTTCGGTGAGGCCCGCACGGCGCAGGACTGTGTACGGGCTGTCGTGGAGGAGTTCGGCGGGAGCGAGCGCGAGGACGACGCCTGCGTGCTCATCGCCAGGGTGACGTCGTAGGAACGGGCGGCAGTCAGGAGGAACGAGAAGGAGTCAGCGGCACAGACCCCCTATGTCTGTGCGCTACACCTGTGCGCCGGCGCCGCCCTTGCTCTTCGCCTTGGGCAGCGCCAGTCGGATCTCCTCCCGCAGTTCGTGGATCTTCGGGTAGGTGGCGTACTGGGCGGTGAGCCGGTACATCTGGCGCAGTCGGTCCCAGGTGCGGTGGGAGGAGTTGGAACCCATCGACACGAGGGCCAGTCGTGCGTACCGGTCCGCCTGTTCGGGGTCGTCCGCGATGAAGCAGGCGGAGGCCATCGACAGGAAGTCGAAGATCTTCGACCGCTGCCGGCCGTCGACCCGCAGGGCCAGGGCCTTCTCCGCGTAGTGCTGGGCGTGCACGGCCGCGCCGGGCTCGAACTCCGCCAGCGTGCGGTAGGCCAGGGCCTGCATGCCGTACAGGTCCTCCTCCTTGAACGTCTGCATCCAGTCCGGTGGTTCCACGTCGCCCTTGTCGGAGACGAAGAGGTCCTCCGCCTGTCCGAGGGTGCGGCGCATGGCCTGGCCCTTGCCCATCGACGCCTCGGCCCAGGCCTCGATGGTGTAGAGCATCGCCTTGGTGCGCGGCAGCACCTGCTCACCCGAACCGGACTGGGCGAGCTTCATCAGGTCCAGCGCGTCGTCGGGCCGCTCCAGGTGCACCATCTGGCGCGCCGCGCGGGAAAGCGCCTCGCCCGCGCGGGGCCGGTCACCGCCCTCCCGCGCGGCGTGGGCGGCGATGAGGAAGTACTTCTGGGCCGTGGGTTCCAGGCCGACGTCGTGCGACATCCAGCCCGCGAGGACGGCGAGGTTGGCGGCGACGCCCCACAGGCGCCGCTGCAGGTGGGGTGGGTGACGGTAGGCGAGCATGCCGCCCACTTCGTTGAGCTGGCCCACCACCGCCTTGCGCTGCAGCCCGCCACCGCGGGCCGCGTCCCAGGCTCGGAACACCTCGACCGAGCGCTCCAGTTCCTCGATCTCCTGCGACCCGATGGGGGCGGCCTCGTAGCGGTCGAACCCAGCGGGGTCGGCGTGCAGGGGGTTGTCGAGGTCGGGAGCGTCGGCCTTCAGTGTCGGATCGGTGTGCAGCCAGTCGTACATGGCGCTGCTGAGTGCGGATCCCGCGGCGAGCGCGGCGCCCGCGCCCACCAAGCCGCGTCGGTTGAGCATGAGGTCCATTCCCGTGAATTCGGTGAGGACCGCGGCGGTCCGCTCGGGCGCCCACGGCACTCCGTCGGGATGTTCCGCACTCCCGCCGCCCTGCCGTTTCCCCGTACGCCCGTGCCGCACCAGACCGAGGTCCTCGATGGTCACGACACGGCCGAGACGCTCGGTGAACAGGGCCGCCAGCACCCGCGGCACGGGATCGCGCGGGATCTCTCCCGTGTCGATCCAACGCCGCACCCGGGAGGTGTCGGTCGCCAGCTGGGGGTGGCCCATGGCCGCCGCCTGCCGGTTGACCAGCCTCGCGAGTTCTCCCTTGGACCAGCCGGCCAGGCCGAACAGGTCCGCAAGACGGGTGTTGGTTTGTCCTGTCACGTCAAGCCCCCAGGTACTCGGCTGAGTTGACAGTAGCCCCGGGGTGAGTTGCCGGGCGACTATTCGCCAGGGTTCGCCAGGGTGCGCCAGATGGTCTGCCACTGGGCATCGGGTGTCAGGTAGGAACGCGCCACCCCGACCCGGTCGCCGAGGGACATTCCCCAGGGTGCACCCGGGCGGCCGGGCCGGGCAGCGCACTGACGTCGCAGGCACACGAAGGGATCTGTCTCGCCCATGTACGCAGCATCGTCCTCCGTGTCCGCCCCGCCCCGGTCGCTGCGTCCCCACCCGGGCGCCGGCGGCCCCTACCTCGACCCCGCGCGTCCGGCGGCCCCCGTGGTCGGTGCAGGCCGGACGCGGCGCGCCGCGGGGCTCGGCACGCAACCGCTCAGCGGGAGACTCGACTTGTCCGGCCCTCAGGGCGCCCAGCTGCGCACGGCGCTCGCCTCGGTGCACCGGATCTGTCCGGAGTTCGCTCCGGTGCAGGTGCTGCGTCGCAGCGGGCGGTCCGTGCTCCTGGTCGGTACGATCGGACGCAGCACGGCCGTCGCCAAGTGTTTACTGGGCCACTCCCCCGCGTGGGCCGAGCGGTACCGGCACGAGATAGCGGCATACCGCTCGTTCGTCCGGCACCGGCCGCCGGTCCGGGTGCCCCGGCTGATCGCGGCGGACCCGGACAACTGCACACTGGTGATCGAGCGCATGCCGGGCCGGGTGGCGGCGCTCCAGCGGCACCCGGCGGAGGTCCCGCCGCGGGCGGACATCAAGGCGGCCCTCGGCGCGATCTGCCGGCTGAACGCCTGGCGCCCCCCGGCGGGTACGTTCGACGCGCCGTTGGACTACGCCGCCCGTATCTCGCGGTACCACGAGCTGGGCCTGCTCACCGACCGGGACATGGGCGACCTGCAGAAGCTGCTGCACGGCATCGCGCACGCGGCGGGCCGGCAGGGCATGGGCCAGTTCTGCCACGGCGACGCACTGCTCGCGAACGTCCTGCTCTCACCGGCCGGTCCAGTGCTGGTGGACTGGGAGCACGCGGGCTGGTACCTGCCAGGCTACGACCTGGCCACCCTGTGGGCGGTCCTCGGGGACGTGCCGGTGGCACGACGGCAGATCAGCCAGCTCGCCCAGTCGGCGGGGCCGGCGGCGCGCGACGCGTTCCTGGTGAACCTGATGCTCGTGCTGACCCGGGAGATCCGCACGTACGAGACGGCCGTGCAGCGCTCCATGCACGACGCGGCCCCGGCGGCACCGGGCACGGCCCATCCGGGTGCTGCGCCGTCCGGCGAGGAACAGCGGCTGCTGCTGCGGCGGCTGCACGACGACTGCCAACTGGCCCGGCGGGCCGTGCGCGCGGCGGTCGGCACTCGCTGACGGGGACAACGGTCCGCGGCGCGTCCGCCGAGAGCGGCGCACCGCGGACCGTTGTCGTGTCCCTCTTCCGAAAGGACCCGTTGTAGGGGCCATTGGTGTACGCCACTGACGCCCCGCAGGCCCGGGGGGGCGCCGCCACGAAACTCGCCGGGACGCCGCTTGACATGGGAAATCTCCTATCTGTGGGCATGATTGACGGATCGTCGGCAAGCCGGTACCACTGATCCACGCCGACCCCGCACGCCCCGTCACGCCCGAGTGCCCCCCAGGAGGCTGCATTGCGAGGATCCGCCACCGACCCCAGACCCGTGCCGGGCCGCAGACGTGCGCGCAGAACGGCGGGCGCCCTCGCCTCCGCGGCCCTGCTGCTGCCGCTGCTGGGCGCCGCCCCGTCCGGCAGCGCCGCCGGGTCCGACGCCGGCCGGCTGCAGCGGGCGTTCACCGCGGCGGCCGCCGAGTACCACGTGCCGCTCGGCGTCCTGATGGGCGTCTCCTACCTCCAGTCCCGCTGGGACGGGCACGGCGGCGCGCCGAGCGTGACCGGCGGCTACGGCCCGATGCACCTCACGGACGCGCACACGGCGCTCAGCCGGGCACCGCACCACAGCGAGGGCAGCGAGGACGCGCGCGGCGACGGCGCCCGCGCCGCCCTGCACCCCGACCCGAAGGTGCCGGACGACTCCGCGCTCCCGGCCCGGCTGAAGACGCTGACGAAGGCGGCGGCGCTCACCGGCATCCCGGCCGAGCGGCTGCGCGCGGACGAGGCCGCGAACGTGGCGGGCGGTGCGGCGCTGCTGGCCGCCGCACAGAAGGAGCTGGGCGAGCCGCTGAGCGACGATCCGGCGGACTGGTTCGCGGCGGTGGCCGAGTTCTCCGGCGCGGACGACACGGCGTCGGCGGCGTCGTACGCGAACGACGTGTACGACGTGATCCGCTCCGGTGAGCAGCGCACCACGGACACCGGACAGCGGATGGTCCTGGCCGCCCGGCCCCACCTCACCCCCGACACCGCCCAGCTGAGGCGGGCGGGGCTGCGCACCGTCTCCGCGGCCGGCACGGAGTGCCCCGCCTCGGTGTCGTGCGAATGGATTCCCGCCCCGTACGAGGAGTTCGGCGACAACGACTACGGCAACCACGACCTGGGGGACCGGCCGGCGTCGCAGAGCATCCGGTACATCGTCATCCACGACACGGAAGGACGCTGGGACGGCGTCCTGAATCTGGTCCAGGACCCGACCTACGTGTCGTGGAACTACACGCTGCGCTCCACGGACGGGCACATCGCCCAGCACGTGAAGGCGAAGGACGTGGCGTGGCACGCGGGCAACTGGTACGTCAACGCCAAGTCGATCGGCCTGGAGCACGAGGGCTTCCTCGCCTCGCCGGACGCCTGGTTCACGGAGGCGATGTACCGCGCGTCGGCGCGGCTGGTGAAGTACCTCGCCGGGAAGTACGGCATTCCGCTGGACCGGCAGCACATCATCGGCCACGACAACGTTCCGGGCCCGACCGCCTCGACCATTCCCGGCATGCACACCGACCCGGGCCCCTACTGGGACTGGCGGCACTACTTCGAGTTGCTGGGCCGCCCCTTCGAGCCCACCGCCGGCAAGAACGGCGGGCTGGTGACGATCCGCCCGGACTACGCGTCCAACCGGCCGGAGTACACGGGCTGCTCCACCGGCGGCGAGCCGTGCGCGGCGCACGGCTCCAGCGAGGTGCGGCTGTACTCGCAGCCCGACACGTCCTCGCCACTGATCAAGGACATCGGCCTCAGGCCGGGCGGCAACGACTCGACGATCGACGTGAATGACGTGGGCTCACGGGCCGCCACCGGGCAGCAGTACGCGGTCGCCGGCCGTCAGGGCGACTGGACGGCGATCTGGTACCTGGGCCAGAAGGCCTGGTTCCAGAACCCGGCCAAGCATCCGACGGCGGTGGACGCGGCGGGCCTCGTGGTGACGCCCAAGGCGGGCGTGGACAGCGTGCCGGTGTACGGCCGCGCGTACCCGGAGAAGGAGGCCTATCCGGCGGACGTGCCCGCCCAGTCGGTGACGCCACTGCCGTACAAGCTGCTCGCGGGCCAGAAATACGTGGTCGGCGACAAGGTGCCGGGCGAGTACTTCTACGCGGTCACCTTCACCACGGACTCGCACCGGGTCGTGGTCGGCAAGGACCTCTACTACGAGATCCAGTTCGGCCACCGGGTGGAGTTCGTGCGGGCCGCGGACGTGCGGGTGGTGCCGTCGGCCGCGTAGCGGTCGGACGGCCGATGGGCTGGCCCCGGCGGGGGCCGGCCCTTCGGATGCCGGTCGGTCAGCCCTGCTGGAAGAGCTCGGCGGGCAGCGGCTTGAGCAGGGCGTACAGGTCGTCGGTGATCGGACGGTCCCAGGCGGCGATGGTGACCAGGACGCCGTCGCTGCGGTCGAACTGCACGCAGGAGATCCGGCTCTCGGAGAGCTTCAGGCGGCGCACGATCAGGAGGTTGTCGCCCTGCAGCACCGGCATGTCCTCGACGCCGACGACGGTGACCTCCTCGTCGTTCTCCAGGGCCAGCAGCAGCTGGGCCACCTCGAAGGGGACCTCCCCCTCGGCGACGTCACGGGCCGGGGAGCCCTCCGGCAGATTGCCGATGATCATCGCAGTACCGCGGCCGCCGAACAGGTCGTAGCGCAGGAACACGCCCTGGCAGGTGCCGTCGGGCGCGGGCAGCAGCCCGGCTCCGAGATTGCCGGGCCAGTCGCCCGGGTCCATGGCCAGTACGTCGAAGTCGGGCCCGGCGGGCGTGGCACTGCGGCGACGGAGGAACGACATGCGGCCATGGTACGTGCCCGTGCCTGCCGTGTGACGTGCGGGCACCGACCAATCGGGCGCGGTCCCGAACGGTGTTCGGTGACGGCAGACGGCAGACCGTCCCCGGAGCCGGCCCTCCGCGCTTGCGGCCGCGGCTCGCCCGGGTCATGGCTCGGTCGCCGGGAGGCGGACGACCACGCGTGCGCCCGGGGCGTTGTCCTCGATGCGGGTGCTGCCGTGGTGGGCCGTGACGATGTCGCGGACGATGGCGAGGCCGAGTCCGCTGCCCCCGGTGTCCCGGGCTCGGGCGTCGTCCAGGCGGGTGAAGCGGTCGAAGACACGCTCCCGGTCGGCCGCGGGGATGCCGGGGCCGTCGTCGGCGACGACCAACTCCGCGGTGCCGTCCAGGACGCCGAGGCGTACGTCGATCCGGCCGGCCGCGTACCGGGTCGCGTTGTCCAGCAGATTGCGCACGACGCGGGCGAGGATCTCGGCGTCGCCGTGCACGCGTGCCGCGCCGACGCCGTGCTGGTCGATGACGAGGGGCGCGTGCCGGCGGGCGCGGCGGACCTCGCCGAAGACGATCTCGTCCAGGTCGACGAGGCGTTTGCGCAGCCGGGGCCGTGCGTCGAGGCGCGCCAGTCGGACGAGGTCGTCGACGAGCCGGGAGAGCCGTTCGCTCTCCTCGAGCAGGGCGGGCGCGCGGGTGGCCCAGTCGGCGGAGCCGGGATGCCGGACAGCGACCTCCAGTTGGGCGTGCAGACCGCTGAGCGGACTGCGCAGTTCGTGGGCGGCGTCCGCGACGAACCGGCGCTGGCGCCCGGTTGCGGTCTCCAGCCGGGCGAGCAGGTCGTTGAGGGTCCTCGCGAGCCGCCCCAGGGCGTCGTCCGCGGGTGACACGTCGAGCCGGCGGCCCAGGTCGGAGGCGCTGATCTCGGCGGTCTGCGCGCGCATGGCCTCCACGGGGCGCAGTGCGCGTCCGGTCAGCAGCCAGACGACGCCGGTGGTTGCGGCGACGGCCGCCGGGACGACGATGGTCAGGCCCAGGACGAGCTGGCCCAGGCTGTGGTCCACGTCCGAGGTGGGCACGGCGACGTAGACGGTCACCGGGTCGCCGCGGGTCCCCGCGGTGATGCCCACGGCGCGCCAGGTCCCGTCCTCGCCCAAGGGCAGATTGTGGACCGTGCGCGCCCGGGGCGTGTCGGAGGACGTGCCGGGGAAGGTGAACAGCGCGGGCTCGCCGTCGACGTTCGTGGAGCTCGACCGCACGCTGCCCTTCGCGTCGATGATCTGCACGGCCGTTTCGCCGCTGGCGGAGGCCGGCAGTGTGGCGGTGAGCCGTCCGCCGTCGACGCCCGCGGCGATGACCTGGGCGCGTTGCACGGCCGTCTGGTCGAGTCCGTCGATGAGGCTGGAGTGCAGCCAGGCGACCAACAGCACGGCGGCACCGGCCAGTGCCGCCGCGGTCATCACCACCGCCGCGGCGGTCAGCCTGAGACGCAGCGAGCGGTGGGCCCACCACGCCAGGACACGGACGCGCATGGTCAGCCCCCGTGGTCGTTCAGCCGGTAGCCGGCTCCGCGGACGGTCTCGATGGTCCGACGGCCGTACGGAGCGTCGATCTTGCGCCGCAGGTAGCCGATGTACACCTCGACGATGTTGGTGTCGCCGTCGAAGTTCTCGTCCCAGACGTGGGTGAGGATGTCCGTCTTGCCGACCACTTCGTCGGGGTGCCGGAGCAGGTATTCCAGGAGGGTGAACTCCCGTGCTGTCAGGGCTATTTCGTCGTCGGCGCGGCGGCAACGGCGGCGTGCGGGGTCCAGGGTGAGGTCGCCGACCGCGAGGACCGCGGGTCGGGTCGGCGCCCCGCGGCGCAGCAGGGCGCGCAGGTGGGCGACGAGCACCACGTAGGAGAACGGTTTGGTGAGGTAGTCGTCGCCGCCGAGATCGAGGGCGTCCGCCTCGTCGTACTCGCCGTCCTTCGCGGTGAGCATGAGCACCGGGGTCCACACCTCGGCCGCGCGCAGCCGCTTGAGCACCTCGTACCCGGACAGGCCCGGCAACATGATGTCCAGCACGATCACGTCGTGCGCCTCGTTGACGGCCCGCCACAGCCCGTCCACGCCGTCGTGTGCGGCGTCGGCGACGAAGCCCTCCTCGGCGAGCCCTTCCACGATCGCCTTGGCGAGTCCGCGTTCGTCCTCGATCACCAGCACCCGCATGGCCACCTCTCTCCCACCGTACGACGGACGGTAGGGGCCGCGTGCTGAGAGGAGGCTGAGAGCGGTGGCGGCTCTCAGCCTCCTCTCAGCGGGCGCGTCGCAGTCTGGGGTCGTCCGCAAGACAACCGGAACACCGGACGAAGGAGAGACACCATGACGAGCGTCCGACGCAGGATCGCGCTGATCGCAGGCGCGGCGCTGCTCGCGGGCGGGGCGAGCGCCGGCATCGCGGCGGCGAGCCCCCACTCGGCTGCGCCGGCCGGCGCGCCCGCGGCCTCGACCCCGGCCGCCGCGCCCTCCGGCCAGCAGGGAGACGGCGGCGGCACCGACCACGACAACGTCCAGCAGGGCGACCAGAACGCTCCGGACGACAACAAGAACGGCGCAGAGCACGAGATGTCCGGGGAGGCGCCGGAGACCGGCGCCCAGGACGGCCCCGGCGGCCACGCCGACTCCTCCAACAGCGTCGACCACCAGTTCACCGGGAAGGAGTGACGCCTCGGCCCGCCGGCGGCCCGGGACAGACGTCCCGGACCGGCGGCGGGCCGCTGCCGGCCTCGGCGCCTCGGTTGCGACGGCCGCCGCACCGGCCGGTCCAAGGGAGCAGACGCTAGGCGGTCCTCCGGTGCCGCTCGTGGTGGCGGGCCACCCGCGCCCGGTTGCCGCAGGACGGTCTGCACCACTCCTGGCGCGGGTGCTCCTTGAGGAAGTAGCGCACGCAGCGCGGTGCGTGGCAGGCGCGCAGCCGTTGCCGGTCGGGGCTTGCGAGGAAGGCGATGGCGGCCTGGGCGAGCGCCGCGGTGAGCTCCCCGGCGCCGTGGACGGCCTGCCGGTGGACGACGGGCTCGGCGTCCTCGGCCCAGCGCAGGACGGGCACGGTGGGCGTGCCGGCGGCCGCCGTGTTGAGCCGCTCGACGGCCTCGGGCACGGGCAGCAGCCGGGCGGCGTCGGCGGGGCTCGGCTCCCCGGGGCGCACGGCGTGGGCGAACAGGGCGCGGACGGCGGCGCGCAGGTCACGGACGGCGGCGAGGGCGGCGGCGTCGGCGGTGTAGCGGTCGGCGTCCGGTACGGCGTCGGGATGAGCGCGGACCCAGGCGGTGAGCCCGGCGGGGTCGGCCAGGTCGTCGGCGACGCCGCCGGTGCCGTCGTGGCGGATGGTCAGGGCGAGGTCGAGGGCGATGCGGGCGTCCCTGCTGAGCGAGTCCTGCATGCCGTTAATGGTAGGCGCGCCGACATCCGTTAGCTCCGCCGGTTGGCGTGCGGCTGTCACTCCTCCGGTGGGGACGGCGGCACCACCGCGACCGGGCTCGCCGCGTGCAGCAGGACGGCCTGGGTGACGGAGCCCATCATGCGGGCCGGTGCCAGCAGGCGCCGACGGTGGCGGCCCACCACGATCAGTTCGGCGTCCTTCGAGGCGGCGACCAGGTGGCCGGCCGCGTCCCCGGGTGCCACGTACGGGTCGGCGTACGGGTCGGCGTACGGGTCGGCGTACGGGTCGGCGTACGGGTCGGCGCGGACCTCGGGGTGCCGTGTGCGGTGCGGGGCGAGGAAGCCCTCGGCCAGGGCCCGGGTCTCGCTCTCGACGGCGGCCTGGTCGATCGCCGGCGGGTCGAGTTCGCCGGGCGCCATCCAGGTCCGGGCGGGCCACGGGTAGGCGGCGACCACCTGGAGCCGGGCGTCGCGCAGGGCGGCCTCGGGGAAGGCGAAGGCGAGCGTCGCCTCGTCGGGGCTGTCGACGTGCAGGCCGACGACCACCCGGGGCCCCGGTTCGGCCGGCGCCTCGCCGTGGACCTCGCGGCCGGGCCGGGGCACCACCACGACCGGGCACTCGGCGTCGCGGGCGGCGGCCAGGCCGTTGGAGCCGAGCAGCAGACTCGCGAAGCCGCCGCGGCCCCGGGAGCCGAGCACCAACAGCTCGGCGGTGGAGCCGAGTTCGGGCAGCACAGCACCCGGCACACCGTCCAGGCCCACGTACTCCACCGCCGTCCCGGCGGTGCGTCCTTCCAGGTGGATGCGCACCTGGTCGAGCACCGGGTCGTCGTCCCCGTCCGGCGGCCCGGCCACCAGGATGTCGGGCTGGGCCCAGGCGGCGTACTGCCGTACATGGACCACCCGCAGCGGAGCCCGGCGCCGTCGGGCGGCGTCGAGGGCCCATTCCAGGGCGCGCAGGCTGTCGTCGGAACCGTCGACCGCGGCGACGACCGGTGGGATGTTCATGGGTTCCTCACCTCCGGATGGCGACCATCCCCCGTCCGCGCCTTACTCAGGCTTCGGCCCCGGCAGGGCCTTGAAGGTCGCGTGTCCGGAAATGCGGGCGGAACACACCCGGATCGGTCTGCCGGTTCAGCTCCGGCGGGCCGGCTCACGCGGGACCGGGCCCGCGTGCCGTCACGTGAGGTCGAACTCTCCCTCCCGCGCCCCCGACACGAACGCGCCCCACTCCGCGGGGGTGAAGATCAGGGAGGGACTTTCGGGGCGGCCGCTGTTGCGCATCGCGATGAATCCCTCGACAAAGGCGATCTGGACATCCCCCAGGCCACGGCTGCTGGACTGCCACTGGGCGTTGCTGAGGTCCAGCTCCGGCTTGTCCCAGCCCGCGAGCGGCTGCTGCTGGATGGTGCTCTCGGCCACGTCCGTGCTCCTCCCGATTGCGTCGTCCGCGGGTCAGCCTAGCGATGGCATCCGACCGCCGACAGGGCACGCAGGGGGGACCTTTCACTCGTCGGGGCGATCGGCCCCCACGAGCCACATGGAGAAGAACTGGGACCCGCCGCCGTAGGCGTGCCCGAGGACCCTCCTGGCCCCCTCCACCTGGTGTTCTCCGGCCTGTCCGCGCACCTGGAGGGCCGCATCCGCGAAGCGGATCATGCCGGAGGCGCCGATCGGATTGGCCGACAGGACCCCGCCCGACATGTTGACGGGCAGGTCGCCGTCCAGCTCGGTCACCCCCGACTCGGTGAGCTTCCAGCCCGCGCCCGCCTCGGCGAAGCCGAGGTTCTCCAGCCACATGGGCTCGTACCAGGAGAACGGCACGTACATCTCGACCGCGTCGATGTCCCGGCGCGGGTCGGCGATCCGGGCCTGCCGGTAGACGTCGGCGGCGCAGTCCTTGCCGGCCTGCGGCGAGACGAAGTCCTTGCCGGCGAAGAGCGTGGGCTCACTGCGCATGGCGCCGCCGTGCATCCAGGCGGGCGGCCGGGGCGCGCGGGCCGCCCCGGCGCGGTCGGTGAGGACCATGGCGCAGGCGCCGTCGGAGGACGGGCAGGTCTCCGAGTAGCGGATCGGGTCCCACAGCATCGGCGAGGCCTGGACCTTCTCCAGGGTGATGTCGTGTTCGTGGAGATGGGCGTAAGGATTCTTCAGAGCGTTGCGCCGGTCCTTGTAGGCGACCAGGGAGCCGACCGTGTCGGGTGCTCCGCTGCGCCGCATGTACGCGCGCACGTGCGGGGCGAAGAAGCCGCCCGCACCCGCGAGCAGGGGCTGCTGGAAGGGGATCGGCAGGGACAGGCCCCACATGGCGTTCGACTCGGACTGCTTCTCGAAGGCCAGGGTCAGCACCGTGCCGTGGACACGGGCGGCGACGAGGTTGGCGGCGACGAGCGCCGTGGATCCGCCGACCGAGCCGGCCGTGTGCACCCGGAGCATCGGCTTGCCGACCGCGCCGAGGGCGTCGGCCAGGTACAGCTCCGGCATCATCACGCCCTCGAAGAAGTCGGGCGCCTTGCCGATGACGACGGCCTCGATGTCGGCCCACGTCAGCTCGGCGTCGTCGAGAGCGCGGTGGGCTGCTTCCCGGACGAGGCCCGCGATCGACACGTCCCGGCGCGCCGCCACGTGCTTGGTCTGGCCGATGCCTACGACGGCCACGGGCTCCTTGCTCATCGGGGATCCCCTTCGAGTACGGCGACCAGGTTCTGTTGCAGACAGGGGCCGGACGTGGCGTGGGCGAGCGCGCGGTCGGAGGCGCCCCGGTGGATGCGGGCGGCGGCGGCCGATCAGGCCGATGTCCGCGGCCTCGCGGGCGCTGTACGGGCGGCCCGTGAGCAGCATCTCCAGGGCGTGCGTGCACGGAACCTGGCGTTGCAGCCGGACGGTGGATCCGCCGATCGGGAACAGGCCGCGCCTGACCTCGAACAGGCCGAAGGTCGCGGACTCGCCCGCGATCCGGATGTCGGTGCCCTGGAGGATCTCGGTGCCACCCGCGACGCAGTGGCCCTCGACGGCGGCGATCACCAGCTTGCGACAGCGGTGGTGGCGCAGCATCGCCTTCCAGTGCAGGTTCCCATCGGCCTTGAGCCGGTCGCGGTACTGCTGTCCCTCCATGCCCTTCCCGGCCAGGGCCTTCAGGTCCATTCCCGCGCAGAACGCGCCGCCGGCGCCGGTGAGCACGATCGAGCGGATCGCGTCGTCCTCGTCGGCCTCCACCCAGCCGTCGTACAGGCCGACGAGCATCGCGAGCGAGAGTGCGTTCTTGGCCTCGGGCCTGTTGAGCGTGAGCACCAGTGTGGCGCCTTCGCGCTGCACGGTGAAGTGTTCCGTCCCACCCATTGCGGTCTCCCGTCTGCAGGAACGAGAACAGGTTGCAGGAGCCGGGGAGGCACTTCAAGAGTTTTCTGACAGACAGTCAGATTTCTGCTGCGCGGCCCCTTTACAGGTGCGCCACCCTTTCACAGGTGCGGCACCCTTTGCTCTGATGACCGGCGAACCGACGGATGCCAGGTACGCCCGGGGTCAGGAGGAGCGGTGGAGTACAACCTTGCCGACCTGTTCGAATCGGTCGTCGACGTCGTCCCGGACCGCGAGGCGCTCGTGTACATCGACCACCCCGGCACGGGCGCGGAGCGCCGACTGACGTACGCCGAACTGGACGCGGCCGCGAACCGCGTCGCCCACCACCTGATCGACAGCGGCATACGCCCCGGCGAGCACCTCGGGCTGCACCTCTACAACGGCGTCGAGTACCTGCAGACGGTGCTGGGCTGCCTGAAGGCGCGGATCGTTCCGGTCAACGTGTCAACTACCGTTACATGGAAGGGGAGTTGGCGTACCTCTACCGGGACGCCGACCTGGTGGCGCTGGTCTTCGACGCCGAGTTCACGGACCGGGTGGCGGCGGCCCTGCCCCGGGCGGAGAAGCTGCGGCACCTGGTGCGGGCCGGCATCCCGGCACCGGAGGCGCCGCACGTGCCCGCCGTCGCCTTCACGGACGCCGAGGCCGCGGGCTCACCCGGGCGGGGGTTCCCGCCGAGCGCGTCGCGGCGGGCGGCGCCGGAATCACCTTCTTCCCCACTCCCCCTGATGCACGGCACCTCCACCCTCACGGCGTTCATCGGCTTCAACTTCGGGCAGCGGGTCGTGCTGCACCGCAAGTTCGTGCCCGCGGAGGTGCTGCGGACCGTCGAGCAGGAGAGGGTCACCAGCGTGTCGCTGGTGGGCGACGCGATGCTGCGGCCGCTGATCGACGCCCTGAACGGCCCGCTGAAGGACACGGACTGCTCGTCGCTGTTCAGCGTGTCGTCGTCCGGCGCGATCATGTCGGAGACGGTGCGGCAGCAGTTCGGGGCGCTCGTCCCGAACGCGATGCTGCTCAACAACTTCGGCTCCTCGGAATCCGGCTTCAACGGCACGGCGACGGAGGACTCGGGCCCCGAGCGCGGCTTCCGGATCCGCGTCAACTCCCGTACGCAGGTGGTCGATCCTGCCACCCACGAGCCGGTTGCGCCCGGCGAGGCGGGCCGGATCGCGCAGTGCGGCCATGTGCCGCTCGGCTACTACAACGACCCCGGGCAAGACCGCCGAGACGTTCTTCGAGAAGGACGGCGAACGCTGGGTGCTGCTCGGCGACATGGCGACCGTCGACGAGGAGGGCGTGGTCACCGTCCTGGGCCGGGGCTCGCAGTGCATCAACACCGGCGGCGAGAAGGTGTGCCCGGAGGAGGTCGAGCAGGCGCTCAAGTCCCATCCGGACGTGTACGACGCGCTGGTGGCGGGGTGCCGGACGCGACGTGGGGCAACCACGTGGCGGCCGTGGTGCAGCTGCGCAAGGGCGCCGCACGCCCGTCCCTGGAGGACATCCAGATGCACTGCCGCACCCACCTGGCCGGCTACAAGATCCCGCGCCAACTGGTGATCACCGAGTGCATCCGGCGCTCGCCGAGCGGCAAGGCGGACTACCGGTGGGCGCGGGAGGTGGCGGTGGCCGCGGACCGCTGAGGCGCCGCTCGGCCCGCCAGGAAGGGCTCCACCACC
Organism: Streptomyces sp. NPDC005202; assembly: GCF_040608235.1. Taxonomy (NCBI): domain Bacteria; kingdom Bacillati; phylum Actinomycetota; class Actinomycetes; order Kitasatosporales; family Streptomycetaceae; genus Streptomyces; species Streptomyces sp. NPDC005202. Next base: position 312,176 of record NZ_JBEXHW010000003.1, on the reverse strand, counting down.
GCCAGGAACTCCTCCGGCCGCGTCTCGTGCACCAGGTGCCCCGCGTCGACGGTCACCAGGCGGGCGTCGGGGATCAGGTCGGCGAGCGCGGAGATCTGGTCCTGTGGGATCGGGCTGCTCGGGCCGCCCCCGACGAGCAGCGTGGGCATGGTGATCCGGCCCATGCGGTCCCACCACGCCGGGTCGGGTCGGAAGCGTTCCTGCTCGTCGGTGGCCCGCACCATGGCCCAGTCGAACGGCAGCTCCTGCGCGGGCCGTTCGGCAGGCGGCCGGGGCGGATCCAGCGGGACCGGCGCGGGGACGTTTTCCAGGACGAGCCGTCGTACGACGCCGGGCGCCTGCTGCGCGATGCAGGTAGGCGACCGCGCCGCCCAGCGAGTGCCCCACGACGTCGGCGCGGTCGATGCCGAGCGCGGTCAGGAAGGCGCGGATGTCGTCGCGCATCGCCTCATACGCGTACACCTCCGGGCCCGCCCCGGGCGCGGTGCCGGGCCAGTCGCTGCGTCCGTGCCTCCGCAGGTCCGGGGCGAGGACCCGGCGCGGGCGCGGACCGGCGGCCAGCCGTTCGGCGATCGGGGTCCAGTCCGCGCCGTCGGCGCCCCGGCAGTGCAGCAGGAGGACGGGCGGCGCGTCCTCGGGGCCCCAGGTGCGGTAGGCGAGGGTGATGCCGCCCGCCTCGACGGTCCGCGGTTCGGTGTCCATGCCGGGCACCGTGGCCGCAGGGCCACCGGGTCACGCCGCTATTCTGCCGACGGCAGAGAGACCTCGTCGGGGTCGAGGAACGCGAGAACACGGCGTACGAACCACTCCGGATCGTCCAGCCACGGGTAGTGCCCGGCGCCGGGCTGGACGGCGCACTCGGCGTTCGGGAACACCTCGGCGGCGCGGCGCGCGAGCTCGGGGCGCGGGCCCCCGTCGACCTCACCGGCCAGCACGAGCACCGGGGCGGGGAACCGGGACAGCGGGTCGCGGGCGGGTCGTAGGCGCCCTCCAAGCCGTAGACGTCGGCGGCCTCGTCGTTGAACTGGTGGTCCGCACCCGCGTCGTGCTCCTCGGCCGCCGCGTCCCAGCGCCCGTAGAAGAAGGGGGCGAGCCCCGGATCGAAGTCTCCGGTGCCCGAAAGCCAGGCCTCGAACGCGGGGAACGCCCCCTCGAACCACGGCTCGTCCTTGCGCAGCCGCGCCGCAGCCAGCCGGTCCTCGGCCGATGCCGGCATGCCCAGGGCCCACGGGGTGGGGTGATCAGCGCCAGCCGTGCCACCCGGTCCGGGTACCGGGCCGCGTACAGCATCGCCAGGCTCCCACCCGCCGAGTGCGCGAGCACGTCGATCCGCTTCAGCCCCAGGTGGACGCGCAGCGCCTCCACGTCGTCCACCAGCCGGTCGCAGCGGTCCGTCGCGGGGTCCGCCGGCACGGCCGAGTCGCCGGTGCCGCGCAGGTCGAGCAGGAACATCCGGCGGTGGGCGCTCAGACCCCCCAGGTCACCGAGGTAGGCGCAGGCCCGCATCGGCCCTCCGGGCAGGACGACGAGCGGCTCCCCCTCGCCACGGACGTGGTAGGCGAGAGCGGTCCCGTCGGGGGCGGTGAAGGTCGGCACGACGTCGATCCTGTCGGCCGACGGCGACGGCTGCCAAGGGGTTTCTTCCTCGAAGGGTGATGGCAGAGGTCCACGGCAGCCCATGGTGCGCGGCGCCGCTGCGACAAAGCGGTCGCCCAAGTCACCGAGAAAAGTGGTCGCCGGAGTCTTGCCTGCGGCCGGATGGCCTGGATTACTGATCCCCAGCACCTCGACCGAATGATCGGTCGTCCGGATTGACATGGTTTTTGGTGAGGGAGAGTCCCGATGGCGGATGTGACGGAGCTGCTGGACTCGGGAGAACGGCTCGACGCGGAGGGGCTGCGGGCGCTGCAGCTGGAGCGGCTGCGGGCCTCGCTGCGGCACGCCTACGAGAACGTGCCCTTCTACCGGAAGTCCTTCGACAAGGCCGGGGTGCGTCCGGAGGACTGTCGTTCGCTCGCCGATCTGGCCCTCTTCCCCTTCACCACCAAGGCAGACCTGCGCGAGAACTATCCGTACGGGATGTTCGCCGTGCCCCGGGACCGCATCCGCCGCATCCACGCCTCCAGCGGCACCACCGGGCGCCCCACGGTCGTCGGCTACACGGACGGGGACCTGTCCACGTGGGCGGACATGGTGGCCCGTTCCCTCCGCGCGGCGGGCGGGCGGCCCGGTGACACGGTGCACGTGGCGTACGGATACGGGCTGTTCACCGGCGGCCTGGGCGCCCACTACGGCGCCGAACGGCTGGGCTGTACGGTCGTCCCCGCCTCCGGCGGCATGACGGCCCGCCAGGTGCAGCTGATCCAGGATTTGGGACCACAGATCATCATGGTGACGCCGTCGTACATGCTCACCCTCCTCGACGAGTTCGAACGGCAGGGCGTCGACCCGCGCGGCACCTCTCTGCGCGTCGGCGTCTTCGGGGCGGAGCCGTGGACGCAGGAGATGCGGCGCGAGATCGAGGAGCGGTTCGCGATCGACGCCGTCGACATCTACGGGCTGTCGGAGGTGATGGGGCCGGGCGTCGCGCAGGAGTGCGTGGAGACCAAGGACGGCCTGCACATCTGGGAGGACCACTTCTTCCCGGAGGTCGTCGATCCGATCACCGGCCAGGTGCTGCCGGAGGGCGAGGAGGGAGAGCTGGTGTTCACCTCACTCACCAAGGAGGCCATGCCGGTGATCCGCTACCGGACACGGGACCTGACGCGGCTGCTGCCGGGCACGGCGCGCGTCTTCCGGCGGATGGAGAAGATCACCGGCCGCAGCGACGACATGGTGATCCTGCGCGGGGTGAACCTCTTCCCCACGCAGATCGAGGAGATCGTCCTGCGCACGCCGGGCGTCGCACCCCACTTCCAGCTGCGCCTGACCCGCGAGGGCCGCCTCGACGCCCTCACCGTGCGGGCCGAGGCCCGCCCCGACGCCGGCCCCGAGGTGCGGGAGGCCGCGGCACAGACGATCGCGGCGGCGGTGAAGGACGGCATCGGGGTGTCGGTCGCGGTGGAGATCGTCGAGCCGGAGTCGCTGGAGCGGTCGGTGGGCAAGATCCGGCGGATCGTGGACCTGCGGTCCTGACCCGAAGCCGGCGCAACCGGCCCCCGCACCGGCCGGCCACCGGCTGGATCAGGGGCTGTGTTCCCGGTGCAGGTGGCCGTCCAGGGGGTATGCCGGTGGTGCCGCGGGGAGGAGCCTGATCGGTTCGTACCGGCACTTCTGCGCGACGCGGCACGACGCCGTGTTGTCCACTTGGTGCAGGAGCTCGAGGCGCCTCAGGCCTTCTCCGGCGAAGGTGGTGAAGGCCCAGTCGGTCAACGCCTGAAGCGCTCGGGGCGCCACCGCCCGGCCGCGCGCCTGCGCCGCGGTCCAGTAGCCGACCTCGGCGGACGGGGCGCCGGGCGTGACGTTCTTGAGGACCGCGTGACCCACCAACGACCCCTCACTCCCCGGAGCCTGCGTTTCCACGACGGCAAATCCGAAGCGATCCCCGGCCTCCCATCCGCGTCGCTGATCCCGAATCCACCGTGCCGCGCTCGCCTCGTCGTCCACGGCCGAACTCGTCCATCGGCGCAGGGCGGGGTCCCGGTACAGCTCGGCCAGGTCGACGGCGTCCGCGGGGCTCCACGGACGCAGGAGGAGGGAAGGGGCTGGCGGCGTGGCGTCCCGGACCGCGCCGCCCGGGTGCACAGCCATGACGGACCGCGCCGCCCGGGTGCACAGCCATGACGGACCGCGCCGCCCGGGTGCGCACAGCCATGACGGACCGCGCCGCCCGGGTGCGCACAGCCGTGACGCAGCAGTCGATCACCGGTGCCGGGGGCTCCGGGGCCGGCCGGCCGTCGATCAGCGGGAGGAGGTGGACGCAGCGGTCCCTGCGCGGGTCGCTCGCGGCCTGCAGAGGGTGCAGCAACCACCCGTGCGGCGCGGCGTCGTCGGGGCGGCCGTGGCCGTGCGCACACCGTGCGGTGAGCGTCGCGACGACGGGCTCGGCCTGCGGCGATCCGGGGCTGATGCCGGAGGTCACGGCCGCCTGCACGACTTCGCGGGCGAGCGCGACGACATCCGGGCGTGGCGGCACACAGGCGCCGTCGGGCAGGCCGGCCACGTGGTCGTCGGCCAGGCCGCGCCCACTGGCACGGAAGTCCGGGTCCGGGGACGGTCCGGCCGGCTCGACCCATGCTGCGACCTGTTCCTCCGTGGGGCTGCCGGGCGGCTCGGGGGTCATGGAGCGCCGGACCGCGGCACGGCCGGGGCCGCCGTGGGGACCGTCGGAGACGGCGCCGAGGACGTCGTCGATCAGGCGTCGCCGCTCGGCTTCGGACCGTGTGGCCGGCTGGTGCATGCGCATCTCCTCGATGGTGGGCTCGCTCGCGCCTTGCCGCGGCCGTCAGCACCGCCCGTGGAGACGTCCGGCCGGGGTGGCCGGCACGTGCGGCGCTATTTTCCGCCGAATCGGTCCCTCAGCTCCCGCTTGAGGATCTTGCCGCTGGCGTTGCGCGGGAGTTGGTCCACGAACACCACCCGCTTGGGCGCCTTGTAGTGGGCGAGCTTCTCGCGGGCGTGGGCGACCAGGTCGGCCTCGGTGACCTCGCCGCGCGGGACGACGAACGCCGTGACGGCCTCGATCCACCGGTCGTCGGGGAGGCCGACGACCGCCACCTCGGCGACTTGGGGATGCGTGTACAGCGCGTCCTCGACCTGGCGCGAAGCGACCAGTACACCACCGGAGTTGATGACGTCCTTCACCCGGTCGACGACGGTGAAGTAGCCGTGCGCGTCGCGCACCGCGAGGTCGCCGGAGTGGAACCAGCCGTCGCGGAAGGCCTCGTCCGTCTCCTCGGGCTTGTCCCAGTAGCCCTCGCACAACTGCGGGGAACGGTAGACGATTTCGCCGGGCGTGCCGTCGGGCACGTCCTTGCCGTCCTCGTCGACCACCCGGGCGTCCACGAACAGCACCGGCCGGCCGCAGGAGTCCAGCCGGCCCTTGTGCTCGTCGGGCCCGAGGACCATGGCCAGCGGGCCGATCTCGCTCTGTCCGAAGCAGTTGTAGAAAGCCAGCTGCGGCAGGCGGGCGCGCAGGCGTTCCAGGACGGGCACCGGCATGATCGACGCCCCGTAGTACGCCTTGCGCAGCCCGTCGAGGTCGCGGGTGGCGAAGTCGGGGCGGTTGGCCAGGCCGATCCACACCGTGGGCGGCGCGAACAGGCTGTCCGCGCGCCCCGCCTCGATCAGGTCGAACAGCCGGTCGCCGTCGGGCGCGTCGAGGATGACGTTCGTCGCGCCGACGGCGAGGTACGGCAGCAGGAAGACGTGCATCTGCGCCGAGTGGTAGAGCGGCAGCGAGTGGACGGGCCGGTCGCCCGCGCTCAGGTCGAGGGCGGCGATCGCGCTCAGGTACTCGTGGATCAGGGCCCGGTGGGTCATCATCGCGCCCTTGGGCAGTGCGGTCGTGCCCGAGGTGTAGAGCAGCTGCACCAGGTCCTCGCCGCGCGGCTCGGGACCGTCGTACGGCGGTGCGGCCGCGAGCCGGGACAGCAGCGAGTCGCCGGAGCCGCGCAGCGGCAACGTCCGTACGCCGTCGGGCAGGTGACCGGCGAGGTCCGGGTCGGCGAGCACGAGCGCGCTGCCGGACTGGCCGACGAGGTAGGCGAGGTCGTCGCCGGTGAGGTTCTGGTTGACCGGCACGTGCACGAGGCCCGCGCGGGCACAGGCAAGGAAACCGATGAGGTAGGCGTCCGAGTTGTGGCCGAAGGCGCCGACCCGGTCGCCGGGAGCGAGGCCCTGGTCCAGCAGAACGCTCGCCGCGCGGGAGACGGCGTCGTCGAGTTCCTCGTACGTCCACGAGCGCTCGCCGTACTCGACGGCGACCCGCGCCGGGGTCCGCCGGGCGCTGCGCCGCAGCACCCCGTCAACCGTGCTGCCGTGTCCGGGCGTCATGACACACGATCCTCGGTTCGCCGTGGGGGGGAGGTCAAGTCGTGTGCGGTGCGCGGGCAGGCCGCGGGCCGGAACACATGGCCCCGGCCCGCACGCCGGCCTCACGCCACCGCGCCGGCCTCACGCCACCGCGCCGGCCACTCCGCTGCGGCCGTCCGGGACGTCGGCGATCGTGACGACGGTCTGCTCGCGGACACCCTCGCCGAGTACATCATCGCCATCGCACCCGACCACGAACCGGCGATCACGGCCTGGCTCGCCCCGGGCGCCGCCGACTGGCGCACGGCGCCGGCTCCTCTGACGCCGGACCAGCAGCGGATGTTCGTCGACACACTGCTCGCCTACGCGGCCGCGGTCGGCGAGGAGCGGGACTGAGTCCGGCGCGCCGCCGTCTCTGCCGCACAAGGTCAACTCCCTGCCCCGACGGGCCACATACCGGCTGGTACGCTCAACCGCTCCTTCCCCCAATGCCGTTGGGAGGCACGATGCGTACCCGCTTCAGACGGCTCGTCGTCGCGGCCGTGGCCCTGGTCACGGGCGCGACCGCCCTGCCGGCAGCCGCCGCACAGCAGCAGGACCGTCAGGAACACCCGTCCCACGGCGGTCTGAGCGCCGTGATCCGCTACACCGAGTACGGCATTCCGCACATCGTCGCTAAGGACTACGCGGACCTCGGTTTCGGCACCGGCTGGGCGCAGGCCGCCGACCAGGTGTGCACGCTCGCCGACGGCTTCGCGACCGTGCGCGGTGAACGCTCGCGCTTCTTCGGAGCAGGCGCGGCGCCCGACTTCTCGCTCTCCTCCGCCACCACGAACCTCTCCAGCGACCTGTACTTCCGCGGGGTGCGGGAGGCCGGCACCGTGGAGAAGCTGCTCGCCGAGTCGGCGCCGCTCGGCCCGAGCCGCGAGGTCAAGGACCTCCTGCGGGGCTTCGCGTCCGGTTACAACGCCTGGCTGCGACAGCACCGGATCACCGACCCGGCGTGCCGGGACGCCGCCTGGGTGCGTCCGGTCACCGCCGTGGACGTGGCCGCCCGGGCCTATGCGCTCGCCGCGCTCGGCGGCCAGGGCCGGGCCGTGGACGGCATCACGGCCGCGCAGCCGCCGACGGTCACCTCGTCGACGGCCGCACCCGACGCTTCGCGGACCGCCCGGGCCGCCCGCGCGCTGTTCGCCGCCGACACCGCCGACATGGGCTCCAACGCGGTCGCCTTCAGCGGCGCCACGACGGCCAACGGCCGCGGTCTGCTGCTCGGCAACCCGCACTACCCCTGGCAGGGCGGCCGCCGCTTCTGGCAGTTGCAGCAGACCATCCCGGGCAGGCTCGACGTGGCGGGTGCATCACTGCTCGGCTCGGCGACGGTGTCCATAGGCCACAACGCCTACGTGGCGTGGAGCCACACCGTCGCGACGGGCGTGCCCATGAACCTCCACCAGTTGACGCTGGATCCGGCCGATCCGACGGTGTACCTGGTCGACGGCACACCGGAGCGGATGACGCGGCGGACCGTCACCGTCGCGGCGCAGGACGGGACGTCGGTGACCCGCACGCAGTGGTGGACCCGGTACGGCCCGGTGGTCACCTCGCTCGGCGCCTCGCTGCCGCTGCCCTGGACGACCACCACGGCGTACGCGCTGAACGACCCCAACGCCGCCAACCTGCGTGCCTCCGACACGGCTCTCGGCTTCAGCAGGGCCCGCGGCACGGGCGACGTGCTCGCCTCGCTGCGGCGCACCCAGGGGCTGCCGTGGGTGAACACCATCGCCGCCGACGCGGCCGGGCATTCGCTGTTCACCCAGTCGCAGGTACTCCCCCGCATCACCGGCGAGCTGGCGCAGCGCTGCTCCACGGCACTCGGCAGGGCCACATATCCGGCGTCCGGCCTGGCGATCCTCGACGGCTCGCGCGGCGACTGCGCGCTCGGCAGCGATCCCGACGCCGTGCAGCCGGGGATCTTCGGGCCGGCGAAGATGCCGGTCCTGAAGGACGCGCCGTACGCCGAGAACTCCAACGACAGCGCCTGGCTGGCCAACGCGGACCGGCCGCTGACGGGATACGAGCGGATCTTCGGCACGATCGGCACCCAGCGCACCCTGCGGACGCGGGGCGCGCTCGAGGACGTGGCCGCCCTGGCGCGGCGGGGCGGGCTGACCGTGCGGGACCTGCAGCGGCAGCAGTTCGCCAACCGGGTGCCCGCGGGCGACCTGGCCGCGGGCGACGCGGCGAAGGCGTGCGGCGCACTGCCGGGCGGCACGGCAACCGGGAGCGACGGCACGGCCGTTGACGTGAGCGAGGCCTGCCGGGTGCTCGCGCGGTGGGACCGCTCGGTGCACACCGACAGCCGGGGCGCGCTGCTCTTCGACCGGCTGTGGCGCAGGCTTCCCGCGTCCCAGCTGTGGAAGGTGCCCTTCTCGGCCACGGACCCCGTCCGCACCCCGAACACGCTCGACACGGACGTGCCCGGCTTCGCCACGGCCCTCGCGGACACGGTCGCCGAGCTGCGCGCCGCGAGCATCCCGCTGGACTCCCGGCTCGGGGAGCACCAGTTCGTCGCCCGGAACGGGCAGCGCATCCCCGTTCCGGGCGGCACCGAGTCCCTGGGCGTGTGGAACAAGGTCGAGCCGGTCTGGGACCCGGCGCGCGCCGGGTACACGGAGGTGACGACGGGCTCCAGCTACATCCAGGCGGTCGGCTGGGACGGCAGCCGCTGCCCGGCCGCCCGGACGCTGCTGACGTACTCCCAGTCCTCGAACCCGGCCTCGCCCCACTACAGCGACCAGACCCGCCTGTTCTCGAAGGAGCGGTGGGTGACGTTCCGCTTCTGCGAGAAGGACATCCTGTCCTCGCCCGCGCTGAGGGTGGTGCGGGTCTCCGAGCGCTGAGTGCGTGTGGTCCCGCCCTCCGGCGGGCGGGACCACACCCTTCGTGTCAGGGTCACACCGGACGTGCGCGGCCTGCCCAGTACGGGTCCCGCAGCCGTCGCTTGTACAGCTTGCCGTTGGGGTCGCGGGGCATCTCGGCGACGAAGTCGACGCTCCTGGGCCGCTTGTAGCCGGCGAGTCGGCCGGCGCAGTGGCCGAGGAGCGCGGCGGCGAGGGCCGGGCCCGCCTCGTGGCCGGGGGCCGGTTCGACGACGGCCTTGACCTCCTCGCCCCAGTCGTCGTGCGGGACGCCGAAGACCGCGGCGTCGGCGACGGCGGGGTGGGCGAGCAGGACGGACTCGATCTCGGCGGGGTAGATGTTGACCCCACCCGAGATGATCATGTCGATCTTGCGGTCGCGCAGGAAGAGGTAGCCGTCCTCGTCGAGGTGGCCGAGGTCGCCGACGGTGAAGAAGTCACCGATGCGGTTCTTCCTCGTCTTCGCCTCGTCCTTGTGGTAGGAGAAGCCGCCGGTGCTCATCTTCATGTAGACGGTGCCGAGTTCGCCGGGTGGCAGCCGGTTGCCGTCGTCGTCGAAGATCGCCAGTTCGCTGATAGGCCAGGCCTTGCCGACCGTTCCGGGTTTCTTCAGCCAGTCCTCGGCGGTGGCGAAGGCTCCGCCGCCCTCGCTGGCGGCGTAGTACTCCTCCACGCAGTCGCCCCACCAGTCGATCATGGCCCGTTTCACGTGGTCGGGGCAGGGGGCGGCGCCGTGGAGGGCGTGCCGCATGGAGGAGACGTCGTGGCGCGCCTTCACTTCGTCGAGGAAAGCGAGGAGGCGGTGGAACTGGGTCGGGACCATGTGGGTGTGGGTGCACCTGTGGGCGTCGATGAGGCGGAGCATCTCCTGCGGGTCGATGCCCGCGTCCTTGTGTTTGCGGGCGTGCCGGGCGCTGCCCGCCAGCGCGGCGACCCGCAGGCCCCGGTCATGGGCGCGCGCCACGACGTCGGCGGGCGGGGAGCCGAGGGCGTTGGCGAGCAGTTTGATCGGGTAGTCGAAGGCGACGTCGAGCTGGGTGCGGGCGACCTGCTCCATCCAGCCGGTGATGCGCCAGCCGGACGCCTCTCCCTCAGGGAGTTGGGGCACGCCGTACTTGGCGAGGGTGTCCTGGACGAACTGCCGGTGCCCCTCGGGGATCATCGCCTCGACGTCCGCCTCGGTCAGTGTCTGATTTTCCGGGGCCTCGACCTTCTTCGCGGGCATGACGACGTCCAGGCCGTACGGCCGGCCGTCGGCGTGCGCCTCGATCCAGTCCAGGTCGCGCCTGAGGTCGTCGGGAGCGGTGTAGCGGACCGCGCCGAGCACCCCGAAGCCGCCGGCCCGGCTGAGGGCCGCGGCGACGGCGGGGAACGGCGTGAAGCCGAAGACGGCGAGCTCGACTCCCAGTTTCTTGCTCAGCTCCGTCTGCTTGGGCGCAGGATGCCGCAGTCCTCCGGACGACGGAAAACCATTTCTGATCCATTTCTGATACTCCGTCAGATTTCCTTTAATGCGCACACCCCGTTGACACGCCCCCACGTCTGACACGAAAGTTTCACCCCGCACGGCAAGCCACGAAAGATACTTTCAGGCGGTGTGACGGGAGGCCTCACGCATGACGGACGACGCAGCGAGCAGAGGAGCGGACGGACTGACTCGCCGTCAACTGGGCAGGGCCTCTTTGGCTTTGGCGGGAGCACTCGCCCTCGCCGACCTCCCTGCCGGTCCGGCCGCCGCGACCACGGCATCGGCCCGTCCCACCACCCTGCGGCACGGCCCTGCCGAGCGCGCCGGTCTGCTCCCCGCCCACCTGCGCCAACTCGTCACCGACGCCGAGGCGTTCCTCGGCCCCTCCCCCAAACACCCCTGGTACGCGGGCGCCGTGCTGCTCGCCGGTCGCGGCGGCACCGTGGCGCTGCACGAGCCGATCGGCATGGCGGTGCGCTACTCCGCGTACGACGAGAAGACCGACACCGGCATCGAGTTCCCGCCCGACCGGCAGATCCCGATGGCCCAGGACACCGTCTTCGACCTGGCCTCCGTCTCCAAGCTGTTCACCTCGATCCTGGCCGTGCAGCAGATGGAGCGGGGCGCGCTGGAGCTGGAGGGGACGGTCGCGTCGTACCTCCCGGACTTCGGGCGTGCGGGCAAACAGGACATCACGATCCGTCAGCTGCTCACGCACACCTCGGGCTTCCGCGCCTGGATCCCGCTGTACAACGCACCGACCCACGAGGAGAAACTGCAGCTCATCTGGAACGAGGCGCCGCTGAACCCGCCCGGCACCGCGTATCTCTACTCGGACCTGAACCTGATCTCCCTGCAGCTCGTGCTCGAGAAGATCACGGGCCGGACGCTGGACACACTGCTGAGCGAGGAGATCACCGGCCCGCTCGGCCTCGGCCGCACCCGCTACAACCCGCCCGCCTCCTGGAAGCCGAAGATCGCGGCCACCGAGGACGCCCGCAAACCCTGGTCCGGGCTGGACCGGGGGCTCGTGTGGGGCGAGGTGCACGACGAGAACGCCTTCAGCCTCGGCGGCGTCGCGGGCCACGCGGGGGTGTTCTCCTGCGCGTGGGACCTCGCCGTGCTGGGCCGCACGCTGCTCAACGGCGGCGCCTACGGGCGGGCGCGCATCCTGGAGCCGGAGTCGGTGGAGCTGATGTTCACCGACTTCAACACCGCCTTCCCCGGCGACGAGCACGGCCTCGGCTTCGAGCTCTACCAGCACTGGTACATGGGCGCGATGGCCACCCCGCGCACGGCCGGGCACACCGGCTTCACGGGCACCTCGCTGGTCCTCGATCCGACGACCGACTCCTTCCTGATCGTCCTCGGCAACTCCGTGCATCCGGTCCGCAGCTGGCGTTCCGGCTCCGCTCCCCGGGTCGCCGCCGGCAACAACCTGGCGCGCGCCGTGCCGGTACGCCCGGTCCGGGGCCGTACCGCCTGGTTCTCCGGCATGGCGAGCGCCACGACGGCGACCCTCGCCCTTCCCGGGCTCGACACCTCGTCCGGCCGGGCGCGACTGCGGTGCGCGGTGTGGTGGGACACCGAGCCGCAGTCGGACGTGCTGGTCCTCGAGTGCACGACGGACGGCGGCAGCACCTGGCAGCCGGTGCCGTTCACGACGACGCCCCGGGGCGAGGACCCGCAGGGGCACCCGGCGGGCACGGCCACCGGCTTCTCGGGCCGCGTCTGGCACGGTCTCGCGGCCGACCTCCCGGCGGCCCGGCAGCTGGCCCTGCGCTGGCGGTACACCACGGACCGCCTGTACGTGGGCCGCGGGGCGTACATCGACGCCCTGCGCGTCGAGGCGGCAGGCGACGTCGTGTTCGACGAGGCACGACCGGCCGACGCGGCGCGCATCGAGGCGACGGGGTGGACGGCCTCCGGGAACTAGGGTGCGGTCGCGCCGTCGGCCCGCTCCCCGGCGGGGACGGCGGGCCGGCGGACGGGAGTGGGTGCCGTCACGGGTTGAAGACGGCCTTCTGCACCTCGTTCGGTCCGTCGAAGTGGTCCTGCTTCAGGCCGTCGAGACGGCTGACAATCCTGTCGTCGGCCTTGTTCCTGCGAGCGCGCTCCACCAGGTGCTGCTTGTCCGTCGGGTAGTCCATGCCGCTGAGGGCCTTCTGCAGGTCGATCGGGCTGAGGTCGGCCATGGGAGCCTCCCGGGGGTGGGGGGTGGTACGGCCGTCCGCGGGGGCGGCCGGGTCGTACGGTTGCCTTCGCCCTGCCGGAGTGCCCCACGACGGGAGAGGTATTCAGCCGCTCTGTCCCTCCAGCACCGCCATGGCCGCGTTGTGCCCCGGCACCCCGCTGACCCCGCCGCCACGCACCGCGCCCGCGCCGCACAGCAGCACGTTGGCGTACCGGGTCTCCACGCCCCAGCGGCCGGTGCCGTCCTGGGCGTACGGCCAGCTCAGGGCCCGGTGGAAGATGTTGCCGCCGGGCAGCCCGAGGTCCTGTTCCAGGTCCAGCGGGGTCTTGGCCTCGATGCACGGCCGCCCGTCCGCGTCGGTCGCCAGGCACCCGGCGAGCGGCTCGGCGAGGTGCGCGTCAAGCTGCGCGAGGGTCGACTTCAGCAGTTCCTCGCGGACGGCGTCGTTGTCCCGGGCGAAGAGCCGGGCGGGTGTGTGCAGGCCGAAGAGGGTGAGCGTCTGGTAGCCCTGCGCGACCAGGTCGGGGCCGAGGATCGTGGGGTCGGTCAGGGAGTGGCAGTAGATCTCGGAGGGCGGCGCGGCGGGCAGTTCGCCGGCGGCGGCCTGCGCATGGGCGGCGGCGAGCTGCGCGTAGCCCTCGGCGATGTGGAAGGTGCCGGAGAAGGCCTCGTGCGGGTCGACGGAGGTGTCGCGCAGCCTGGGCAGCCGCTTGAGCAGCATGTTCACCTTCAGCTGGGCGCCCTCGGCGGGCTCCGGCGGCGCGTCGCCGGTCAGCTGGGCCAGCGCCTGCGGCGAGGCGTTCACCAGGACGTGCCGGGCGCCGACCGTGCCCTCTCCGTCCCGGGTGCGGTACGTCACCTCGGCGGTCCGTCCGTCGGTCGCCACCCGCAGGGCCTCGTGGCCGGTGGCGATGACGGCACCCGCCTGGCGGGCGGCGGCGGCGAGCGCGTCGGTCAGGGCGCCCATGCCGCCGACCGGCACGTCCCAGTTGCCGGTGCCGCCGCCGATCACGTGGTAGAGGAAGCAGCGGTTCTGTCGCAGGGAGGGGTCGTGTGCGTCGGCGAACGTGCCGATGAGGGCGTCGGTGAGGACCACGCCGCGCACCAGGTCGTCGGCGAAGTGCTCCTCGACGGCGACGCCGATCGGCTCCTCGAACAGGATCCGCCAGGCGTCCTCGTCGTCGACGCGGCGGCGCAGCTCGTCGCGGGTGGGCAGCGGCTCGGTGAGCGTGGGGAAGACGCGCTGGGCGACGCGGCCGGTCATGCCGTAGAAGCGCCGCCAGGCCTCGTACTCGCGGTCCGAGCCGGTCAGCCGGGCGAATGCCTCCCGGGTCCGCCGCTCGCCGCCGCCCACGAGCAGCCCGGTGGGCCGTCCGTCCCGCTCGGCGGGCGTGTACGAGGAGATGGTGCGGGCGCGGATGCGGAAGTCCAGATCCAGGTCCCGCACGATCTTCCGCGGCAGCAGGCTGACCAGGTAGGAGTAGCGGGACAGCCGGGCGTCGACCCCGGTGAACGGGCGGGTGGAGACGGCGGCGCCGCCGGTGTGGTCCAGCCGCTCCAGCACCAGCACGGACCGTCCGGCCCGTGCCAGGTAGGCGGCGGCGACCAGCCCGTTGTGGCCTCCGCCGACGATGACGGCGTCGTACGTTCCGTGTCCCTCGAGTGCGGTCATGCTTCTTGGTAACACGTGATGATCTAGGTCGGCCAGTGGTGGGCCCGTGCGCCGGGCTCAGTGGCCGCCCGCTGCACGCTGCTGGCGCAGCACCGCCACCCTGCGGTACAGCTCGACGGCTTCCGCGCCGCGGCCGAGTTGTTCCAGGCAGTGGGCCTCGTCGTTGCGGCTGGCGAGGGTGTCGGAGTGGTCGGGGCCCAGGACGCGTTCCCGGGCGGCGGCCACCAGGCGGTATTCGGTGAGCGCGTCCGCCCAGCGGCCGAGCCAGCCGAGGCCGACGGCGACCTCGCGGCGGCTGACCAGGGTGTCGGGATGCTCGGGGCCGAGCACGCGCTCGCGGATCGCGCACACGTCGCGGGACTCCGCCAGTGCCTCCTCCCACCGGCCCAGGCGGCCGAGGTTGACGCCGAGGCCGTGGCGGGCGCGCAGGGTCTCGGAGTGGGCGGGGCCGTGGACGCGGGTGCGGTCCTCGATCAGACCGCGGTACAGCTGGAGCGCCTCCGCGCTGCGGCCGAGCCGGCCCAGGCTGATGCCGACCTCGTAGCGGGCGGCAAGGGTGTCGGCGTGGTCGGGGCCGAGGGCCTGGGCGCGTGCCTCGGCGACCTCGCGGTAGGTCTGCAGGGCCTCGGCCCACCGGCCCAACTGGCCCAGTGCGTAGGCGACTTCGTACCGGGTGACCAGGGTGTCGGGGTGGAGCGGTCCGAGCACCCGGGCACGGGCGGCGGCCACCTCGCACGCCATGCGGTGGGAGTCCTCCGGGCGGCCGAGCCGACTGAGGTTGAAGGCGAGGTTGTGGCGGCAGCGCAGGGTGTCGGGGTGTTCGGGGCCCATGGTCCGATCCCGGGCGGCGAGCACCGACGCGTACACCTGGTGCGCGTCGAAATGACGGCCCAACTGCCCCAGTACGTAGGCCATTTCCTGACGAGCGGCGAGCGTGTCCGGGTGGTCGGCGCCGAGCACGCGGATTCTGGCCTCGGTCACCTGCTTGTACTCGCGCAGCGCGTCGGCGGCGCGGCCCGTGCGGCTGAGGGTGAAGGCCAGCTCGTAGCGGCTGGCGAGGGTGTCGGGGTGGTCGGGTCCGAGGAGGTGGGCGCGCTCGGCGGCGACCGCGCGGTGCACCTCGCCCGCCTCGGCCCAGCGGCCGAGCCTCCCCAGGCTCAGGCCCGCGTTGTGCCGCCCGGCGAGCGCGGTGACGGTCTCCGGCCGCGGGGCGGGCTGTTCGTCGGGGGCGGGCCGCTCGGTGCGGCCGGTGACGGAACACGCGATCCACTCGCCGGTGAGGCCCGCTGCCGCGTCCGGAGGCGTGGTGCGCAGCCCGGCCCCGGTCGCCTTGTGGCCGGTGGTCATGCCGTGGGTCCACGACGGCAGGCGTGCCTCGCGCGCCGCCGGCTCGGGCGGACTTGGCTGCGGGCGGGGCGTGACCACCGTGGGCACGTACGCCGGAGCGGTCCGGCCCGCGATGATGCGGCGGCACAACTCGTGGGCGTCCCGGGGCCGTTGCTCGGGAAGCTTGGCGAGCAGGTCGAGGATGATCCGCTCCAGGTACTCGGGGAGCTCGGCGCGGTGACGGCGCGGCGGTGCGGGCGCGGTGTCGCGGTGGCCGACGAGGACGGCCCAGGCGTCGTCGAGGTCGAACGGCGGTGCCCCGGTGGCGATTTCGTACAGCACACAGCCGAACGAGTACAGGTCGCTGCGCTGGTCGACCTCGGTGCCGCTGATCTGCTCCGGCGACATGTAGTGCGGGGTGCCCATGGCGATGCCGGTGCCGGTCAGCCGGGCGGTGAAGCCGATGTCGTGGCCGAGGCGGGCAATGCCGAAGTCGCAGATCTTCACCGTGCCGTCGGTAAGCCGCATGATGTTCGCCGGTTTCAGGTCCCGGTGCACGATGCCCTGTTGGTGGGTGTAGGCGAGGGCGGCGGCGACCTGTTCGGCGATCTCGACGATGTCGGGGACGAGCAGCGGGTGGTGCTTGTTGTCCTCCAGCAGCTGGCTGAGGTTGCAGCCGTCCAGCAGCTCCATCACCAGGTAGAGGATGCCGTCGGACTCGCCGAAGTCGTGGACGACGGTCACCCCGCGGTGCTGGAGCGCGGCGGCGACCCGGGCCTCGCGCCGAAACCGCTCGCGCAGCACCCGGGTGAAGGACGGGTCGTGGTGCGGGCCCAGCGGCTTGAGGCACTTCACGGCGACGTGGCGGCCCAGCGACTCGTCCCGCGCACGCCACACCTCGCCCATGCCGCCGCGCCCGATCAGGTCGAGCAGCCGGTACCGGCCCTGGACCAGCCTGGTGTCCGCCATCTCCCGCCGTCGCCCCCGTCGCCGTATACCCCGCCCTCCCCTGGCTCGTCCAGTATGGCGAGCTATCGTCCGACTTTGTACGGTGCCGGACGGGAGTCGGCACCGAGCCTGGCCATCGCGCGGAGGATGTGTTTGGGCGGGAGTTGCCACCGCACACGTGCGGGAACGCAGCGCAGCAGGGTGCCCGTGGCACGCAACCGGCGGGTGACGGTGGCAGGTGGTGGGGCCGGTCTGCCGTACAACTCGTGGGCGTACGGCGGCAGGGAGGCGTACGCCAGATGCGCCACGCGCCGCCACAGCACCTCACGCGCCGGGACCAGCAACGGGTGCGTCGGCGGGCGGAGCAGGAAGTCGTCCACCTCACGTGCCTCGGCCCCGGCGGCGAGTTCGGGCCGCACCTTGTCGAAGTAGGCGGCCAGCTCCCGCCGACCGGAGGGCACGGCCTCGGGGGCGAGGCCCACCAGGCGGGCGCTTTCCCGGTGTTCGGCAATGTAGCGGTCGGCCTGGGCGTCGGTGAGGCGGAACCCGGAGCGGCGCAGGACGTGCAGATAGGAGTCAATCTCCGCGCAGTGCACCCACAGCAGCAGTTCGGGTTCGTCGATCCCGTACGTCTCCCCCGTCTCCGGGTCGGTCGCGGACAGCATGCTGTGGATCTTCCGCACCCGGGCACCTGCCCGCTCGGCGGCCTCGGTCGTGCCGTACGTCGTCGTCCCGACGAAGTGGGCGGTGCGCATCAGCCGGCCCCAGGCGTCGCGCCGGAAGTCGGAGTTCTGCAGCACGCCGCGCACCGCGCGCGGGTGCAGGGCCTGCAGGTACAGCGCGCGGACGCCGGCCACCCACATCATCGGGTCACCGTGCATCTGCCAGGTCACCGAGGAGGGCCCGAAGAGCCCGGGGTCACCGGTCGGTGTGGTCTCCACGTCGGCAGGCTAACGCCGTACCCGCGGCATCCCCAGCCGATCCAGGAGATGATCTCGCGCTGGATCTCGTTGTTGCCGCCGCCGAAGGTGAAGATCACCGCAGAGCGGTAGCCGCGTTCCAGTTCGCCGTGCAGGACGGCGCCGGCCGAGCCCTCCTTCAGCGCGCCCGCGGCGGCGACGACCTCCATGAGCCGGGCGTAGGCGTCCCGGCGTGCCTCGGAGCCGTAGACCTTGACCGCGGAGGCGTCCTGCGGGGTGAGGGTGCCCTCCTGGACGGCGCCGACCATCTGCCAGTTGAGGAGCTTCATCGCATCGAGCTTCACGTGGGTCTGGGCCAGCCGGCGGCGTACCCAGGGCAGGTCGAGGACGCGGCGGCCGTCGGCGAGCTTGGTCTGCGCCGCCCAGCGCTGCACGTCGTGCAGGGCGCGGATGGCCATGGTGCCGTGCGCGGCGAGCGTGACCCGCTCATGGTTGAGCTGGTTGGTGATCAGCCGCCAGCCCTGGTTCTCCTCGCCGACCCGGCGGGAGGCGGGGACGCGGATGTTCTCGTAGTAGCTCGCCGTGGTGTCGTGCGAGGCGAGGGTGTTGATGAGCGTGCAGGAGTAGCCGGGGTCGGAGGTCGGCACCAGGAGCATGGTGATGCCCTTGTGCGGCGGTGCCTCGGGGTCGGTGCGCACCGCCAGCCACACCCAGTCCGCAGTGTCGCCGTTGGTGGTCCAGATCTTCTGCCCGTTGACGAGGTACTCGTCGCCGTCCCGCACCGCGCGGGTCTTCAGGGACGCGAGGTCCGTGCCCGCGTCGGGCTCGCTGTAGCCGATGGCGAAGTCGATCTCGCCGGAGAGGATCTTCGGCAGGAAGTACGCCTCTGCTCGTCCGTGCCGAACTGCATCAGCGTCGGGCCGACCGTGTTGAGCGCCATCAGCGGCATCGGCACGCCGGCCTGGGCGGCCTCGTCGAAGAAGATGAACTGCTCCATCGGGGTCAGACCGCGCCCGCCGTACTCCTTCGGCCAGCCCACACCGAGCCAGCCGTCGCTGCCGAGCCGCCGGACGGTGTCGCGGTAGAACCGCTTCTGGGCGGCCGGGTCGGCGTGGTGGGCGTAGGCGCCTGCCGGCACCAGCCCGGCGAAGTACGCGCGCAGGTCGCTGCGCAGCCGCTGCTGCTCGGGCGTGTGGTCGAGATGCACGGCGCCTCCAGGCTCCCAAGGCCGGCCCTGACGGCGCACACCGTAGAACGTGTTTCAGAAATTGGGAATGCCGGTGCACTGCCCGGCCCTCGGCCTTCCGTGTCAGCTCAGCGTCGCGATGAAGTCCGTGCAGGCCCGGGCGCACGCCCGGCAGGCCTCCGCGGTCTCCTCGGCGCCGGGATGCCGGTCGAAGAGCTGTGCGCTCTCCAGGCACTCGGTCCGGCACCACTCCAGCTGGACGCGGATGCCGGCCTCGTCCTGGCTGTTCTGCTCGGACAGCACACGGCAGGTCGCGTCGCACACCTCCGCGCACATGATGCCCTTGCGCCGTGCGAGTTCCTGCTCGTCGCTCCCGCCGGGATCCACCAGGCTCGCGCGCAGCGCGCACGCCCGCGCGCACTCCGTGCACGCCTGCGCGCATGCGAAACGATCCTCGAGGAATCGGATGAGCTCCTGTTGCGAACTCGTCGATGGTGTCGTAGGCACACCGCGCGGGTAGCCGGTGCCGAACCCGCCAAACCGGTGTTCCCAAGGGTTCCGCCCCGTTTTCCCGGTCCCTCTCAGGGCACCCGCCCGGCCCGGAGAACAACGACTTACGGAGGTGGATCCGTGCCCGGACGACAGGAATTGCCGTCGACGCTGGAGCGCTCCTCCCGGGACGCCCAGCGCACCTGGATCAAGGCCCACGACTCGGCGGTGGAACAGTACGGCGAGGGCGAGCGGGCACACCGGGTGGCGTACGGCGCGCTCAAGCACATGTACGAGAAGGTCGGCGACCACTGGGAGCGCAAGGAGGGCGGCCGCAAGGGCCCCTCGGACCCGCGGTCGGCCCGGCCCCGGCAGCAGGGCGGGCGCAGCGGCGAGGGCGTCGACGAGAGCGCGTCCAAGGAGCACCTCTACGACGTGGCGCAGCGCCTCGGCATCGACGGGCGGTCCCGGATGTCGAAGGGGGAGCTGCTGGACGCGATCCGCAAGGCCAACCGTTCGAAGACCCGCGAGGCGCGCTCGAGGTGAGCCGGTTCACCGCAAAGACCGGGGGTACTCGCCGACCATGAGTACCGCATCGCTGGACATCGCCGTGACCCGGGACCTGCTGGTCGGCATCGGCCCGTTCGTCGCGGGCCTGATCGTCATGCCCTGCTGATCGGCGCCTTCTGGATGGGCGTCCGCATCCGCCGCCGCGAGCCCGCCCCACCGCGCCCCGAGGAACAGCCGCGGGTGCCGGACGAGGGTCCGGTCCGCGAGGTCCTGGAGAACCGCGAGCCCGACGAGGTACCCAGGAGCCGTGACCGTCTGACGCCGCACCGGCTGAAGGCGCACGGCAACCCCGGGTCCCGGACGATCCCGACGCAGCAGCGCCCCCGCTGGGACGAGGGCAGCACCGGCTCGTTCGGCAGCGGCGGGCCGGGCGTCCGTCGCTGACCTGCATGTGAGGCCGTCGCAAGAGGGAAGTGAGATCCATGGCCGACGACGCCGGCCGCAGCAGCCTGCCCCTGCCCGACTACGACCATCTGCCCCTCGGCGCCCTCGAGAGCCGGGTGCGCTCGCTGACCGTCGAGGAGGTCGAGGAGCTGCTCGCCTTCGAGCGGACGCACGCCGACCGTCTGCCGGTCACCGAGGTGCTGACCTCGCGTCTGGAGCAGTTGCAGTCGGGCGCCCAGCCGACCCAGGGCAATCCCGCCGCCCTGCGCCCCGAGCAGGCCGGGAGTCACGCGGGCTCCCCGGTGACCCCCGCGACCTCGCCGCAGCCCTTCAGCCCGCCGCCGCACGGCACGCCGGACCAGCGGGGCAAGCCGAAGGGTGACCGCACGTAGAGCACGTAGAGCACGTAGAGCACGTAGAGCACGTAGAGCACGTAGAGCACACGTGGATCGCAACTGCAGCCCGGTGCGGGCCAGTCGGCCCCCATCAGCAGGGCGAGGACGCCACAAGTGGTGGCCCAGCGCGCCAGGACCTGTCCGAGTCTCCGGTTCGTCCGCTGCCGCGGCGACCCCTGACACGGCCGCTGCGCGATTCTCCTGTCCACCGCCATGCGCCGCGGGTACCCGGGCGCGTCGCTCCCCCGCAGACCGCTCCCGCGAGCCCCCGGGTGCCCCGGCCGGTTCCGTCGACGATGATGGGTTTGCGCGGCCGCGCAACCGGTCACCCGGGACCGCGGAGAGGAGGCGCCGTCGCCATGTCACGCCTGACTCCGTCCCGCCTGACGTCGGGCGTCGCCGGTCGCGGAGACGGACACCTCCGGCGGCCGCGTTGAACGAGCGGGGCTCCACCGACCGCGCAACGGCGCACCGCTCGTGGGTCGTTGAGCTCTACCGGCGCGGCAAGGAACTGGAGCTCATGCACCGGGCCATGGGCTTCGCCACGCTCGCCCTGGTCACCCTGGCCCCGCTGCTGATCGTCGTAGCGGCGGCGGATCCACTGCACCAGGGCGGGTTCGCGCTGTGGCTGGTGGATGCCATGGACCTGTCCGGCCGGTCCGCCCGGGCGGTCTCGGAAGTCACCAGCCCGGCGCGCCAGGTGGTCGGCACGACCAGCGTGTGGGGCCTGGTGCTGCTCGCCCTGTTCGGCCTGTCGTTCGCCTCCAGCGTCCAGAACGGCTACGAGCGGGTGTGGCGGCTGCCCGCCGGGCCCTGGCACCGGATATGGCGCCAGGCGGTCTGGCTCCTCGTGCTCATGGTGTACCTGTACGTCCAGGTGCAGACCCGCACCGTGCTCGCGGGGACGTACCGCATGCTGCTCAGTGTGGCGATCGGCATGCTGTTCTTCTGGTGGAGCCCGCGCTTCCTCCTCGGCCACCAGGTGCGCTGGCGGCTGCTGCTGCCTGGCGCCTTCTTCACCATGGTGGGCCTGGTGGGCCTGCGGACGTTCTCGTACCTGGTGTTCACCCCGCTCATCGTCACCAACGCGGTCAGCTACGGTGCCGTCGGCACGGTCCTGGTGGTGGAGTCCTGGCTCGTCGGCGCGGGGTTCGTCGTCCATGGCGGTGCGCTGCTCGGCCATCTGTTCTGCGACCGGATGGGGCACCTGCTGAAGCACGAAGAGCCCGCGGACTGACGGCCGGTCCGGCCGCCCGAGCGCGTGTGGCGGGCGCCGAGCGGGGCACTCGGGCCGCGCTCGCACGATCCGGGCGGCAGCAACGGGGGAGGTTTCCATGGTGGCCGTTGACCGGTCCTACACCGACCGGGGCGAGGTGCCCCTCGGCGGGTACGCCGCGCTCGCGGCGACCTTCACGGCGGGCGCCGCGCTGTGCGCCGTGGCGGCCCGGCGCCTGGGGGTGCGGCTGCCCGACCGGATTCCGCTCTGGGACGTCGCGCTGCTGGGCGGAGCGACGTTCAAGGCGTCGCGGCTGCTCTCCAAGGACAAGGTCACCAGCTTCCTCCGCGCGCCCTTCATCCGCCGCGAGGCCGCCAGCCCGGCCGGTGAAGTGACGGACGAGCCCCGCGGCAGCGGCGTCCGGCGCGCCGTCGGGGACCTGGTGTCCTGCCCGTTCTGCACCGCCGTCGGGGTGGCCGGTGCCCTCGTCGGCTGCTGCGCCTGTGCGCCGCGGGCCGCCCGTCTCCTGGGCGCGGGCCCGGGCGCCGTCACGTGCGGACTGGCTGCAGTACGCCTGGAGCTGGACGGGGCAGAAGGCCGAGGGTTGAGCGCGTGACCGAGTTGGCCGTGCTGGTCGGGCTGCAGGCGTCGGGCAAGTCCACCTTCTACCGCCGCCGGCTCGCGCAGCGCTTCGAGCTGGTGAGCAAGGACCTCTTCCCCCGTGGCGCCCGCGGCAAGCAGGCCCGGCAGATGCGGCTGGTCGAACAGGCGCTGGCCGCGGGCCGGTCGGTGGCCGTCGACAACACCAATCCCTCCCCCGAGGAGTGGCGCCCCCTGATGGACGCCGCTCGCGCCCACGGCGCCGCCGTCGTCGCGTACTGGTTCCCCCCGGACCCGGCGAACTCCCTGCGCCGCAACGCGGCGCGCGCGGGGCGCGCCCGCGTCCCGGACGTCGGCATCCACGCGACGCTGAAGCGGCTGCGCCGGCCCCTGCCCGCCGACGGCTTCGACGCCGTGTACGACGTGCGGTTCGACGGCCGCGGATGCTTCGAGGTCGGGCAGGCGGCCTGAGGCGGGCCGGGCGCGGGTCGCACCGCACGGCGCCGACGCGCGGCAGCCCCGCGGGGAGGGGCGGTACAGGTGACCTTCGCGGCCACAAGGTCGATACTGCGGAGAGCGGGTGGACGAAACCCGCCGAGCCGCCCATGGCGCGCACCTGTCGACCGAGCCGGAGACAGATCCGCGCCTTTCCCACCACCCCGCACTCGACCCCACGGAAGCGCCAGACCGAGAACGCCCCGCCGGGCTCACCAGGAGGCAGCCATGAAGATGCTCATCAACGTCGCGGAAACCGTGGTCGCGGACGCGCTGCGCGGTATGGCGGCCGCCCACCCCGAGCTGACGGTCGACGTGGAGAACCGGGTGGTCGTACGACGGGACGCCCCCGTGGCCGGGAAGGTCGCCCTCGTCTCCGGCGGCGGATCCGGGCACGAGCCTCTGCACGGCGGATTCGTGGGCCCGGGGATGCTGTCGGCGGCCTGTCCGGGAGAGGTCTTCACCTCCCCGGTGCCGGACCAGATGCTGCGGGCCGCGGCGGCCGTGAACAGCGGGGCCGGCGTGCTGTTCATCGTGAAGAACTACACCGGTGACGTGCTCAACTTCGACATGGCGGCCGAGCTCGCCGAGGACGAGGGCATCCAGGTCGCGAAGGTGCTCGTCAACGACGACGTGGCGGTGACCGACAGCCTGTACACGGCGGGGCGGCGCGGCACCGGCGGGACACTGTTCGTGGAGAAGATCGCGGGCGCGGCGGCCGACGAGGGGCAGCCGCTGGAGCGGGTCGAGGCGATCGGCCGGCAGGTCAACGAGAACTCCCGCAGCTTCGGCGTCGCCCTGAGCGCGTGCACCACCCCGGCCAAGGGCAGCCCCACCTTCGACCTGCCGCCCGGCGAGCTGGAGCTGGGCATCGGCATCCACGGCGAGCCGGGACGGGAGCGGCGGCCGATGATGACCTCGGGCGAGATCGCCGACTTCTCGGTCAACGCGATCCTGGAGGACATGAACCCGCGCAACCCCGTCCTGCTGCTGGTCAACGGCATGGGCGCGACCCCCCTGCTGGAGCTGTACGGCTTCAACGCCGAGGTGCACCGGGTGCTCGCCCAGCGCGGTGTGGCCGTCGCCCGCACCCTGGTCGGCAACTACGTCACCTCCCTCGACATGGCGGGCGCTTCGGTCACCCTGTGCCAGGTCGACGAGGAGCTGCTCCGGCTGTGGGACGCGCCGGTGAAGACGCCGGGCCTGCGCTGGGGCATGTGACACCGACGGCGGGAGCCACGGGCGCGTTCACCGTACGTACAAGGCCGTACCTACACGCAAGGAGATCCAGTGCTCGACGCCGACTTCTTCCGCCGTTGGATGACGGCGACCGCAGCGTCCGTCGACCGCGAGGCGGAACGGCTCACCGCCCTCGACTCGGCCATCGGAGATGCCGACCACGGCAGCAATCTGCAACGCGGCTTCACGGCCGTGCGGGCCGCGCTGGAGAAGGAGGCGCCGGACACGCCCGGCGCGGTCCTGACCCTCGCCGGGCGTCAGCTGATCTCGACGGTCGGCGGCGCGTCCGGGCCCCTGTACGGGACCCTGTTGCGCCGTACCGGCAAGGCGCTCGGGGACGCCACCGAGGTCAGTGAGGAGCAGCTCGCCGAGGCGCTGCGCGCGGGCGTCGACGGAGTCATGACGCTGGGCGGGGCGGCCCCGGGCGACAAGACCATGGTCGACGCGCTGGTGCCGGCGGTGGACGCGCTGGGCGACGGCTTCGCCGCGGCGCGGGCCGCCGCCGAGGAGGGCGCGGAGGCGACGACGCCGCTGCAGGCCCGCAAGGGCCGGGCCAGTTATCTGGGTGAGCGCAGCATCGGGCACCAGGACCCCGGTGCCACGTCGTCCGCGCTGCTGATCGCGGCACTCGCTGAAGCAGCGGAGGCCTGAGGTGAGTGACGAGAAACTGGTCGGCATCGTGCTGGTCTCGCACAGCGCGGAGGTAGCCGCATCGGTGGCCGAACTGGCGAAGGGGCTGGCCGGAGGCGCCACGGCGGTGCCCGTGGCCCCGGCGGGCGGCAGAGAGGACGGCGGGTTCGGCACCAGCGCCGAACTGGTCTCCGCCGCGGCCGCGTCCGTGGACCGGGGCGCCGGGGTCGCCGTCCTGAGCGACCTCGGCAGCGCCGTGCTCACCGTGAAGGCGCTCCTCGCCGAGGGCGACGAACTGCCCGGCAACACGCGCCTGGTGGACGCCCCGTTCCTCGAGGGCGCGGTGGCCGCGGTCGTCACGGCGGCGGCGGGCGCAGACCTCGACGCGGTGGAGGCGGCGGCCACGGAGGCGTACAGCTACCGGAAGGTCTGAGACCACCGCCGGGCGAGCCCGCGAGCCCCGTCCGGTCCATTTCGGATGCCTCGATCTGCGGGGAGGCCATGGCCTGCGCGAAGGTCTCGGCCTGCGCGCGTGCCATGGCCTGCGCGAAGGTCTCGGCCTGCGCGGGTGGCATGGCGTGCGCGGGTGGCATGGCGTGCGCGGGTGGCATGGCGTGCGCGGGTGGCATGGCGTGCGCGGGTGGCATGGCGTGCGCGGGTGGCATGGTGTGTGCGGGTGGCATGGTGTGTGCGGGGGTCTCGGCCTGCGCGCGGGACATGGTGTGCGCGGGAGCGGCGCCGGTCGGTGCCCCGTGCGGCCGCGGCCGGCCACGTGAGCCGGCGCCGGTCACCTGCCGCGTGCGGTACCGCCGCTCACCAGCTGGCGTGCCAGCCGCTCCCCCGCCGCCACGGCGGCCGCGTGGTCCTCGATGGCGCTGACCCGGGCGTTCTTGAAGACGATGTAGGTCACGCCCGAGCGCGCGCCGCCGCGACGCGGGTCGGCAGGAATGCCGAGGCGCCGTGCGGTGGCGTACGAGGCCTCGCCGATGAGGTCCCGCGGCCCGGTGTCACCCACGACCGCGTACTGCACCCGGTCCCGGTAGACGACGGCCGCGACGGATCCGCCGCCCACGCCGTGGGCGCGGGGGTTCCAGACGCGGCTCGCGGCGGGCACGACGATGTACGGCAGGCGCTCGGCGTTCAGGTGGCCGCCGTCGGACTGCTGGTAGGTCGAGGCGGGGTAGAACTGCGGGTCGGTGCGGCGGTTGCAGCGGGCAGTGGGCCGTCCGTCGCAGTCGATGTCCATGTCGGCCTTCCAGAAGACGGCACCGTGCAGGCCGCAGACCGGGACGGCGGCGGGCGCGCCGGCGTCGGAGCGGTAGCGGCCCCGGGAGACAGGTGTGCAGTCACGCACCTTGGCCAGCAGGTCGGCGGCGCGGACATCGCCGTCCTGCCGCGCCGCCGGCTCCTCGCTGGGACCCAGCGGGTCGGCGGCGCGGACATCGCCGTCCTGCCGCGCCGCCGGCTCCTCGCTGGGACCCAGCGGCGTGACGGCGGGGGGAGGCTTCGTCGAGGCGAGCAGGACGGCGCTTGCCGCGACCAAAGTCAACGACGGGACACGCACGATGGAGAACCCCTCTCCTGGGGGACATTGACGGACACTCACCCTGAAATGGTGTCAATTCGATCGTGCGGTCAACGTTAAGGGATCGGACGGCGCACGGCCCGTAACTGCGTACAGGCGGCCGGGGACCCGAGTCCGTGTCGGCTCCGGCCCCGGCCGCCCGCGCCGGCGCGGCATCAGCGACGACAGCGGTCCGCGCCACAGCATGAACTCCCCTGCCCTCTGGGGAAGTTCAGCCGAGAGGAGCTTCAGCATACGTAACTCCTCCCGGCAGTCACCAACGGCGGCCCCCTTGAAGGGATCCCGTCGGGGCGTCATATTGGTCCGGACCATTGCCCAAGCGGCGTTCGAGCCGTCCGCGCCGCCGTTCCGGGGAGGCAGACCTCGTGCGCCGCGTTCCCGCCCCCGCTCCACTCCCTCTCCGCGTTCCCGGGCGTGCCGTGGCGGTCTGCGGTGCGCTGGCGCTGCTCGCCTCCTGCGGCTGGGGCGGGAAGGACGACGGCGAGAGCGGCGGCCGGCTGCCCGGGGCACCGACGGGCGTCAGCGCCGCGGCGGGGAGCGCGACCAGCGTGCACGTCATGTGGAGCGCGGTGTCCGCAGGACCCGGCATCAGCGGCTACGAGGTGTATCGCGGCACCACCAAGGTGAAGGACGTACCCGCTTCCGAGCACATGGTGGACGTCACCCGGCTCAGGCCGTCCACCACGTACGTCTTCACCGTGCGGGCCCAGGACACCGACGGCCGGCTCGGGCCGCGCAGCCGGGAGGTGCGGGCGACGACGCCCGCGGCCGCCGCGGCGGACCGCTCGGCCCCGACGCGCCCACTCGGTCCGCACGGCAGGGCGGTGGGGAGCCGGGCGGTCCAGCTGTCCTGGTCCCGCTCGACGGACGACCGGGGCGTGGTCTCGTACGACATCTACCAGGGCACCACGAAGATCCACAGCGTGGGCGGGGCGCAGACGGCGACCGTGGTCACGGGTCTGCGGCCCGGCACCCGCTACTCGTTCACCGTCCGGGCCCGCGACGCGGCAGACAACCTCTCCCCCGCCAGTACCCCGGTCCGCCTCACCACCGCGCCGGCCTCCGACGACGGACGGGGCACGGCGCCCACCGGCTTCCGCGCCACCACCCACCGGGCCGGCGGGGCGTACTACCTCGACCTCGTCTGGGTCCCGCCGCGCACCGACGGCGTGGTGACGGAGTACCAGATCCAGCTCGACGGACGCCCGGCGACCTCCCTGGTCTGGGGCGGCGCCGCACCGCGCGACCGGGCGTCGTACAGCTTCTACGTGGGGCGGGACGCCGGGGTCACCCACCGGGTGCGGATCAGTGCCAGGCTGCCGGACGGCACCTGGGGCGGCTTCTCGGCGGAGCGGACGGTGACGACCGGTCCGGAGCAGTCATAGGTGATCTTAGGATGGGCCTCATGAGCCATAGGGACACCGATGGCCGACCGGGCTCGGCGGCGCCTTTGGATCTCTCCCTCCTGCGCACCTTCCTCGCCGTGCACCGCGCCGGCTCGTTCACGGCGGCGGCACGGCTGCTCGGGGTGTCGCAGCCGACGGTGACGGCACAGATCCGGACCCTGGAGGCGCAGCTGGGACGGGAGCTGTTCGAGCGGCGGTCGCGTGGCGTGGTGCCCACGCCGGTGGCGGACCAGCTGGCCGGCCGGGTCGCAGCGCCGCTGGACGCGCTCGCCGCCGTCGCGGACCGCGGCGGCCTCGGCGCCGACCGGCCGCCGGAGCCGGTCCATCTGGCGGGCCCGGCCGAGGTGCTGTGCGCCCGGGTCCTAGCCGCGCTGGCCCCGCTCGTCGAGCAGGGCGTACGGCTGCGGATCGGCACCGGGCTCACCGACGACCTGCTGGCGGCCCTGCGCGCCGGCCGCCACGATCTCGTGATCGCCACCTCGCGGCCGCGCGGCCGCACGCTGAACTGGGTCCCGCTGATGGACGAGGAGTTCGTGCTGGTCGCCGCGCCCGTTTGGGCGGAGCGCATCGGCCCCGACCGCGTGGCCGCCGAGGGGCCCGCCGCGCTGCACGCGGCGCCCCTGGTCACCTACGCCGAGGACCTGCCGATCGCCCGGCGCTACTGGCGGCACGTCTTCGGGACGCGGCTGACCGGGCAGGCCGCGATCACCGTCCCGGATCTGCGGGGCGTGCTGGCCGCGGTCGCCGCCGGGGCCGGGATCACCGTGCTTCCCCGCTGTCTGTGCCTGGACGAACTGGCCTCGCGCGCTGTGGTGCCGCTGCTGTCACCCGAGGACCCGCCGATCAACACCACCTACCTCACCCAGCGCCCCGGTGTCCCCGACAACCCGCACGTGCTGCTCGTCCGGGAGCGCCTGCTCCAGGCGGCGCCCACCTGGTGAGGGAGCACCTGGGGGAACACCGCACGCCTGCGACGGAGCATCCCCACTGCGCCGGACGAAGGAATCCGTCACCTGCCCGGGCGCGCTCCGCAGGCGTGACACGGCCGGGGGACGTTGGCTGCTCCTGAGGCAGCACGGGCGTTTCCCTATCTCCGGCGGCGTATGGGATGGACCGCCGACCGTGCCGCCGGAGGGAAGTCCCATGCGCATCTCTCAGCCACTCCTCCACTCCGGCCCGGTCGTGGCAGCCGCCGCGCTCGCGGTCGGTCTCGCCCCCGGACCGGCCGGCGCGGGGCCGGGGATCTCCGTGAGCACCAACGGCTCCACGGTGTCGGTCACGACCAGCGCGTGCACCCAGGTCAACGGCAGCTGGGGCACCGCCTCGCTGCTCAACAGCGGCCAGGCGAACTTCGCCCAGGGGCGGCAGGTGCCGCTGACGGGGACGAGCGTCAGCCAGTCCGCCGCCTGGCAGAGCGTGAGCCCGGGCACGTACACCGTGATCGTCGTGTGCTCGAACAACATCACGGCGGGCACCCAGTCGGTCATCGTCTCGGCCCGCTCGACCCCGACGATCTCCGCCACGTCCTCGCCGTCGCGCGGTGTGATGGGCGGCCTGGGCGGGGGCACCAAGGACTACGGACCGGTCACGTTCGCGGTGGGCGGGACGCTGGTGGGGGCGGCGATGATCGCCACGGGCTGGGTGCTGCGCCGCCGCTCGAAGCCGTACCGGCTCTGAACCGGGGCCGGCGCAGGCAAGCCGCCCGCACTGCGCGGTCGACGCCGGCGGCCGCCGTCACGCCGGGTCGCGACCGGGCAGCCCCGCGAACTCCTCCAGCGCGTGCGTGAGCCACTGCGTCCAGAAGGTCTCCAGGTCGATGCCGGCCCGCAGTACCAGGTGCTGCAGCCGGTCCTGGACGCTGTCCTTGCCGGGCGGGAAGTCGCGCTTCTCGATCTCCCGGTACTCCGCCAACTGCCGCTCGTGCAGCTCCAGATGGCGCCTGAGGTCGGCCTCCAGGCCCGCGGTGCCGACCACGGCCGCGGCACGCAGCCGCAGCAGCAGCGTGTCGCGCAGCGGCTTCGGGTCCTGGGACGCCGCCGTCCAGCGGGCCAGTTCGGCGCGGCCCGCGGGCAGGACCTCGTAGCGCTTCTTCTGCCCGCGGGCCGGCTGCTCGGCCGGCAGGGTGCGGATCAGGCCCTCGGCCTCCAGTCTTCCCAGCTCGCGATAGATCTGCTGATGCGTCGCCGACCAGAAGTAGCCGATCGACCTGTCGAAGCGGCGCGTCAGCTCGAGCCCCGACGACGGCTTTTCGAGCAGGGCGGTGAGGATCGCATGCGGGAGTGACATGGAGTCATCCTAGGGACGGCCCGTCCGTCCCGGTCGGCCCCTACAGCGCCGCCGCAACTTCCGTGCCCTGCTTGATGGCGCGCTTCGCGTCCAGCTCTGCGGCCACGTCCGCACCACCGATCAGGTGCGCGCTGCGCCCGGCGGCGACCAGCTCGTGGTACAGGTCCCGGCGCGGCTCCTGCCCGGTGCACAGCACGATGGTGTCGACCTCCAGGACGGTGCTGGTGCCGTCGACGGTGATGTGCAGCCCGGCGTCGTCGATCCGGTCGTAGCGCACGCCCGGGACCATGGTGACGCCGCGGTGCTTGAGCTCGGTGCGGTGAATCCAGCCGGTGGTCTTGCCGAGGCCGGCACCGACCTTGCTGGTCTTGCGCTGCAGCAGGTGCACGGAGCGCGGCGGGGCGGGCCGCTCGGGCGCGGCGAGGCCGCCGGGGGCACGGTAGTCCATGTCGACACCCCAGGTGCGGAAGTACGTCGCCGGGTCCCTGCTCGCCTTGTCGCCGCCGTCGGTCAGGTACTCGGCGACGTCGAATCCGATGCCGCCCGCGCCGAGGACGGCCACCCGGTCGCCGACGGGGGCGCCGTCGCGCAGCACGTCGAGGTAGCCGAGGACGCGGGGGTGGTCGACGCCGGGGATGTCGGGGGTGCGCGGGGTGACGCCGGTGGCGACGACGATCTCCTCGTAGTCGGCGAGGTCCGCGGCGGTCGCCCACGTGTTGAGCCGTACGTCCACGCCGTGCTCGTCGAGCTGGTGACGGAAGTAGCGCAGCGTCTCGTCGAACTCCTGCTTGCCGGGGACCTTGCGGGCCACGTTCAGCTGGCCGCCGATCTCGCTCGCGGCGTCGAACAGCGTGACCTCGTGGCCGCGTTCGGCGGCGCTCACCGCGCAGGCGAGCCCGGCCGGACCGGCGCCGACGACGGCGACCCGCTTGCGCCGACGGGCGGGCGACAGGACGAGCTCGGTCTCGTGGCAGGCGCGCGGGTTGACCAGGCAGGAAGTGATCTGCCCGCTGAAGGTGTGGTCGAGGCAGGCCTGGTTGCAGCCGATGCAGGTGTTGATGGCCTCGGGCCGGCCGGCCGCGGCCTTGGCGACGAAGTCGGGGTCGGCGAGCATCGGTCGGGCCATCGACACCATGTCGGCGTAGCCCTCGGCGAGCAGCTGCTCGGCGAGTTCCGGGGTGTTGATGCGGTTGGTGGTCACGAGCGGGACCGAGACCGTGCCCATGAGCTTCTTCGTCACCCAGGTGTACGCGCCGCGCGGCACGGAGGTGGCGATGGTGGGGATGCGCGCCTCGTGCCAGCCGATGCCGGTGTTGATGATCGTCGCCCCGGCGGCCTCGACGGCCTTGGCGAGCGTGATCACCTCGTCCAGGGAGGAGCCGCCCGGCACGAGGTCCAGCATGGACAGCCGGTAGACGACGATGAAGTCCTCGCCGACCGCCTCGCGCACCCGGCGGACGATCTCGACCGGGAAGCGCATGCGGTTCTCGTACGAGCCGCCCCAGCGGTCGGTGCGGTGGTTGGTCTGCGCGGCGATGAACTCGTTGATCAGGTAGCCCTCGGACCCCATGATCTCGACGCCGTCGTAACCGGCCTGCCGGGCGAGGCGGGCGGTGCGGGCGTAGTCGTCGATGGTCCGCTCGATGTCGGCGTCGGTGAGTTCGCGGGGCACGAAGGGGCTGATCGGCGCCTGGAGCGGGCTGGGGGCGACCAGGCCGGGGTGGTAGGCGTAGCGGCCGAAGTGCAGGATCTGCAGCGCGATCCGCCCGCCCTCGCGGTGGACGGCGGCGGTGACGCCGACGTGCTGCTCGGCCTCCTCCTCGGTGGTGAGCTTCGCGCCGCCCTCGTACGGCCGTCCCTCCTCGTTGGGTGCGATACCGCCGGTGACGATCAGCCCCACTCCCCCGCGGGCCCGGGCGGCGTAGAACTCCGCCATGCGCTCGAAGCCGCGCTCGGCCTCCTCCAGGCCGACGTGCATGGAGCCCATGAGAACGCGGTTGGGCAGGGTGGTGAAGCCCAGGTCGAGCGGGCTCAGCAGGTGCGGGTAACGGCTCATCGGCCCCTCCGTACGCGGTGTGATCTCTGTAGTTGTAGAGGACGGCGCAGGTTTTATGCAACTAGTTGCACAACAGCTGGGGTGTGGGCGCGGCCACTGGGAAGCATCACGGCGTCGGGCCCGACGGCATCGGGAGAGGGAAGAGGCATGCGAGCAGACAGTGAGCAGAGCACCGCGTCCGTGGTGGAGCTCGCCCGGGAGCTGATCCGCCGGCCGAGCCGGGCCGGGATCGACGACTACGGACCCGTCCTGGAGGTCCTGGAGGACTGGCTCGCCGCGCGTGAGCTGCCGCACCGGCGCCTGCACGACGGCACGGCCCGCCCGGTCGCCCTGCTGGTGGAGATCGCCGGCGGCCGGGCCGGGCCGTGGTGGGCGCTGGACGCCTGCGTGGACACCGCCCCGTTCGGCGACGAGGCGGCGTGGTCGTTTCCGCCGGCCTCCGGTGATGTGGTCGACGGGTCGCTGCGGGGCAGGGGCGCGGCCGACTCCAAGCTCGCCGCGGCCCTGTTCTGCCATCTCGCGGCCGAGGTGCGGCCCCGCGCCGAGTCCCTGCGCGGCGGGCTCGCCGTACTGCTGGACGCCGACGAGCACACCGGCGCCTTCGGTGGCGCCCGCGCCTACCTCGCCGACCCGGCCGCGGCCCGCCCGGCCGGGGTGATGATCGGCTACCCCGGCCCGGACGAGGTCGTGGTCGGGGGGCGGGGCCTGTGGCGGGCCACGCTCGCGGTGCACGGGGCCTCGGGGCACTCCGGGTCGAGCAGGCTCACGGTCGGGGCCGTGTCACGGGCGGCCGAACTCGTACGACTGCTGGACGCGGCCGCGCTCCCCGGCGCCGACGAGAGGTTCCCGCTGCCGCCGAAGCTGACGGTGACGTTCTGCCACGGCGGGCAGGGCTTCTCGGTCGTGCCGGACCGGTGCGAGCTGGGCGTGGACATCCGCACCACCCCGGCCTTCGCCGCGGCGGCCGCCGAGGCCCTGGTGCGGGCGGCGGCGGCCGAGCTGGACGCGCGCGTACCCGCTCCGCGGCCGACCGGTGTCACCCCGGTGGCCGAATGGCCGCCGTTCCGCCTGGCCGAGGACGAGCAGCCGGCCGCCGCGCTCCTCGACGCCGCCGCCCGGGAAGGGCTGACCGTCCGGGCGAAGACGGCGGGGCCGTCGAACATCGGCAACCTGCTGGCGGCCGAGGGCGTCCCGGCCACCGCCGGTTTCGGTCTGCCGTACGAGAGTCTGCACGGCGTCGACGAGCGCGTCCGCCTCGCGGAGCTGCCTACGATCCACGCCGTCTACTGCGGGCCGTCCTCGGCCTCCTCCAGGAGGAGTGCCCGTGAATTTCAGCGGCTCACCAGCCGTACGTGCAGCTCCCGCTCCTGGTCGCCGGAGGCCATGCTGAGGTCCTGCACGGAGAACAGGGAATCCAGGGTCGTACGGAACCGCTCGATCGCCCAGTAGCCGCCCTGCAGGTCGGCCGTGACGGACGCCCCGAGCCGCGTGGGGCCGCAGTCTGCCCGGTGGGCGTCGGCCACGTCGAAGGTGCCTAGCCATACCGTGGGGCGCACCTCGTGGTAGTCACGGGGTACGTCCTCCGCGCACCGGTCGGACGAGAAGCACGCGCACAGGGCGTCGAACACGACACGGGCGTCTTCCTTGGTGCATCCGCTCAGCTCCACGGAGACGGACTCCGCGTGCGGTCGCTCGCTGTCCATCGTGATCGCTCCTCTCGTGGCCACGCTGCGGTACCGCAGGAGCTCCCCGCGAACCGCACCCCCACCCTCAGCAAAGCACCACCTCCCAGGAGAGCACCACCGGCGGCACTCCACATCCTCACGGAGCGATCCCTCACGGAGCGATCCCTCACGGAGCGATCCCTCACGGAGCGGTCGTTGGGGAGCGATCCTTGCGGAGCGACTCGTGCAGCGGTCCGGCCGACTCGGCGGGACGGCCGCCGTTGTGTTGAGGGATGGTGGAGGGAAGCAACGGACCATCGGAGAGGTGAGTGCCGGCGCGGTACAACAGGGTGTGTCGGCACCGGGGACGGCGGGCCGCGTGGACGGGCGAAGGCGGTGCGTGGGATGACAGCAGCCGGGGCTCCCCCGACCGAGGGTGACGAGCCGGTGCGGGGTCCGGTGAAACCGAGCGGGCTGCTCGACGTGCTGGGCGTGGCCTCGGTGGTCCTCGACGCCCAGGGACGCATCGTGCTGTGGAGCCCGCAGGCCGAGGAGCTCTTCGGCTACTCGGCGGAGGAGGCGCTGGGGCAGTACGCCGCCCGGCTGATGGTCTACGAGCAGCACCTCGACCTGGTCGTCAAGCTGTTCGCCGACGTCCTGGAGACCGGTCAGGGCTGGGCGGGAGCCTTTCCCATCCGGCACAAGGACGGCAGCACCCGCCTGGTGGAGTTCCGCAACATGCGGCTCCTGGACGACCGGGGAGACGTCTTCGCGCTCGGGCTCGCCGCCGACCAGTCGACCGTGCGGCGGCTGGAGCGGGACGTGGCGCTGTCGGCGCGGATCGTCTCGCAGTCCCCGATCGGGCTGGCCGTCCTGGACACCCAGCTGCGGTACGTCTCGGTCAACCCGACCCTGGAGCGCATGAACGGCATACCGGCCGAGGAACACCTCGGCCGGACGGTCCGCGAGGTCCTGCCGAACCTGGACGCCGACGTCCTGGAGTCCGCGGTGCGCCGGGTGCTGGAGACCGGCCGGCCGCTCGTCGACATGTCCACCGTCGGCCGGACCCCTGCCGATCCGGACGAGGACCACGCCTGGTCGATCTCGCTCTACCGGCTGGAGGACGCGGTGGGGACGGTGCTGGGCGTGGCCGCGTCGATCGTGGACATCACCGAGCAGTACCGGGCGGGCATCGAGGCGGAGACCGCGCGCCGGCGCCTGGCCCTCATCGCCGACGCCTCCGCCCGGATCGGCACCACCCTCGACCTGGACCGCACCGCCCGCGAGCTGGCGGACGTCGCCGTGCCGGAGCTCGCCGACGTCGCGGCCGTGGACCTGCTGGAGGCGGTGGTCGCGGGCCGCCGGAGCAGCCTCCGGCCCGCCGAGCCGGAGGTGATCCGCGCCCTGGCCGTGCGGGCGAACCATGCCGCGGACGCCCTGCAGGCGGCCGATCCTCCCGGCCAGGTGGCCCACTACGGCCCCGACCGCCTCGTCACGCAGTGCGTGCGCACCGGACGCCCGGTCCTGGTGGCGCAGGTGAAGGACGAGGATCTGAGCTGCATCGCCCGCTCCCCGGAGGCGGCGGTGCTGTTGGCCCGCGCAGGCGTGCACTCGTATCTGGCCGTGCCGCTGATCGCGCGCGGCGAGGTGCTGGGCGCCCTGGACCTCAAACGCACCCGCAACCCGCTGCCGTTCAGCGAGGACGACGTGCTGCTGGCCCGGGAGCTGGCCGCCCGTGCGGCCGTGCAGATCGACAACGCCCGCTGGTACCAGAACGCCCGCGACACCGCCCTCACCCTCCAGCGCAGCCTGCTGCCCAGCCACCCGCCCGTGACGGGCGGCCTCGAGGTCGCCTCCCGCTACCAGCCCGCGGGTGCCACGATCGAGGTCGGCGGCGACTGGTTCGACGTGATCCCGCTGGAGGGCGACAAGACGGCGCTCGTCGTGGGCGACGTCATGGGCAGCGGCATCAGCGCCGCCGCCACCATGGGCCGGCTGCGCACCGCGACGAACACCCTGGCCTCGCTCGATCTCGACCCCGCGCAGCTGCTGGAGCACCTCGACCGGATCACCGACGGCCTGGACCACTCCATCGCCACCTGCCTGTACGCCGTCCACGACCCGCACCGGCGGCAGTGCCGGATCGCCAACGCCGGGCACCTGCCACCGGCCCGCATCCGCGTGGGCCGTCCCCCGGAGCTGCTCGACCTGCCCACCGGGGTCCCGCTGGGTGTGGGAGGCGTCGAGTTCTCCACCACCACGGTCGATCTCGAACCCGGCGACCAGCTCGTGCTCTACACCGACGGGCTCGTCGAGACCCGCCGGCACCCGCTGGACGAGCGCCTGGAGACGCTGCTGACCCTGCTCGACGGCCCGACGCGCCCCCTGGAGGAACTCTGCGACTTCCTGCTGCGCACGCTGCACCAGCCGGACAACCACGACGACGTGGCCCTCTTGATCGCCCGTGCGCAGGCGCTGTCATAGGAGCGACCGGTTTTCACACGGACTACCTGGTCCTTACCGGCCGCATTCCACCATCACAGGAAAGGCATGCCGTGGGGTGCCAGGCCTCCGGGCGCCCGGACGCCCGGCCGCTGGCCGAGAGGAGCGGGGCGACGACCTGACCTCGGGTCCCGGGACACGGATCGGTTGCCGGAAGGCCTACGGCTTCGTGCCGATCACCACATTCGCGTGGAGCTCCCCCGAGACGGCGAGGCGGGTAGTCAGCCCGGCCCGCCTGAAGGCCTCCACCGCGGCCGAGGACTGGTGTTCGCTCGTCTCGACCAGGAGGCAGCCGCCGGGGGCGAGCCAGTCCGGGGCCCCGGCGGTGACGCGGCGCAGGACGTCGAGGCCGTCGGCACCGCCGTCGAGGGCGACCAGCGGTTCGTGGTCGCGGGCCTCCGCCGGCAGGAGGCCGACCTCCTCCGTCGGGACGTAGGGGACGTTGGCCGCGAGGATGTCGACACGGCCGCGCAGGGCACCGGGGAGCGCCTCGAACAGGTCGCCCGCGTGGACCCTGCCCCTGACGGGGTCGATGTTGCGGCGGGCGCAGCGCACCGCGGTCGGGTCGATGTCGGCGGCGTGCAGTTCCACCGGGCCGAGCGCGGCGGCCAGCGCGGCGCCGACCGCGCCCGAACCGCAGCACAGGTCCACCACGACGGACGCGCCCGGAGCCCGGTCCAGGGCCTGGTCTACCAGGAACTCGGTACGGCGCCGGGGCACGAAGACGCCCGGGTCCACAGCAATGCGCAGACCGTGGAACTCGGCCCACCCCAGGACCTGTTCGAGCGGCAGTCCGGCGACGCGCCGGTCCACCAGGATGGTGAGCTCGTCCGGTGTCCGGGCGGCGGTGAGGATCAACTCCGCCTCGTCCTCGGCGAACACACAGCCGGCAGCGCGCAGCGCGGCGACGACCGAGGCGCGCAAGGCCGGCGAAGAAGACGGAGAGGGGCAAGGAAAAGGAAACGGAGAGGGGCAAGGAAAAGGAGAAGAAGAAGCAGCAGGAGAGGGCGAGAGAGAAGCCGGAGAGAGTGGAGGCATGGAAGCGGGGAGCCTTTCGGGAGCCGAAGGGTGCTCCCGCAGTCACCTACGGCCGGTGATCCGCGCTGTCCTGAGGTGAGAGCACCCGACCTGACACAGCGGTAATGGATCTCACCTCCTCGGCTTCCTTCGACCGGGACCCTCCGCGGCCGGACGGCCACTTTACCCCAACGTTCAGACGTCGACGGTCTCTTCGACCTCCTCCTCGGTCTCCCCTTCCTCGGCCCCCTCCTCCTTGGCCTCCTCCTTGGCCTCCTCTTCCTCGGTTTCGCGCACCGGGGGCACGGCAGCCGCTGGTGCCTTCGCCCGCTCGTACCCCGCCGCGACCGCGGTGACCGGTGGCGACCGTACGGACGTCGAGCCTGGCCCCCGCCTCGTCCTTGACGGTCTGGTCGAGCACCTTGGCCTGCGGGCCCGCGCCGACGACGGCGACGGGCAGATGGTTCGGCTCCGGAGTCACGAACGCTCCCATGTACGCGAGCCCCATGCCCCAGCACATCAGCAGCGGGGTGACCAGGTGGGTGAGTACATGGCGCAGCGCCGGTGACCTCATCGCTCACAGCCATTGGTTGGCTTATACAACTCCTTCTTCGGTTGTACTATACAACCAGACGCGCAGGGAGGAATGCCGTGACAGCAGCCGAGGGGTCCGATGAGACGGTCGTCACCCCTGACGAGACCGCCGTCGAGACGGCCGTCGAGACCATCCAACGTGAGATGACGATCTTCGCCCGCCGGGCTCGGGCCTCGGCGGGACGCATGCACCCCGAGCTGTCGCTGGTGTCGTACACGCTGCTCGGGCACCTGGAGGAGAGCGGGGGCTGCCGCGCCACCGACCTGGCCGCCCACTACGCCCTGGACAAGTCCACCGTCAGCCGCCAGGTGGCCGCCCTCGAGCGCGCCGCCCTCATCGAGCGGCGCCTCGACCCGGACGACCACCGCGTCCAGGTCCTCCACCTGACGGACGCCGGCCGGCGCATCCTCGCCCAGGTGACCGAGAGCCGCCGGGCAGCCTTCCGGGAGCGGCTGGCGGACTGGCCGGTGGAGGACCTGAAGCGGTTCGCGGAGTACCTCACGCGCTACAACGCGTGGCCCCGGCGGCAGTCGGAGGACGCCTGACGAGGGCGGCGCCCGGGGCTGCTACGCCACCGGCACGGCCGCCCGTCCATCGACCAGGCGTTCGGGCGCGCGAGCCGCGAGGAACGCGGTGCGGCGCCGCAGCCGGAAGCCCAGGGACTCGTACAGCCGGATGGCGTTCGTGTTCTGGGCGCCCGTGTGGAGCAACGGCGTCTCGCCGCGCTGCCGGATGCCGTGGGCGACGGCGAGGATCAGGCGGGTGGCCAGGCCCTGGCCACGGACGGCGGGGTCGGTGCACACCGCGCTGATCTCGGTCCAGCCCGGCGGGTGCAGCCGCTCCCCCGCCATGGCGACCAGAGCACCGTCCCGGCGGATTCCCAGGTAGGTGCCCAGTTCGATGGTGCGGGACAGGAACGGGCCCGGCTGGGTGCGGGCGACGAGGTCGAGCATCTCGGGCACGTCGGCGGGACCGAGGCGGACCGCCTCCGGGTCCGGTGCGGCGGCCAGACCGTCGTCCACGAACTGCACGCCCTCGATCTGAAACGTGATCTCCCAGTCGTCCGGAACCCGCCCCCGGTAGCCGGGCAGCGGGACCTCGGCGCCGGGACCGGCCAGGGCCGCGAGGTCCGCCCAGTCGTCGGCGTCGGGCTCGTCGGGCAGCGCCAGCCACGGGGACACATCGACCGGATAGCGCAGCACTCGCCCGCGTCGCTCGGCGAAGCGGGCGTGCGGTCCGGTCAGAGAAGCCAGGGCGGGGTTGTCGAGCACGTCGTCCCGCGTCGTCCCGGGGGTGCTCATTGGAGGACCATCCCTTCTGCAGAGGGTTGTGACCTCTCGGTCCCGGCGGGTGCACGGCCTGCGGCGTGCGCCAAGCGATGGCCATCCACCAAGCCGGCCGCAAGGCCAAGAAGCCCGCCACGAAGGCCGAAGCGGCATAGGGGTTGACTCAGGGAACTCATGCGGCGACCTCGATCACGACCTTGCCGCGGGCGTGGCCGTCCTCGACGGTGCGCAGTGCCTCCCCGGCCCGGTCGAGCGGGAAGGTCTGCGTGACGTGCGGGTCCAGGTCGCCGCTGACGACCAGTTCCGCCACCGCGTCCAGGACGGCGGCGGTGCGGGCGCGGGCGACGCGCGCCCCGCCCAGCGCCTCGACGGTCTGCGGCGGCGCCCCGGCGCTGATCAGCTCGGTGCGGTCGGTCAGCAGGCCGGCCGCCTCGGTGAGCACCTCGCCGCCGACCAGGTCGTAGACGGCGTCGATGCCGTCCGGGGCGGCCGCGCGCGCCCGCTCGGTCCAGCCCGGTCCGGAGGGGACGTGCACGGCGCCGAGTGACTCGATGAAGTCCTTCTTGCCCTCGCTCGCGACGCCCACGGCCTTCAGCCCAAAGGCGCGGGCGATCTGCACGGCCGCCGCGCCGACCCCGCCGCCCGCGCCCGTGACCAGCACGGTCGCCCCCGTGGGCAGGTCGAGCTGGCGGAGGCCGTCGTAGGCCGTGGCCGCGGCGACGGGCAGGGTGGCGGCGGCCGTGAAGGAGACCGCGGCGGGCTTGTGCGCGGCCACCTCGGCCGGCAGCAGCGCGTACTGCGCGTAGCCGCCCGCCGCCGTGTTGCCGAAGACCTCGTCCCCGGCGGCGAAGCCGGTCACGCCCTCGCCGACCTCCTCGACGACCCCGGAGACCTCGTTGCCGAAGACGACGGGAAACTCCCGCTCACCGCTCTCGCCGGGCCGGCGGAAACCCGTGCGCTGCTTCCAGTCGACGGGGTTCACACCCGCCGCGCGTACCGCGACCAGGATCTGGCCGGGGCCGGGCCGGGGCCGGTCCACGTCGACGAGGGCCTCGGTCTCCGGACCGCCGTACCGCGTGAAGACGTACGCCTTGGGCATTGCTCCCACTCTCCTTCGCTGTCACCGGGTCACCGGCCGCAGGGGCCGCCGGGGTCGGCACGCCACGTGCAAGGGGGATCACCGGGCGGCTATTCCCGGGGCGGAGGAGAGTTCATACGGCCTTCATGAAGGCGGGGCCAAGGGGGCAGGGGCTCCCCCATGAAGGCGGGGCCCAAGGGGGCAGGGACGTCCCTGACGAACGCGTACGGTTGAATGCGTAAGCAATCATCACGCTCGACCGGCGGGTCGTCGCACACGGCGGCCTGGAGGCACCACCCGTATGAACGTCACCCGAGGCTTCACCGGGCGTCCGCGCGTCGACAACCCGGGCCTGCCGCCCGGGCAGTACGACGCGGGCGACGACTGGCCCGTGCTGTCCGCGGAGGTCACGCCCGACATCGCCCCCGCGGACTGGACCTTCCGCATCGACGGCCTGGTGGCCGAGCCCCGCACCTGGAGCTGGGAGCAGGCGCGCGAGCTGCCGGCGTCGGCGTACGAGGGCGACATCCACTGCGTGACGGGCTGGTCGAAGTTCGGGGTGCGGTTCGGGGGCGTGTCGCTCGACGTGTTCCTGGACGCGGCGCGGCCCGATGCCTCCGCCACGCACGCGTTCGCCCGCTCCCACACCGGGTACACCACGAACCTTCCGCTCGCGGACCTGAGGGGCGGGCGCGCCTGGATCGCGTTCGAGTACGACGGCGAACCGCTGGCCGCCGAGCACGGCGGTCCGGCCCGGCTGCTGGTGCCGCACCTGTACTTCTGGAAGAGCGCCAAGTGGATCGCGGGCCTGACCATCCTCGACCACGACGAGCCGGGCTTCTGGGAGCAGAACGGCTACCACGCCCGTGGCAACCCCTGGGAGGAGCAGCGGTACTCCGGTGACTGAGACCTTCGCACCCGCCACGCGTTTCGCGGTGCCCGGCCGCATCGCCGTGAGCGAGCGGGCCGCCTCGGTGTGGCAGACGGCCACCCTCACCCAGATCCGGCGGGAGACCCCGCGCGCCGCCACCTTCCGGTTCGCGGTACCGGCCTGGGTGGGGCATCTGCCCGGCCAGCACCTGATGCTGCGGCTGACCGCGCCGGACGGCTATGTGGCCCAGCGCCACTATTCGATCGCGTCCGCTCCCGACGACTCGGGCCACATCGAGCTGACACTGGACCACGCCGAGGGCGGCGAGGTCTCCGGCTGGTTCCACACCGTGGCCCGGCCCGGCGACCAGGTCGAGGTGCGCGGCCCGCTGAGCGGCTTCTTCGCCTGGCCCGGCGACCGACCCGCACTGCTGATCGGGGCGGGCTCCGGAGTCGTACCGCTGATGTCGATGGTGCGGCACCACCGGGCGCGGCGGCTCACCGTGCCGCTGCGGCTGCTGGTGTCCGCGCGCAGTCCTCGAGAGCTCATCTACGCGCGGGAGTTCGGCGCGGAGACCACACCCGTGTTCACGCGCAGCGCCCCGGAGGGCGTGCCGGTGGGGCGGCTGGCGGCCGCACACGTGGCGCCGCTCCTGGCCGAGCAGCCGCCGGGCGGCTGGGAGGCATACGTGTGCGGCTCCAACGCCTTCGCCGAGCACGCCTCGCGGCTGCTCGTCGCCGCGGGCCAGCCCGTGGACCGCATCCGGATCGAGCGCTTCGGCTGACGGCAGGCCGGCCGGGTGCCCGGCCGGTGCGGGTCTCCCGCTGGATGCGGGCGATGCGGTCGAGTACCGGAACCGGGTGTTTCGGGGCCCCTTGGTCGGGGACTCCGCCGGAGAACGAGAACCGCCCGAAGAGCCGTACCACTCCCCGCGGCGTCCTGGGTGGCCCTGGACAGGTCTCGCTGCAGGCGCCCTCCAGCCCGGAGTTGGCGAGCACGTGGTCAGGCGCGCCGGGGCTCACGCAGCAGCGGGTCGGCCGGGAGGCAGATCTGACGGACGGACAGATGGGTGACCGCGTGCCCGTGCGCGCCGAGCGCGGCCACCGAGTCCGTCGTCATGGGCTTCCTCAGCGGTGGGGCGGCAGGGCGCTCCGCTGCCGCGGGGCGCGTGCCGCACGGATTCCACGGGGTGTGCGGGTCAGTCGGCCGGCGCTGCTTTCCGTGCGCCGGCGGGGTGAGCGAAGTCTGCTGGAAGGGGTACGAGACCGGTGTGGACGCTCGCACGCGGTGCGGAGGGAGGGGCGGACCGACCCCTGGAACGGTCCCGTCCGGACCTCCGGCTCCGGTGACGGCAAGGAGGCGGCATGCGAACCCGGGTGCGCGGCCGGCGCCGGCGGCGCAATCCGCTGCGTCGCCGGTCGGACGTCGTCGAGGTGTGGACCGCGCTGGTCATCACGGTCCTGCTGCTCCTGGGCGCGCCGCTGGCCGGGGCGGTCGCGGCCTGGTGGGCCCACGACGAGGCGCGGGCGGTCCAGGCGGCTCAGCGGGCCGACCGGCATCGCGTCAGCGCCGAGGTCGTGGGGAGGACGCCGGACGCGCTGCCCTCGGTGCAGGGCGGCCGGCAGCACGCCTACCGGGCGACGGTGCGCTGGACCGAGCCGGGCCAGGGCCCGCGGACCGCGGTGGCACGCGTCCCGGCGGGGACGCGGCACGGTGACATGGTCGACGTGTGGTTCGACTCCCGGGACCGCAGCGTCGCGCCTCCCCCGGACGACACCGTGGTCTGGCAGCACACCGTCACGATGGGCGCCTGCGCCACGGGCGGCGCCGTCGCCGTCGTCCTCCTCGGCCACTCCGTGGTACGCCGCATCGCCCTCCGCCACCGGCTGGCCGAGTGGGAGCGGGAATGGGCGCGTACGGGACCGGAGTGGACCCGGCGCCGGGCGTGAGACATGGGCGGGCGCGGTCCGCGCGGCCGACGCCCGGTGACCCGACCACCGTGACGCCTTCGCGCCGCTCGGGACGTGCCGCTCGCCGTCCGCGACGAGCGGTGCGACGGCCTTGACCAGCCCGTCGGCGGCAGGCGAGAGGTCGCCATCGTGGGTTCAGTTGCGCGGCCGGGACCTGGCGAGTCCTCCGACCACACCCGTACGGTGTGATCATCCGCAGTGTCTCTTCACAAAGGCGGTTGTTGATGGCCCTGTTCGACCTTCCCCTCGACGAACTCCGTGCGTACCGCAGCGCGTCCGCCGAGCCCGAGGACTTCGACACCTTCTGGTCCAAGACCCTCCAGGAGGCCCGCGAGCACGACCTGGACGCCCGCTTCGACCTGGTCGACACCGGCCTGACCACGGTGAAGGTGTACGATGTGACCTTCGCCGGGTTCGGCGGCCATCCGGTCAAGGGCTGGCTGACGCTGCCCGCCCAGGCCGACGTGCCACTGCCGCTGGTAGTGGAGTTCGTCGGCTACGGCGGCGGACGCGGGCTGCCGCACGAGCACCTGCTGTGGGCGTCGACGGGCCGGGCGCACTTCGTGATGGACACGCGCGGCCAGGGCAGCGCCTGGGGCGGCGGGGGCGGCACCCCCGACCCGGTGGGCGGAGCGCCCGCGTACCCCGGCTTCATGACCCGGGGCATCGACGCCCCCGACAACTACTACTACCGCCGGGTGTTCACGGACGCGGTGCGCGCGATCGAGGCGGCCCGCTCGCACCCGCTGACCGATCCGGCCCGGACCGCGGCGATCGGCGAAAGCCAGGGCGGCGGCATCACGATCGCGGTGGGCGGCCTGGTCCCGGATCTGGCCGCGATCGCGCCGGACGTGCCGTTCCTGTGCGACTATCCGCGCGCCGCGACGCTGACGGACCGTCACCCATACCGTGAGATCGGTCTGTACCTCAAGACGCATCGCGGCCGCACCGAGGACGCCCTGCGCACGTTGTCCTACTTCGACGGCGTCCACTTCGCTGCCCGCGGCCGGGCTCCGGCCCTGTTCTCGGCAGCTCTGGAGGACCAGACCTGCCCGCCCTCCACGGTCTTCGCCGCCTTCAACGCCTGGGCGCACGACGACAAGACGATCGAGGTGTACGACTTCAACGACCACGAGGGTGGCGGCCCCTTCCAGGAGGCGGCGAAGCTGCGCTGGCTGCGGTCGTACCTCTGAGAGGCCTGGAATGGAGGTGCGTGAGGCCGCGGAGCGGTTCGTCCGGGTCTGGGAGCGGGCCTGGGCGGAGCACGACGTGGACGCGCTGGTGGAGCTGTACGCCGAGGAGTGCGTGCACCGCTCGATGCCGTTCCGCGAGCCGCACCACGGGCGGGACGCGCTCGCCGCGTATCTGCGCTGGTCGTTCGGGGACGAGCGGGTGACGGACGTGCGGTTCT
Source organism: Streptomyces sp. NPDC005202 (assembly GCF_040608235.1). Classification (NCBI taxonomy): domain Bacteria; kingdom Bacillati; phylum Actinomycetota; class Actinomycetes; order Kitasatosporales; family Streptomycetaceae; genus Streptomyces; species Streptomyces sp. NPDC005202. The sequence continues at coordinate 267,823 of NZ_JBEXHW010000003.1, read as the reverse complement.
CCGCTCCGGTCGTCGGCCAGGACGGTGTGGCCGTGGCCGAGTTCAGGGTCCTCTCGGAGGAGGGTGGTGAGCCGTTTACCCTCGCCGGCTGCGTGTTCGTCCGCTTCGACGGCACGGGGCGGGCGGTCGAGACCCGCGACTACTGGCACACGGTCCCGGGTCACCGGGAGCCGGAGGGTGCGCTGTTCTTCGTGTGACCCTGTCCGGGCGACGCCTTCCCTCCAGTCCGACCAGTCGGTACGTTCAGGGGGCTCGGGCCGCAGCGTGGTGGTCCGGGGTTCCGGCGGACGACGGAGGGTCCATGTCCGAGCACGAGGCACAGGTTCACGGCCACTGCGACGCGCGCTTCGCGGCGGTACGCGCGGCCTTCGAGGAGAACTTCCGCGCCCGGGGCGAACTGGGCGCCGCGGTGGCCGTCACCGTGGAGGGCGAGACGGTGGTGGACCTGTGGGGCGGGTGGGCCGACGCCGCGCGCACCCGGCCATGGGAGCGGGACACGCTGGTCAACGTGTGGTCGACGACGAAGGGCCCGACCGCACTGTGCGCGCACATCCTCGCCGACCGGGGGCTGCTCGACTTCGACGCGCCGGTGACCGCGTACTGGCCGGAGTTCGCCGCGGCGGGCAAGGAGAAGGTCCTCGTCCGGCATCTGCTGTCGCACCGCGCGGGTCTGTCCGGCCTGCGTGAGCCGCACGCGCTCGCCGACCTCTACGACTGGGAGCTGACCACCGCGCGGCTCGCGGCGACGGAGCCCTGGTGGGAGCCGGGCACGCAATCCGGGTACCACGCGCTGACGTACGGCTTCCTGGTCGGGGAGGTCGTGCGGCGCGTCTCGGGACTGCTGCCGGGCGCCTTCCTGGAGCGGGAGGTGACCGGCCCGCTCGGCATCGACTTCACCGTCGGGCTGCCGGAGAAGGAGTCCGGGCGGGCGGCGGAGCTGGTTCACCCGCCGGCCGCGGCGACCAGCGAACAGGCCTCCGCCTTCGGCCAGTTGCCCCCCGCGGCCCTCGCCGCGCTGGCCAATCCGCTGGTGGGCGCGGCCGAGGCGAACACGCCCGAGTGGCGGGCCGCCGAGATCCCCGCGGCCAACGGTCACGGCACCGCGCGGGCCGTCGCCGCGTTGTACGGCGTCTTCGCCGGGCGCGGGACCTACGACGGCCGGCGAATTCTGTCGCCCGAGGCGGCCGAGCGGGTGCGCGAGGGACAGGGCAGCTGCCGTGACCTGGTGCTGGGCGCGGGGTTCGAGCGCGAGACCGAGGTCGGGCTGGGCCTGTGGCTCAGCGGTCCGAACCGCTCGTACGGCCCCAACCCGCGGGCTTTCGGACACGACGGCTTCGGCGGTTCCTGCGGTCTCGCCGACCCCGAGACGGGGGTGTCCCTGGGGTACGTGATGAACCGGATGGGGCCTCATATCGCCGACGACCCACGGAAGATGACCCTGATCGACGCCCTGTACAGCGCTCTGTGACCAGGGGCGCGCGGGTCGGTTTCGGCCGAACTGCCGGGCCGGTCTTCCCTGGTGGTTTAGACCAATGCTAGATCTGGTGGCGCAATGAGCCCACACGGCTACGGCACGTCACCAACAGGAGGCGCGGCATGGCCCGCACCGCCCCGCACGCCCACCCGCTGGCCGAAGGGACAACCGAGGAACGGCCGCTTTACTGGAGGATCGCCACGGAGCTGCTCGGCGAGCTGCGCGACGGCACCATCCCGCCCGGTGAACGGCTGCCGGGCGAGCGGCAGTTGGCCGCGCACTTCGGGGTCAGCCGGGAGACCGTACGGCAGGCGCTGGAGGTGCTGCGCCGCGACGGACTGGTCAGCACCGACCGGCGGGGCAGTCACGCCACCCTGCCCGGGCTGCCGGTCGAGGCGCCCTCCTCCCTGACCTTCCCGGTCGGCGCCCGCACCGCCGACCCGGGCGCCTTCGACCGGGCCACGGTGACCTGGGAGACGCCCCCGCCGGAGCACGCCGAGGCCCTCGGGCTCGCCCCGCACCGACCGACTCTGGTGCACCGCTACCGGTCCGCAGCGGCCGACGGCACCGGGCTGCGGACCGCGGTGACGTCCTTCTCCGCCGTGGCTCTCTCCGAGGTCGAGGAGCTGGCCCGCTACCGCGACCGCGCCGACGGCGCGGGGGCGGCGCAGCTGCGGCGGGCCTACGACTGGATGCGCAGGGCCGGCCTGACCCTGCACCACCGGGACTCCATCACCCGCCTCGCGGACGGCCCCTCGATGCGGGTGACCCGGCGCGTCCACGACCAGTACGCACGCCCACTGGAGTTCACCGACCTGGTCGTGGACGCCCGACAGAGCGCGCTGGTCTACGAGTTCACCCTGCCGGCAGCCGTCTGAACCGGATCCGCCCGGGCCCGGTCAGCCGGGCAGCACCTGCCGCCACTGCGGAGGCGTCACCCCGTAGGCCGCCTTGAAGCGGCGGGTGAAGCGGCCGGGGCCGGTGAGACCCCAGGCCCGGGCGGCCGACACAAAGGGTGCGGGTGCGGGCGGCCGACAGGAAGGGCCCGGGTACCGGCAGCCGACAGGAAGGGCCCGGGTACCGGCAGCCGACACGAAGGGCCCGGGTGCGGTCGACCGACGCGGCCGGGGCGAGGCGGGCGTGGAGTTCATCCGGAGTCGAGCGGGGACGTGGCCCGGATGACTCGGGCCTGTCGCGCCAGCGCCAGCAGGCGGCCGTCGACGGCCCAGACGGCGCTGTCGTCGACGGCCCAGCCGGCGCCGGCCTGCTGCGTGCGGATGCGGACCAGGGCCCAGCCCTCAAATGCGCCGTGGTCGAGGGCGTCGGTGAAGTGGACGGTGAGTTCCGCGGTCGGCACCGGCCGCGGGGTGTGCCAGCGGGCGTAGAGCGCGGGCGGCAGGACGTCAGTGAGGGTCACGACCGCCGCCGCGTCGAGCGCGCGCTCGTCCGCGAACCGCACCCAGGCGACGAGTTCGGCCTGGTCGCCTCCGGCGAGCGGAAGGTCGTCGGTCGCGGGGCGCATCTCCAGCTGTTGGGCGCAGGGGGCCAGCTCGACGGGCAGGTCGACGGGCCGGAGGGCGCCCGGCCCGGGCACGGGCGGGGCAGGCTGCCCGGTGTACGAACCGTCCGAGGCCCCGGGGCGGCCCGGTCCGAAGAGCGCCGAGCCCAGCAGGGCGGCCGGCCGTCCTGGTGGCCGGTGAACACACAGGTGGCGCTGCGTCGGCCGGCGGCGGTCGCGGTACCGGAGAAGTGCAGCGGGCCCGCGTCGACGGGTTCGACGTGTGCCCGCAGGGGCGGCGGGGCGGCTGCCGCCCAGGCCGCCGGCTGACGGCCGGGGATCCCCTGCGGATGCGCCGGGTCGAGCAGCAGGGCAAGCGCCTCGGGGCGGCGGAGCGGGACGGTGCCTTCCAGCGCGGGGGTGTACAGGCCGTCCGGCCGGTGCAGGACCAGGGGCGCCATCGGCTGGCCGCCGGCATCGTACGGAGTGATGCGCAGGTCACCGAGGCACATGCACACGAACGCGTCGACCGTCGGCTCCTCCACGGCCAGCAGCTCGGACAGCTCCAGAAGATGGTCCGGGTCCGTGATGGCGTACGCCTCGGGATGCAAGGCGCGCGGATCCGGCCCGCCGCTTCGGGTGACACAAACACGCGCGGGCGGTTCGCGCCGTCAGGACGCACCCGTGAACGCCGCCGGCGTTTGGCGACCTGCTCGATGGCCCCCATAGGGCACCCCCACGCCACCGGCAATGAACTGTCGTCGACAATCAGCGCATGGATGTCGCCGAGCTGCTTGAAGCGGCTTCTCTGCTGATCCCTGAAGCGACCGCCACTGAGAACGACATCACGGTGCGCGATGTCTGGGAGTACCTCGTTCACGACGAGTGGGAGGTCGCACTGGGCCTGCTGGAGGAGCTTGGTGACAGCCATCCACTGCCTGTGATGTTCTGGGAGACGCTCGCCGACGCCGCTGAGCAGCTACGACTGGAACGAAGCGCGGCCTGGTGTCATTGGCGTTGTTTCGAGATCCGCCACGGCGTGATCCGGGCGGACCTGACTCTCCGCCCGGCCGCGGAGGCCCGGCGCAAAACGCCTGCCGCCGGCGCCGGTGTTCTGCGGCCGATGTGGAACATCGGACACCTATCGGCCACCGGTGAACCCGTACTCCATATCGCTCGACTGTGGGTCGAGGGCCGACCCTTCCTGGAGCCCGGCGGGCGATCCTCGATCCGGCTCGCGCCCCTCGATCCCTCCCCATGGCAGCATCTTGAGCCCGGCCAGCGGATCACCATGCATGAAGACCGATCGGTGGCCGGCACCGCAACCATTCTGGGTGTCCAACCACCCGCCACCGCGAAGCCGTCGGGATAACCGCCCGCCGGCTTCCGGTCTCTTGCCAGTGCAGAGAAGGGCGAGGACCTCTCCGCCGACGGCCGAGAATCTCCCCGGCGTCGGAGAACCAAAGGGCGACGACCGCGTGGGAGACCTGCCGGGAGGCGCGGGAAGGTGAGGGAGAACCGATCGACCCCCGAGTCGGTACGGACCGGGCAGGCCGGATCGTCGCCCTCGACGACGGAGCCCACGCCGACGCCACCAAGGACACCCCCGTATCGACGACGCAGAACCGGATCGCCGCTCCTGCCCGAAGGCCGACTGAGGCGGGCTCAGGAACGGAAGCCGATGATGCCGAAACCGGGCCGGCTTACCGCAAGCTCCGTCCAGCGGATGCACTGTATGACGGCCTCCACGACCTCGGGCTCGAGCAGCGGGGCATGCCCCTTCTTCTTGGTGGCCTCGAACTGCTCCAGCGCCTGGGCACACTGCCCGGGCGTCCACTCGCCACAGCCCGGCACGAACGTCCACGGCAGAGGAGCAGGCAGATCGGTGTGGCTGAAGGCCTCTGCGGACACCGCGGTGATCCCCAGGGCCATCAAGCCCTGATCGACCGCCGACAGCCGCCTCCGGGGACGTCGCGCTCCGGGAGGATGGTCCGGCGCAGGTTGTCCTGCGCGACGTTGGCCAGGTCCCGGCCGAAGGGCTTCCTGAGGCCGACGGCGATGGTCGACCTCCCAGTAGCGATGCGGCAGTTGAAGGACCGCAACGGACTGAGTCTGAAGTCCCTGGAGGCGAAGACGCCCTTCAGCCGTTCGTCGTGGGAGCGGTATCTCAACGGCAAGCAGTTCCCGCCCCGGCAGGCCCTCCGGGCCCTGTGCGGGGCGGCACGGGCGGAACGAGGGCGGGGTACTCGCACGGTGGGAACTCGCCGACGCGATCTGGAGCGGACGAGGCCACACGGCACCACATCGGTCTGCCCGGCCCTCCCCTCGGGCCTCCGGCGGGGACGGTACCACCGCATCCCGTACCGAGAACGCCACGGAAGGCCCCGGGGAAGTCGACGCGGAGACCGGCACGCAAGCCGACGCCGTCCACGGCCGGTCGTCCGCCCGCTCCTCCGGCTTCCTGCACCGGCTCCTGACGGCGGCCTCCGACTGGATCACCGTCCGCCCCCGCAGCGCGGCGGCCACGGTGGTGCTGCTGTGCGCGGCGGTGATCATTTCCGTCGCCGTGATCCACGTGTCCCGGGCCTCGGCTCCGGCATCCGCGTCCCGCCCGCCCGTGTGCCGGCTCGGGACCTGTGAAGGCCGGGACCCCAAATCCACCGCCTGCGAGGATCCGGAGACCCTTGCCACGTACACGGCGGCGGACGGTACCCGGCTCGAGATCCGTCACAGTCCGAGCTGCCGGGCCGCCTGGGTACGCACCTGGCCCCGCCACTCGGGGTTCCGTATCCGCCTCACCGGTCCCGCCGGACACCCGCAGACCGCCGTCGTGCCGCGCTCTCGGCGGGCAGGAACAGTTCGTCACCACGCCTATGATCGCTGCACCTCGGCCCGCCCTCCTGCGAGCGTGTTACCAGAACCTTTTCTGGCACCGGCGGCGCTGACGCGAGCGGACTGAGCGCTACTCCTTGCAGATCTCGACGCACTTCTTGTGGGGAGCTTCGCCGCTCCAGGCGCAGCACGCCGAATGGTGCTCCCGAACCTGCGGGGCGTCCCGGTCGACGAATTCCGTGATGATGCGTCCGTCCTCGACACGGGACACCGCGACTTGCCTGTCGAGGTCCACCCGCAGGACTTCGGTCTGGAGGCGCAGGCAGCGCACGGCATATTTCTGCGCCTCCGCCGGGTATCTGGCGAACACAGCATCGATCTCGCGGAAGAACTCGGTGTCTGCCTCGGGCCCGCAGGCGTGTTTCACCTTCATGATGACCTCGTTACGACTTGCGCGCCGACTGTGTTCCCGCTGGCGAACTGGTTCCCGTGTCACGCCGCGGTTCCTGCCGGACACTTGGAGATCGTGACTTGGCGCCCCGCCCCTGCTTCCACGGTGGTGCCTGGTGTGCAAAGCCGCAACCCGGAGGGCCGGGCGACGGGTTGTCGCGCCGGCGGCTTCACACCCGCCTGACCGCCCGCTGTCCGGCTACCCGCAGCGGGCGGCGGACGGGTAGTCCTTGAGCTTGACGATCTGTGCCCGGGCCACTTCCGGTGCGTTCGCGGCGATCAGGTCGAGCATCTCCTGGGTCGGCTGGCCCATGAAAAACCGCTCGGCCCCTTCCCGGCCAGCCTGCTGGTGCAGGCTGACGTAGCCGCGCATCTGCTGCTCGTACGCCGCGAAGGCCGCCGTGTGCTCGCCGCCGGCCGTGGCCAGTTCTCCGGCCAGAATGCAGGCGCCGATCACGGCCTGTGAGGTGCCCCGGCCCGAGGTCGGTGCCGCACAGTAGCCCACGTCGCCCAGCAGGACGACCCGGCTTTTGGACCAGCGTTCCATCGTTCACCTGGGCGTTGGCGTCGAAGTCATGCAGGCGACCGCCCGCTGCGCATTCTGACCGGGACCAGGGTCACGGTGGAACATCTCTCGGCCCGGGACCAGATGGGCTGAGACCGATGTCGCCGGGGACCGCCCGCAACTCAGCCAGGGGTGCATTCGATTGACTGTGTGACGCCTTCTGCTGACGGTGTGACGCGCTTCTCGACACCACGCCGTCGACCCGCGCCGGCCGACGGCGGAACAGGTCTCCGGTCGTCTGCGGCAAGGCCGTGCATGGTACGTGGTGAGGGCCGCCCCACCTGTGAGCGGCCCTCACCACGGTCGTATGCGGGCCGTCAGGAGCACAGACTCCTTCAGATCGGCGTGTAGTACTCCAGTCTGACTTCGTGATCTATCCGGTGGATGCGCTGGCGAGGCGTTGTCGGTAATGGCTTCGCCGGCCGTTGCCTGGTGGCTTCTGCGCCAGTTTGACCAGCTCAGCAGTCTGGCTGAGGACGTGGGCAGTGGGCTGAGCAACGCCGCGGGCAGATGGCGGATTTCGGGGACGGTCAGGTTGATCGGGGCAGTGCTTCGGGCGGGGCGGTGTGGATCGGCGGGCCTGGCCGGTGCTGTGCTGGCGGCGACGGCGGCCAAGAACGCAAGGGCCAGCATGATGAGCGTGATGTGCCGGTGCCAGGAGGTCCAATGCCTGACCTGGTAGTGGTCGAGGCCGGCCTGGCCCTTGGCGGCCTGGAAACACTCTTCGATGCACCAGCGGGTGCCGGCGACACGGACCAGTTCAGACAAAGCCACCTCGGTGGGCGACCAGCACAGGTAGAAGGCGAGCTCTCCGGTGGCGGGGTTGCGGCGTATCAGCAGGTGACGGTGGTCGCCGGTGCCGGTCTGGACCCAGGCCCAGTCGTAGTAGCGCGGGCCCTTGGCGCCTGCTCCGGCGCTTTGCCGGTGCCAGGCGTCCCGGGGCAGGCGGTCGGCGAGGATGTCCGCGCGCATGGGGGTGCGGCCGTGGTTGATCCGCACCCGGGTGGAACAGGCGACGGCCAGGACGTAGCCGATCCCGCGGGCCTCCAGGGCGGCGCGAAGATGCGGGTCCTGGCCGTAGGCTTCGTCACCGGTCACCCACGAGGCGGCGAGTCCGGTGTCCAGCGCGGCGGCGATCATCTGCCAGGCCAGGCGGGGCTTGGTCGCGAACTGGACCTCGTCGGGGACTCCCACCGTGCGACGGCGCTCGGTATCGGAGCACCAGGAGTGCTCGGGCAGGTAGAGCCGACGGTCGATCAGCGCCCGCCCCCGCGGGGTGGCGTAGGCGAGGAACACACCGACCTGGCTGTTCTCGATCCGTCCCGCGGTTCCGGTGTACTGCCGCTGCACGCCCACAGAACCGCGGCCCTTCTTCACAAAGCCCGTCTCGTCCACGATCAGCACCCCACCCTCGGTGCCGAGGTGGTCGACGACGTAGGCACGGATCTCGTCGCGGACCGCATCGGCGTCCCAGCGGGCGCTTCGCAGCAGGCGCTGCATCGGGCCAGGGCGGGCGTGACCGGCCTGTTCGGCCAGCCGCCAGCAGTTCTTCCGTTCGGCGCCGGAGAGCAGTCCGAGTAGATACGCGCGGGCAGTCGCCCGGGGTTCTACCCGCCGGAACTGACCCGCGATCCGGGCCATGGCCTGGTCGAACATCGCCCGCCAGCGGGCAGGGTCTACACTATGGCCCGCGGCCACCGCACGATCTTCAGGAGTCGACACAACCCCCGATGATCATGCAGTGGCCGTTCCCGTTCCCACTCGGGTCCGGCACCAGATCGCGAAGTCAGACGGGAGTACTAGGCCGGCCTCCATGCCGCGATCAACCGGGCCCGGGGGCTGCCGTCGGCGCGCCGGCCGAACTCGGGCAGCGCGTACAGCTCCACCCGGAAGCCGGCACGCTCCAGTTCCCGCCGCACGTCGCCGAAGCGGAAGGCGCGGTAGTACATGACGAACGGCGGCCGCCACACGGCGTTGCGCACCCGCATCGCCGCGTCGAAACCGAGCAGCATCCAGAACGCCGCGGAGCGGGGGCGGGGAGGAGCCAGGACCGGGAAGGCGAACAGTCCGCCGGGCCGCAGCACGGAGTGGACCTGCCCGAAGAGGCCCGACAGCTCGGCCGGCAGGAAATGCCCGAGCGCACCGAAGCTCACCACCAGATCGAAGGCTGCGGTGAACGGCAGGGAACGGGCGTCCCCGCGGACCCAAAAGACCCGTGGACCGGCGACCGAGGCGCTCAGCGGACCGGCAGCCCGGGCCCGCCCCCGCGCCACGGCGAGCATGCCGGCGCTGAAGTCGACCCCGGTGACGCTCTCCCGGCACACCCGTGCCAGCACATCCGTCCCGACCCCCGTCCCGCAGCACAGGTCGAGCCCGTCGTCGAACGGCCCGGCCCCCTCCAGCACCGACGCCACGGCATCCAGCACCGGGTCCGGCGTCCGGAAGGGAGTGTGATCGAACTTCGGCGCCAGCAGGTCGTAGCCGCGCTCGACGGACGACAGCGCCTGGACGGCGAGCTCGCGGAGACTGGGGCCTTCGGGGGTGAACATCCGGGTCAGCTTAAGGGTTCGCACAGGGAGACCTCGCGTAGACATGACAGTCCGGCTGGCTGGCTTTTCACCACCCAGCCGGACTGCGAAATCAGTTGTTGTTGTTATTGTTGTTGTTGTTGCCCCCGCTGTTGTTATTGTTGTTGTTATTGGCACCGCCGTTATTGTTGTTGTTATTGATGACGATGACCTTGATTACGCCCTGGCGCACCGCCCCCGTCATGCCGCTGAATTTCGGGACTTGACAAATGGCACCGACCCATATGAACGCGCGCCGCGCCCGGAACAGGAAAGAGGTCGGCGCAGGGCCATCGGGGTTCGTATGGCAGGTATGCGGCTCAGGGCGCGAGGCGCACGGGAAGGGTCCGCACGCTGTTGCCCACGAAGCCGGCGTTGCGGGCGAGTTCGTGCTCGGGCACGGCGAGTTCGAGGCCTGGGAAGCGGGTGAACAGCCGCTCCAGCGCGACGGTGGCCTCCAGCCGGGCCAGCGGGGCGCCCAGGCAGTAGTGAGCGCCGTGTCCGAGCGACAGATGCCGTACGGCTCCGGGCCGCGCGGAACGGGTCACGTCGAACCGGTCGGCGTCCGGCCCGTGTGCGGCAGGGTCGCGCCCGGCGGCGGAGTAGCCGGCGAGGACGGGTGTGCCCCGCGGGATGACGGTCCCGTCGACGGTCAGGTCCCGCACGGGATAACGGAACGGGAAGTAGCTGACGGGCGCGTCCCAGCGCAGCGTCTCCTCGACGACGTCACCCCAGCACGCCGCCTTCTTCCGCACGAGGTCGAGCTGGTCGCGGTGGCCGCACAGGGCGCGTACGGCGTTGGTGATCAGGTTCAGCGTGGTCTCGTGCCCGGCGATGATCATCAGCACCAGGGTGCCGATCAGTTCCTCGTGGCCGAGCCGGTCGCCCTCCTCGTCCCGGGCGGCGATCAGCGCGCTGGTGAGGTCGTCGCCGGGCCGTTCGGACTTGGCGAAGGCGATCGCGCCCAGGACGGCGACGAGTTCGCGGTTGGCGGCGACGGCCTGCGCCGGCCCGATGCCGGTGGCGACGACCTGGCTGGACAGGTGGTGCAGCCGGTCGCGGTACTCGGCGTCGACGCCGAGGAGTTCACTGATGACGCCCATCGGCAGGGGTAGCGCGAAGTGCCGTCGCAGGTCGGCGACTCGGCCGCCGGACGCGGCGGCGCGAGCGAGGTCGTCCAGCAGGCCCGCGGTCAACTCCTCGATCCGCGGGCGCAGTTCTTCGACGCACCGTGCGGTGAACGCCCGGCTCACCAGCGACCGCAAGCGCCGATGGTCCTCCCCGTCCGCGGTGGTCATCCCCCGCACGGTCGCGAAGGTCGTCAACGGCCACCCCTCGGCGATCCGCCCGTCGCGCAGGGCGGTGAAGTGCCGCGCGTCCTTGGCGACGTCGGGGTGCGTGAGGAACTCCTTCAGCGCCTCGTGCCCGAGCACGACCGCCCCCTCGATCTCCCCCGGCAGCACGACCGGCGCGGCGGCGCCCCGGGCAAGCAGCCGTGCGTTGGCGGCATGCGGGCAGCCACCGGAGGGGTCCATGCGGTGCGGCACGGGGCGCGAGGTGTCCACAGGTGACTCCTGTGCTTCGGGGCCGGGTTGACGCCGTACGGAGATCGATTCTGCCTCCTCGGAGCACGGTGCGCAGTACCTCGGCGAAGCCCTTGGGGTGGGTGAGGTTGCCGTTGTGACCGCCGGGGAAATGGGCGAGGCCGACGCCGAGTTCCGACCGGATCGCAGCGACGGTGGCCCTGCTGGAGCAGCCGGCCTGACGTCTCAAGGCCCAAGGTCCTCTACCGGCTGCGCCGGCGGCGGCAGGGCATCAGCCGGCGTCGAGGACCGCCTTGCCCCGGAGCGTACGGCTGCCCAGCGCTTCCACCGCGTCCGCGACCTTGTCCCACGGGCCGCGCCAGCCGACCGGAACCTTGAGCCTGCCGGCGGCGACCAGCGTGAGCATCCGGGTCAACTGCGCCTGCCGGTCGGTGAGTCCGCCGCCGTTGTAGACCGACATGATCGACGTCGGCGCGATGTTTCCCAGCGTGGACCCGACGGGCAGCACGGCCTCCCGCCCGGCGGCCCAGCCGACGCTCTGCAGGCTGCCGCCGGAGGCCAACAGGGCGTAGGCGGAGACCAGTTGGTCACCGCCGACGGTGTCGACCACGACGTCGACCGGTTCCGCCACCCGGTCGACCGAGGCCACCACCTCGTCCGCGCCCGGCCCGGCGACCCACCGCGCGCCCTCTTCGGACGGGGCCACGCCGCCGACGTACGCCCCGGCGATCGCCGCGAGCTGCACCGCCAAGCCACCGGCGCCGCCGGACGCCCCGGTCACCAGGACCCGGCGGCCCAGCAGCGGGCCCGCCTGTTCCAGCGCCCGAAGCGCGGTGCCCGCCGCGACCGGTGACGTGGCGGGCCTCGCCGAGGTCGACCTCGTCGGGGACCTCGGCCACGTCGGTCACGTCCATGGAGCGCAGCGCGCCGAAGCCGCCGCCCTCGCCGAATCCCACGACCCGGCTGCCCACCGCGGGCCCACTGCCGTCGGCCGCCGCGCGGACGACGACGCCCGCCGAGTCGAAGCCGACCTCTCCGGGCCTGCCCCGCTGTGCGAAGTACAGCTCGGCCGCGTTGAGCGAGGTGTGCCGGACCTCCACCAGAACCTGGCCCGGGCCGCAAACCCCGGCCGATCCGGGGTTCTTCCCCCCGCTCGCCACCCACCCGCGGTTGGATGCCCCCATGACCACGGACGAGCACGAGCGGCTGATGCGGGCCAACCAGGAGAACTGGGACGCGCGCACGCCGGTGCACATGGCCAGCCGGTTCTACGGGCTCGGCCAGGACCTGGATCCCGCCCGCTGGTTCGCCTCCTTCGAGTGGGACGACCTCGGGAAGGTCGCCGGACGCGACGTGCTGCACCTCCAGTGCCATCTGGGCACCGAGACGCTCGCCTTCGCACAGCGCGGAGCGCGCGCCGTGGGGCTCGACTTCTCCCCGGCATCCGTGACGGCCGCCCGTGACATCGCAGCGCGGGCGAGGGCCGATGTGACGTACGTCCGGGCCAATGTGTACGACGCCGTCGAGGCCCTCGGGCAGCGGCGCTTCGACATCGTCTACACCGGCAAGGGTGCCCTGTGCTATCTGCCCGACCTCGGACGCTGGGCGGATGTCGTGGCCCGCCTGCTGCGTCCTGGCGGCCGGCTGTACGTCGTCGAGTTCCATCCGCTGCTGAACGCGCTCGGCCCCAAGCCCGCCCCGGGCGAGGGTCCCGAGCTGCTGCTGCGCCACGACTACCTGGGCGGCGACGGACCCGTCCACCGCGACGCGAGGTACACGTACACCGACGGCCCGGCCGTCGAGGGCGCTACCGACAGCTACGAGTGGATGCACGGAATAGACGAGGTCGTCAACGCGTTGACGGAGGCAGGACTGACCATCCGGCGGCTCAGGGAGAGCGACGAGCTGCCGTGGCCGCGCTGGCCGCAGATGGTCCGCACGCCGTCCGGCTGGTGGCGGCTGCCGGAGCCCCGGATCCCGCTCCTGTACGGTCTGTTGGCGATCCGCTGAGCCGTATGCCACCCCCGCACCCGTGCCCGGGGTGGTACAGTGCGATCAGCACGTGTGTACGCCCCGTTGCGGGCGCCGGTGCGAGTTCCTGATCCAGTTCGCCGACCCGCCCGCCTTCCGGCCGGTGCATCGGCTTCCTGCCACCGCCTCCTGAGCAGCGTTCTCGCCGTATCCGGGGTTCTGCCGTACCCGAGGTGGTGTTCCCAGCCGCCGAGGCGCACCCGTACGCCTCTCGTTCGCGGCTTCTCCCCTTCCCCTCGCATGTCTCATGCCATCCGTCCGTGAAAGGACCACCATCCATGACCATCACACTCGAACACCCCCCTGTACAGCAGCGGCCTCCGGCCCCCCGGCTCGTCACCGGCGTCCTCGACATCGACGCGGGCGGGAAGGGCCACCTGTGCGCCGAGAACTGCCTGCCCACCCCCTCCGACCCCCAGGTCTCCCCGGCGTTGATCCGCCGTCACGGCCTGCGCAAGGGAGACCTGATCGAGGGCGTGCGCGGAGCGCAGCGCACCCTGACGGAAGTTGAGCGGATCAACGGCCGTACGCCCGGCCAACTGCACGGCCGCCGCCACTTCCGCGACCTGACTCCCCTCCACCCCCGCGAGCGGATCCGCCTGGAACACCCCGCATCCGGCCTTTCCGGACGCGTCACCGATCTGCTCGTGCCCGTCGGCAAGGGCCAGCGCGGGCTCATCGTGGCCCCGCCCAAGACCGGCAAGACAGTCCTGCTCCAGCAGATCGCCGCCGCCGTCGCCGGCAACCACCCCGAGTGCCACCTGATGGTGGTGCTGCTGGACGAGCGGCCCGAGGAGGTCACCGACATGCGGCGCTCCGTGTGCGGCGAGGTGTACGCCTCCACCTTCGACCGGGAGCCCAAGCAGCACATCGCGCTCGCCGAACTGGTCGTCGAGCGGGCCAAGCGGATCGTCGAGGCCGGCGAGGACGTCGTCATCCTCCTCGACTCCCTGACCCGCCTGTGCCGGGCCCACAACAACGCGGCCGCCGCCGGTGGCCGCACCCTCAGCGGCGGCGTCGACGCGGCCGCGCTGCAGGGCCCCAAGCGGCTCTTCGGCGCCGCGCGCCTGGCCGAGGAGGGCGGCTCGCTCACCATCCTGGCCACGGCGCTGGTGGAGACCGGCTCCCGCGCCGACGACTTCTTCTTCGAGGAGCTCAAGAGCACCGGCAACATGGAACTCCGTCTGAGCCGCGAACTCGCCTCCCGCCGCGTCTTCCCGGCCGTCGACATCAACGCCTCCGGCACCCGCCGCGAGGAACTCCTTCTCGCCCCCGCCGAGCTGACGACGACCCGTGGCCTGCGCCGTGCCCTCCAGACCCGCGACGGCCAGGCCAACCTGGAAACCCTCCTGGGTCGCCTGCGCGAAACCCCCGACAACGCCACGTTCCTGCGCCGCATCCAGCCGACGCTGCCCAGCGGCTGAAGCGTCCCGAAGGGTTTCGAAGCGGGCCTGATGACCCCTGATGACCTGGTGAGCTGCCCGGCTGCGCACTCTGCGTGCCGTGGAAGAGGGAGGGCTCGAGCGGTCGTATCGGTTCCGTCAGGAGGTCTTCGCCGGAGAGGGCCGCAGCGAGCGGCGCTAGGGCATCCGGGTGGTCGCGTGCCCCGTTCGGCCGTCGGCAGTGTCACCCTGCAGCCAGTCCGTTCCTACGTTTGCGGTATGACAATCGGATTCTCTCGCCGGACCGCTGTGTCGGCCTGCGCCCTCTGTGCAGCGGGCGTGCTGGTGCTCGCCTCGCCGGTCGCGGCGGCGGGCCGGGCCGGGGCGGACCCCAGCGCGCCGGGGCGGCCCGGGGCGGCGATGCCGGAGCCGGCCGTGCTGCAGAGCTCGGGTACGCAGGTCCGGCCACGCGCCGGGGCGCCCCAGGTTCCGGACCTCTCCGCGCTGTCGTGGCTGGTGGCCGACGCCGGCACCGGCGAGGTGCTCGCTGCGTACGACGCGCACCGGAAACTGCCGCCCGCGAGCACGCTGAAGACCCTGTTCGCTCTCACCGTGCTGCCGGTCCTCCCCGGTGGCGTCCGGCACACCGTCAGCAAGGAGGAGCTGGAGGGCATCGGGGACGGCAGCAGCCTGGTCGGGGTCGCCGAGGGGCATACGTATCAGGTGGCCGATCTGTGGCGCGGGGTCTTCCTCAACTCCGGGAACGACGCGGTGCACGTGCTCGCCGCGCTCAACGGCGGCTGGGACCACACGGCCCGGCAGATGCAGTCCAAGGCCCGGGCCCTGGGCGCCCTCGACACGGCGGTCGTCTCCCCCGACGGCTACGACGCCGACGGACAGGTGTCCTCGGCGTACGACCTGGCCGTGTTCGGGCGGGCCGGGCTGCGCAACTCCGACTTCGCGCGCTACTGCTCCACCGTGGCGGCCGGGTTCCCCGGCGACGGCGGCTCGTACGAGATCGAGAACACCAACCGGCTGCTGACCGGCGCCGACGGTGTGGCGCCGTATCCGGGTCTGATCGGCGTCAAGAACGGCTACACCAGCAACGCGGGCAACACGCTCGTCGCCGCGGCCCGCCATGGCGGGCGCACCCTCGTCGTCACCGTGATGAACCCTCAGGAGGGCGGCGGGTTCGCCGTGTACGAGGAGGCACGCGAGCTGCTCGACTGGGGTTTCGCCGCCTCTGGGCACGTCGATCCGGTCGGTTCGCTCGACGCGCTGCGCCCCGCGTCGCACGGAGCAGTGGTCGCCGTTCCGGCCGCGGCGACCGGGGGGTCGGACTGGCCGGAGACCGGGGCGATTGCGGGTGCCGCCGGGCTGGGCGCGGGCGCCGTGCTGCTCACGCTGCGGTTCAAGGGCAGCAGACTCACACGCGACTGACCGACCGGCAGCCCGAGCAGCAGGCCGAGCGTGATCCAGGCGTAGGCGTTGCTGCCGAGGAAGCCGTCGATGCCGGACGCGTCGTCGAGCCACAGCCACACCACACTGCTGCACAGCACCGCGTACACGGCGGCCGCGACCCGCAGCCGTCCCGCGCGCAGCAGCACGGCCAGCGACGGCAGCAGCCAGACGAGGTGGTGCACCCACGTGATCGGGCTGACCAGGCAGGCGGCCGCCCCGGTGAGCGCGAACGCCGCCGACCAGTCCCCCGCCGACACCGCCCGGCGCGCCCGCCAGGCCCAGACGGCCAGCACCGCCACGACCGCCAACACCCAGGCCGGGCGGCCCGTTTCGCCGAGCCGGGCCAGGATGCCCTGAACCGACTGGTTGGAGACGTAGGCGAGGCGCCCGACCCGGCCGGTGTCCCGGATCGCCTGCGTCCAGTAGAAGCGTGAGGCGTCCGGGGCCACCCGGGCCGCGAACGCGGTCGCTGCCGCGGCGACCGCCGTCGCGATGCCTGCGGCACGCCACCGCCGGGCCACCAGCAGCAGGCCGATGAACAGCGCGGGCGTGAGCTTGATCGCCGCGGCCAGTCCGATGCCGGCGCCCGCCCAGCGGTCCCGGCCGGTGGCCAGCAGCCGACTGTCGGTCAGGACCAGGGCCAGCAACAGCAGGTTGACCTGGCCGAAGCTGAAGGTGTCGCGGAGCGGTTCGAACAGTGCCAGGAGACAAAGGGCCACCGCCCAGCGGTACCAGCCGTACCGCCGCCACTCCCGTCCGGCGAGGAGGCGGAGCACCAGCGCCAGGGCCGCCAGGTTGAG
The DNA here is from genome assembly GCF_040608235.1 of Streptomyces sp. NPDC005202. Classification (NCBI taxonomy): domain Bacteria; kingdom Bacillati; phylum Actinomycetota; class Actinomycetes; order Kitasatosporales; family Streptomycetaceae; genus Streptomyces; species Streptomyces sp. NPDC005202. The sequence continues at coordinate 251,219 of NZ_JBEXHW010000003.1, read as the reverse complement.
CAGCAGCGCGAAGGCGACCGCGGTGTCCCATCCGACCAGCGCCATCGGCAGCATGCAGACGGCTGCGAACGGCGGGTAGGTGAAGCCGTATGTCGTCCCGGGCACCACGTAGTCGTAGATCCGGCCGCCGTGGTGGACCCAGCTGTCGACGGTGCCGTAGTAGACCCGCAGGTCGAACCAGTCGCGCAGCAGCGGCACGGTCGCCGTGAAGGCGGTCACGGCGGCGGCCAGGGCCAGGACGAGGAGCAGGCGTCCGCGGTGGGTGCGGGGCCCGCTGAGGCCGTACGTCCTCATGCCGTACGTCCCAGGGCCGGGGCCTGGGCCGCCTGGTGGGCCTGCCACAGGACGACCACCCCGAGCGCGCCGCCGGAGACCGCCAGCACGAGTTGCCCGGTGTCGGCCGGGCCGCCGCTGGGCAGGACGCAGAGCGCCAGCACGCCGGTCACGGCCGCCATCCGATGCCGTACCGACGTGGTGGGCGCGGCGGCGGCGATCAGGAACAGGCCCCACAGGGCGTACCAGGGGCGGATGGCCGGCCCGAAGGCGGCCACCGCGGCCAGGCTCAGGCCGAGCGCGTAGACGGGACGCGGACGCAGCCGCACCCAGATGACGAGGACGGCGACCGCGGTGACCGCGAGGCCCAGCACGTGCCAGGCCGGGACGGCCAGCGGGGCCAGGTCGCTGCCGAGCCGCTCCAGCAGTGCGCCGGTGGCGCGGCCGAGGAGGCTGGTGAGGGCCCAGTTCTGCGGGGACACCGGGGTGTCCAGGGCCCGTATCCAGCCGTAGCCGGTGCCGGCAACGGCCGTCGCGGCGGCGGTGGTGACGGCGGCCGCCGCGGCCGTCGTCAGAACGGACCGCACCGGGCGGCGGCCCGCGCGCATCTGCAGGACCACGACCGCGGCCAGTCCGAGCGCGGCGGGCGCCTTGACCAGGGCGGCGAGCGTGACCAGGACGGCGCCCAGGACCGGCCACCGGCCGAGCGCCGCGACCAGTCCGACGCCCAGCAGCCCGAGCATGATGGCGTCGTTGTGGGCGCCGGCGACCAGGTGCAGCAGCACCAGCGGGTTGAGGGCGCCCAGCCACAGCGCGGCGGACGGGTCGGCGCCGCTGTGCCGGGCGAGGCGGGGCAGAGCGGCCGCCATCAGCGCCACCCCGAGCAGCGCGACGAGCCGCATGCCGAGGAGCCCGGCGGGGACCTCGCCGCGCGTCACGCCGGACAGCGCGGAGGCGACGGCGAGGAACACCGGTCCGTACGGGGCCCCGGTGTGCCGCCACAGCGGGGCGACCTCGTCGGCGAGCGGACCGCCGAGCCGGGCCGGGCCGTGCGCGTAGACGTCGAGGTGCGCGTCGACCATCGCGCCCTGCGCCAGGTAGCTGTACACGTCCCGGCTGAACAGGGGCGGCGCGATCAGCAGCGGGGCGGCCCAGACGGCGAGCACGAGCAGCAGGGCGCGCGGCGCCGGCGGCTCGGCGCTGCGGACGAGCCGTCCGAGCAGCGCCCAGGCCGCTATCAGCAGGACGACGCCGAAGTACACGCCGACCAGGCCGAGGGCGGCCTGGGCGGAGGCGGGGGCCAGGAGTTCCCGGACGGGCAGGGCTCCGGCCGTCTCACCGCCCAGCGCGAGGAAGGCGGTACCGGCCAGCCCGAGCACCTGGCAGCGGCGGAGATCGACGGGGAAAGCCATGGCCAACACTCGGTCAGCCTGTCAACGCCGGATGGCCAGAACTTGACGCGCCTCCCACCACGCGGCGGCCTGCGTGTGACCGGCGGGTGATCAGGTGGACCGCGCAAGGGCGAACCTCAGAACACCGACAGTCCGGTGAGCGTCGTGAAACGGTCCAGGGCCGCCACCCCCGCCACCGAGTTGCCGCGCTCGTCCAGGCCGGGGCTCCACACGCACAGCGTGCAGCGGCCCGGTACGACCGCAACGATGCCGCCGCCCACCCCGCTCTTGCCGGGCAGGCCGACCCGATAGGCGAAGTCACCGGCCGCGTCGTACGTCCCGCACGTGAGCATGATGGCGTTGACCTGCTTGGACTGGCTGCGGCTGAGCAGCCGGGTGCCGTCGGCGCGGATGCCGTGCCGGGCCAGGAAGGAGGTGGCCAGGGCGAGGTCGGCGCAGGAGGCCGCGATGGAGCACTGGCGGAAGTACTGGTCGAGCAGGACCGGCACCGGGTTGTCGATGTTGCCGTAGGACGCCATGAAGTAAGCAAGCGCGGCGTTGCGGTCGCCGTGCGCGGACTCGGACGCGGCGACCTCCTTGTCGAAGGCCAGGTCCGGGTTGCCGCTCTCGGCGCGCAGGAAGGCGAGCAGCTCGCCCGCCGCGTCGCCGGTACGGGTGTGGAGGCGGTCGGTGACCACCAGGGCGCCCGCGTTGATGAACGGGTTGCGCGGGATGCCGTTCTCGTACTCCAGCTGCACCAGGGAGTTGAAGGGGTTGCCGGAGGGCTCGCGGCCCACGTGCTCCCACAGTGCGTCGCTCTCGCGGGCCAGGTCCAGGGCGAGGGTGAAGACCTTGGTGACGGACTGCGTGGAGAACGGCTCCCGCCAGTCCCCCACGCCGTACACCGTGCCGTCCAGCTCCGCGACGGCCATGCCGAAGCGGCGGGGGTTGCAGGCCGCGAGCACCGGGATGTACTCGGCGGGCCGCCCGCGGCCGGGCGTCCGCTCGATCTCCTCGGCGATGCGCTCCAGGACCGGCTGGAAGGTCATGGACGACGTCATGATCACCATTGTCCCTCCTGGCCGGTCCTGGTGCGCATCCGCAGGTCAGGCGCTGGGTGCGGCGCTGCCCGCGACGACCTCGGGGCGCAGCAGGTCGGCGAGCCGCTCGGCTGGCAACAGCCCCTTCTCCAGGACGAGTTCGGCAACTCCCCGGCCGGTGACCATGGCCTCCTTGGCGATGTCGGTGGCGGCCGTGTACCCGATGTGCGGGTTGAGGGCCGTGACCAGGCCGATGGAGTTCTCGACCGTCGCGCGCAGCACCTCGGTGTTGGCGGTGATGCCGTCGACGCAGCGCTCGGCCAGCGTCAGGCAGGCGGCGCGCAGGTGCGTGATGCTCTCCGACAGCGAGTGCAGGATGACCGGCTCGAAGGCGTTGAGCTGGAGCTGCCCGGCCTCGGCAGCCATGGTGATGGTGACGTCGTTGCCGATCACCTCGAAGGCAACCTGGTTGACGACCTCGGGGATCACTGGGTTCACCTTGCCGGGCATGATGCTCGAACCGGCCTGCACCGGCGGCAGGTTGATCTCGCCGAGGCCCGCGCGCGGCCCGGAGGACAGCAGGCGCAGGTCGTTGCAGCTCTTGGAGAGCATCACCGCGATCCGCTTGAGCACGCCGGACATCTGGACGAACACGCCGCAGTCCTGGGTGGCTTCGACCAGGTTGGCGGCGGTGACCAGGGGCAGCCCGGTGATGTCGGCGAGGTGGCGGCGGGCCGACTCGGCGTATCCGGCGGGCGCGTTGAGGCCCGTGCCGATCGCGGTGGCGCCGAGGTTGATCTCCTGGATCAGCTCGACGGCCTCCGCGAGGCGGCTGCGGTCCTCGTCGAGCATGACGGCGTACGCCGAGAACTCCTGCCCGAGCGTCATCGGCACCGCGTCCTGCAGCTGGGTGCGGCCCATCTTCAGCACGTCGCGGAACTCGACGGCCTTGCGGGCGAAGGCGTCCTGGAGCACGGCCATGGCCTTGAGCAGCCCGCGCACCGCGAAGACGGTCGCGATCTTCACGGCGGTCGGGTACACGTCGTTGGTCGACTGGCCGAGGTTGACGTCCTCGTTGGGGTGCAGGTACTGGTACTGGCCCTTCTCGTGGCCCAGCAGCTCCAGCGCCCGGTTGGTGACGACCTCGTTGGCGTTCATGTTGGTCGAGGTGCCGGCGCCGCCCTGGATCACGTCGACGACGAACTGGTCGTGCAGCTTGCCGTCACGGATCTCGCGGCAGGCGGCGACGACGGCGGCCGCCTTCTTCGGCTCCAGCAGGCCGAGTTCCTCATTCGCGAGGGCGGCGGCCTCCTTGACGGCGGCGAGGGCGTCGATCAGGTGCGGGTAGGCGGAGATCGGGGTGCCGGTGATGGGGAAGTTCTCCGTGGCGCGCAGGGTGTGGATGCCCCAGTACGCGTCGGCGGGGACGTCGCGGTCTCCGAGCAGATCGTGTTCGCTTCGGGTGGCGGCGGCGGTCATGAGGGTGCGGGTCCTCTTTCGGAGGTTCGGAGGTGAGGTTGAGGTGAGGTTCCTCGTGGGTCGGGCGTACGGGGTGGTCCCGCGGGGCCCGGGCTTCAGGCGCAGGCCGGCAGCATGACCGGGTCCAGCGCGCGCACCGGCCGGACGCAGCCCACCGGTTCGCCGCCGCCCAGCAGCGGCTCCCCCGCGAACTCGGCGAGCAGGGCCGGGTCGACGCCGGCCCGGGCGAGGGCGGCCGCGGCGACCGGGATGCGGGCCCGGTTGGCGCCGTCGGCGATCTTCACGGCGATCGCCCGGCCGTCCGGGAGGGCGGCGACCTGGACGCCCTCGAAGCCGTCCTTGGCGAGCAGCCCGGGCACGGCCCGCATGAGCGCGGCCACATCCCGGCCGGAGCCGGAGGCCATCTCGGCGTGCTCGCGCATCGCGTCCGCCACGCGGGCCTCGGGAGTGCCGGGCGGGGCGGTGGTGATGCGGGCGGCGGCGCGGGCCAGGCCGTGCAGGGAGACGGAGAACAGGGGCGCGCCACAGCCGTCGACGGTGACCCGGGCGATGCGCTGCCCGGTGAGGTCCTCCGCGATCTCGGCGATGGCCTGCTGGAGGGGGTGGGCCGGGTCGAGGTAGTCGTCGAGGGACCAGCCGTTGAGCTTGCAGGTGTACAGCATGGCCGCGTGCTTGCCGGAGCAGTTCTGGGCGAGCCGGGAGGGCAGGCGGCGCTCGCGCACCCAGGCGTCGCGGACGACCGGGTCGAACGGCAGGTCGGGCACGTTGCCCAGGTCGTCCTCGGTCAGGCCGGCCAGTTCGAGGATCCGCCGGGTGCCGGCGAGGTGGTACTCCTCGCCGGAGTGGCTGGCGGCGGCCAGCGAGAGCAGGTCGCCGTCGAGCGGGAGCCCGGCCCGCACCATGGCCACGGCCTGGACGGGCTTGAGCGCCGAGCGCGGGTAGAAGGCGGCCTCGATGTCGCCGAGCTGGAACTGTACGTCGCCGTCGGCGCCGAGGACGACGACGGAGCCGTAGTGGATGCCCTCGATCACCCCGCCGCGTACGAGGTGGGCGACGGGAGCGTGGAGGGGTTCGCGGACAAGGGGTGCGGCCGCGGGGGAACTGCTGTACATCACTGCCTGGATCACTGGTGGGTTGTCGTGGGCCTGCGCGGGGTTCACGCGTCGGCCTTGGTGGAGGTGCGCGCGATGCGGCCGCGGATGGCGAACCAGCCCGCGACCAGCGCTGCGGCGATCAGCGGCAGGCACAGCACGGTGGTGCGTCCGGCGCCGCCTTCGGCGTACATGAGGACCAGGACGGACGCGAGGAAGGCCAGCGTCACGGTCTCGGTCCAGGGGGAGCCCGGCAGTCGGTAGCCGGGCCGGGTCAGCTCGCCCTGCCGGGTCTTCCGCCAGAAGAGCAGGTGACAGAGCATGATCATGCCCCAGGTGGCGAGGATGCCGATCGCGGCGAAGTTCAGCACGATCTCGAACGCGTCGGCCGGGACGACGAAGTTGAGGCCGACGCCGAGAACGCAGATGCCGCTGGTGAGCAGGATGCCGCCGTAGGGGACCCGGCTGCGGCTCATCTTCGCGGTGAACTGCGGCGCGGAGCCGTTGACCGCCATGGAGCGCAGGATGCGGCCGGTGGAGTACAGGCCGGAGTTGAGCGAGGACATCGCCGCGGTGAGCACGACGAGGTTCATCACGCCGCCCGCCGCCGGGACGCCGATGTGGGACAGCACCGTCACGAAGGGGCTCTCTCCAGCGCTGTACTTGTTCCAGGGCAGCAGCATCGACAGCAGGACGACCGAGCCGACGTAGAACAGGCCCACGCGCCACATGATGGAGTTGATCGCCTTCGGCATGATCTTCTCGGGGTTCTCGGTCTCGCCGGCGGCGACGCCGACCAGTTCGACGGAGGCGTAGGCGAAGACGACGCCCTGGATGATCAGCAGCATGGGCAGCAGGCCGTTGGGGAAGACGCCGCCGTTGTCGGTGATCAGGGACGGGCCGGGGGCGTGGCCGTCGACGGGGTGCTGGGTGACCAGCAGGAAGATGCCGATGCACATGAAGACGGCGAGCGCACCGACCTTGACGATGGCGAACCAGAACTCCAGTTCGCCGAAGATCTTCACCGAGATCAGGTTCACCGTCAGCACCACGGCCAGGGCCATCAGCGCGATCACCCACTGCGGGACGTCGGAGAACATGCCCCAGTAGTGGGTGTAGGTGGCCACCGCGGTGATGTCGGCGATGCCCGTGGTCGCCCAGTTGAGGAAGTACATCCAGCCCGCGGTGTAGGCGCCCTTCTCGCCGAGGAACTCGCGGGCGTACGACACGAAGGCGCCGGAGGAGGGCCGGTACAGCACCAGTTCGCCGAGCGCGCGGACGACGAGGAAGGCGAAGACGCCGCAGACCGCGTACGCGACGAAGAGGGACGGGCCGGCGTCGGCCAGGCGGCCGCCGGCGCCCAGGAAGAGGCCGGTGCCGATGGCGCCGCCGATGGCGATCATGTTGACGTGCCGGGACTTCAGGGACTTGCTGTAGCCGACGTCGCCCGCGTCGACATGGCCGACCGCCGTCCGCGTCTCTTTCCGGAGGGACTGCTCGCTCACGCCTCGGGTCCGCCTTCCATGGGGGTGTGCGCGGGGCGCACGATGTCGGTGAGGGTGCTCTCGACGCGGTCGAGGTGGTGGGACATGGCCTGCACCGCGTCCTGTTCGGACCCGTCGGTCAGAGCCTCGACGATCGCCCGGTGCTCCCGGTTGGACTGCTCGCGCCGGCCGCCCAGCTCGTTGAGGAAGGCCGACTGGCGGGCCAGCGCGTCCCGGATCTCCTCGATGACCCGGCGGAAGACCGGGTTCTGGGCGGCCTGGGCGACGGCGAGGTGGAACAGCGTGTCCAGCGCGACCCACGAGGTCGTGTCCGTCTCCCGCTCCATCCGCTCCAGCAGGTGCGTCAGGTGGTCGAGGTCCTCGGGCGTGCGCCGCACCGCCGCGTAGCCCGCCACCGGGATCTCGACGTGCCGGCGCACCTCCAGCAGGTCGCTGGCCGCGTAGTCACCGAAGGTGGGGTCCTCGACGGCGTTGGCGACGACGAAGGTGCCCTTGCCGGTCTTCGAGACGGTCAGGCCCATGGTCTGCAGGGCCCGCAGGGCCTCCCGCAGCACGGGCCGGGAGACCTCGAGGGTGCGGCACAGCTCTGCCTCGGAGGGGAGCTTGTCGCCGACCGCGTACTCGCCGCGCTCGATGGCGCCGCGGAGGTGGGTGAGCACCGCTTCCATCGCACTGACGCGCCGCGGTACCGAGCCACCTGTCTGGCTGTCTGACAGGTTCACGGAGTTGATCCTCCGGGTAACGGGACGGGACTGTCAAGGGGCGGCCAGAAAGGAAACTTTCACGGGGCGTGACGCCTGAATACCGGCATCACGCCCCGTGGCGGTTCAAGAGGGTGTCAGCTGTCGAGCACGCCCGCGGCCAGCAGGCCGAACAGCAGCACGCCGACCACGATCCGGTAGAGGACGAAGGCGTTGAAGGAGTGCTTGGCGACGAACTTCAGCAGCCAGGCGATGGAGGCATAGGCGACCACGAAGGAGACGACGGTGCCGGCGGCCAGCGGGGCGGCGCCCACGCCCGCGCCCAGGGCGTCCTTCAGCTCGTACAGGCCGGCGCCGGTCAGGGCGGGGATGCCGAGGAAGAAGGACAGGCGGGTGGCGGCGACGCGGTCCAGGTCGAGGATGAGCGCGGTGGACATGGTGGCGCCGGAGCGGGAGAAGCCGGGGAAGAGCAGGGCGAGGATCTGCGAGGTGCCGACCAGCATCGCGTCCTTGAAGGAGGTGTCGTCCTCACCGCGCTTGTGGCGGCCCATCTGGTCCGCGGCCCACATCACGCCACTGCCGACGATCAGCGAACCGGCGACCACCCACAGCGAGCCGAGCGGGCCGTCGATGAGGGGCTTGGCGGCAAGACCCACCAGGACGATCGGGATCGTCGCGTAGATCACCCACCAGGCGAACTTGTAGTCGTGGTGGACCCGCTCCTCGCGGTTGGTCAGACCGCGGAACCAGGCGGAGACGATCCGCACGATGTCCTTGAAGAAGTACACGAGGACGGCGGCGATCGCGCCGACCTGGATGACCGCCGAGAACCCGACGACGGACTTGTCGTCGACGGGGATCCCCATGAGCCCCTCAGTGATCTTGAGGTGGCCCGTCGAGGACACGGGGAGGAATTCGGTCACCCCCTCGACAAGCCCGAGGACGACGGCCTGACCGACGGAAATGGCGCTCATGGGATCCAGTTCTGCAGAGTTGGTCGACAGTGCTGTAGACAGTCTTACTATGCCGAGGTGAAGCCCCGGTTGCTTACGTCCACAGAGCTTCGGCAATCGAAACCCCGGCGAACGCGGCGCCGAGACCCGCCGCCACACTCGCGGCGACGTTGGCGGCAGCGTAGAGCCCGGCGCCGGTCTCGGTCAGCCTCAGGGTCTCGTAGGAGAAGGTCGAGTACGTCGTCAGGGCCCCGCACAGGCCCGTGCCCAGCAGCAACTGCAGGTGACGGCTCGCGGCACCGGCACTGACCGCGCCGGTCAGCAGGCCGAGGACCAGGCAGCCGGTGACGTTCACCACGAAGGTGCCCCAGGGGAAGACCGAGTCGTGCCGGGACTGCACCGCACGGTCGGTGAGATAGCGGAGCGGGGCGCCGGCCATGGCCCCCACGGCCACGAGCAGCCAGTTCACAACGACTTCTTACCCTTCACACCCGCATTGCCAGAATTTCCGCACGGCCGACGTATCGGATGACCTCGCACTCGTCGAGGATCACGAGTCCTTCGGTGACCAGTTCGTCCAGCTGCGGCAGGAAGGCCCGCACCCGCTCCTCGGTGTCGACGATCACGATCGCCACCGGCAGGTCCTCGCTCAAGGACAGCAGCCGTGAGGCGTGGATCAGGGAGGAGGCGCCGAAGCCCTCGATGCCGCGGAAGACACTTGCACCCGCGAGGCCCGCGGCGTGGGCCCGGTGCGCGATCTCCGAGTAGAGGGGCTTTGTGGTGCCAGGTGTCGTTCTCGCCGATGAAGACGGTCACGCGCAGGGCACTGCCGGTCAGCCTCGTCATCGCTGCCTCCACTTCAGGGCGCGGCGGGCCGCCGTCGCCGCGAGCCACACCGCCGCGAGCGCCGCGAGCGGGGTCGCGGCGAGGTAGGCCAGCCCGGCGCGGGCGTGGCCGGAGTCGACCAGCTTCTGGATGTCGACGGCGTACGTCGAGAAGGTGGTGAAGCCGCCGAGCACGCCGGTGCCGAAGAAGGGGCGGACCAGGCGGTGGGCGGCCCACACGTCGGTGACGACCACCATGAACACGCCGATCACCGCGCAGCCGACGACGTTGGTCCAGAAGGTTGCCCAGGGGAAGCCGCCGGGAGGCGTCGGCCACCACAGCGAGGCCGCGTAGCGGGCCGTGGCGCCGAGGACGCCGCCGAGCGCCACCATCGCGACCACCGGCGCCTGGGCGCGCCAGGCACGTCGCGGCCGAGGACTGGTGTGGACGCGGAGGCTCTCGGCTTCCGGGGCTGTCATGGTCGTACGTCTCCTACTAGCCCGGGCCCGGACATGCGGGGCCGCTGCCTTCGCAAGTAGGGACCGTTGGCGGCGCCGGTGCCGCGGTTCGGGGACGGCGGGCCCCACCGCCGCGCCGCGAGGCGATCGCGGCCGGGCAACAGGGTAGCGCCGACCGCCGACCGAATCACCTCGAGGCCGGCGCCTCGCACACCGCCACGCCCCGCTCCCACAGGCTCCCCAGGACCAGGTGGCCGGCCGCCTCGCAGACGCTGGTGACCATGCGGAAGCCGGAGTGGCGGCGGGCGAGGTGGTGGACGGTGCGGCCCTCGTCGTCGACGGCGAGGACGCCGATCGTGCCCGTTGGGCGGTAGGGGGCGCGCACGGCGACGCGGGCGGCGGCACGGCGCACGGCGGGGCCGCTGCGGTGCAGCAGGTCCAGCGGCGGGACGCGCGGCGCGGCCAGCGCCACCCAGACCGGCCCGTCCTTGCCCGCGCGCCAGAGGTTGTCGGGCATGCCCGGCAGGTTCTCGGCGAAGGGCTCGCTGCGTCCGGCCTCGGGGCCGGTGAGCCAGTGGCGGACGAGCCGGCAGGCACCGGTCTCGGCGACGACCAGGAAGGATTCGTCGGCGCTCGGGGCCAGCCCGTTGGCGAACTGCAGCCCCTCCACGAGCACTTCGGGCGTGTTGCTGCCGGGCGCGAGGCGCAGCAGCCGTCCCGTGCCGGTGCGTTCGACGATGTCGCCGATCCACTGCTCCAGGGGGTAGCGGCTGGTGGAGACGGTGAAGTACACGCTGCCGTCGGACAGAGCGACGACATTGCTGCAGAAGCGCAGCCGCTCCCCCGCCACCGCGTCGGCGAGCACGCGGACGGTGCCGTCATCGAGGCCGACGCGCAGCAGCCCGCGATCGGCGTCGCACACCAACAGGTCGCCGTCCGGGAGGAGTTCGAGGCCGAGCGGCCTGCCCCCGGTCTCGGCGAGCACCTAGGCCCGGGCCCGCCCGGAGGGGTCCGTCAGACCGTCGAGGCGCAGAATGCGGCCGTCCTCCACGCCGGTGAGCACGCGGCCGCGGGCGTCGGCCACCACGTCCTCGGGGCCACGGCCGCCGACGGCGACGTATCCGCGCGGGACCAGAGCCGTGGGACGGTCCATGGGGGCCTGCCCTTCTCCGTCTGAGGCCGCTCCTCCTCAACAAGGTGTACCCCGTGGAGCCCGGTCGTGCGCGGTGCAGTTCCACTCGTTCTCCGGCGCACGGCCCGACCGTTGCGCGCGGGGCAGGAGGTGACGCGCGGGAAATCGGTTGACGCAGATGCTCCGAAACGCTGGTATCGCGGAATGCATGCCGACGAGCCCGACATCGACACCTGTCTCGTGCATCGGCTGATTGCCGCGCAGTTTCCCCAGTGGGCCGGCCTGCCCGTCGCGCCGGTCGGCTCCGTCGGCACGACCAACGCCATGTACCGTCTGGGCGACGACCTGGTCGTGCGGCTTCCCCGTATGGCCGGCGCCGCCGACGACGTCGCGAAGGAGCACGCGTGGCTGCCGCGGCTCGCCGCGTCGCTGCCGGCTGCCGTCCCCGTCCCGGTGGGCCGGGGCGAGCCCGCGGAGGGCTACCTCTGCCAGTGGTCCGTCTACCGCTGGCTCGACGGCGAGAACCCCGCCCCCGGGCGGAACTCCGAACCCGTCCTGTTCGCCGAGGACCTGGCGGAGTTCGTCGCCGCGTTGCGGCGGATCGACATCGCGGACGGGCCGGCCTCCTACCACGGTGAACCCTTGGCGGAAAGGGATTCCGCGACCCGCACCGCCATGACGGACCTGCGGGACGTGGTCGACACGGGAAACCGCCCTGCGGGCTCCGGCGTGGCGCGGTCCGGCCGTGTGGATCCACGCCGACCTGCAACCGGGGAACCTGCTGGTCCGGCGTGGGCGGCTCAGTGCCGTCATCGACTTCGGGTGCCTGGGTCTGGGCGATCCGGCCGTTGATCGTGGCCTGGTACGTGCTGCCGGCCGAGGCACGGAGCGCCTTCCGGGCCGCTCTGGGTGCCGATGACGCGTCCTGGGCACGCGGGGCCGACTGGGCACTGTCGATCGCGCTGCTCAAGCTGTCGTACTGCCGCACGACGAACCCGGTCATGACGGGGCGTGCGCGCCACGTCGTCGACGCAGTCCTCGCCGATCACGGGCACGCCCGGGGAGACTCGCAGGGAAATCGGGCACGCCCGGTGAGACTGCGCAGGGAAATCGGGCACGCCCGGTGAGACTGCGCAGGGGGTCGACTCGGCGACGCCGGAGGTGCGGCGCGGGCCCGGCCCGGCTGTCGGCGGTGCGGTCCCCCTCACCAGCCCTTCTCGAACATGCGGGCGACCTCGGCAATGCGGATCTCGTCGCGGCGGTAGTGGGTGCGGCGCCGGATCCGCCGGGTGCGCAGCAGGCCGAGGTCGGCGAGCAGGCCGAGGTGCGTTTCGGCGACCCGGCGGGGGACGCCGAGCCTGGCGGCGACGGCCTTCGCCGTGACGCCGTCCTCGACGGGATCGGCGTGCCGTTGCCGGGGAAAGTGTGCGGCCGGATCCTTCAGCCACTCCAGGATGACCAGACGCGTCTGGCTGACGGGAGTCCTCAGCATCTCCCCCTCCTCCTCGAAGCCGCCTCGTCCTGACGTCTTCCCGCTCTTCCCCAGCCGACTCGCCGCGTCCCGGTCTCCGCGGCCCTTGTCCGGTACCGAACGCCCCTGTACGGCAGAGCCGTTGGGCCCTGGCGTGGGCAACGGGCAAGGGCCCAATCGCCCTACAGCGTCCGGGCCCCGCCGGGGCGTCGCAGCGACGACGTCGCGGGCTCAGGAGATGACGTCGCGGACTCAGGCGATGGCGTCGCGGGCTCAGGCGATGGCGTCGCGGGCTCAGCGGTGGCTGAACCAGGTCATCGCCGTGGTGGCCATGTCGTCGTAGTCAGCCGTTGCCGGAGGACGGGTCGGCCGGGTCCCAGCCGTTGCCGGTGCCCGCGGTGCAGGTCGCCGGGCCGCAGCACCGCCGCGACCGGTCAGGATCGGAGAAGCGGCTCGGTACTCCCCCGGCTTAGCGTGAACCACCGACGCACCGGCGTCGGCCCACACGTCACGAAGGAGTACGCCAAGACCGCCGGCCTCAAGACGATCATCTACCCCGTCAAGGACCTCGACCGTGCGAAGTCCCTGTTCACCGCGTTGCTGGGGGTGGAGCCGTACGCCGACCAGCCCTACTACGTCGGGTTCAAGGACGCCGGCCAGGACGTGGGCCTCGACCCGAACGGGCACGCCAAGGGCATGACCGGCCCGGTGCCGTACTGGCACGTCTCCGACATCCGGGCCCGGCTGAGGGCGCTGCTGGACGCGGGCGCCGAGCTGCTGCAGGACGTCCAGGACGTCGGCGGCGGCAAGCTGATCGCCTCGGTGAAGGACGCGGACGGCAACCTCGTCGGGCTCGTCCAGGAGGCCTGAGCCCTCCCCGCGCGGTCGCGGTGTGCGGGTCGCGTCGGCGCGGCGGTCCCGGTGTCGATGCACGCGCATTAACATTCGGTGCATGGGAGCGAACGCGGCCGGGGCCCGGCTCGAGGAACAGTGGCGGGACATCCTGTCGGTGCACGCGCGCACGATGTGCGAGATCGACCGGGTGCTGCACCCGCACGGGCTGGGCGCGAGCGACTTCGAGGTGCTCGACATCCTGGCGTCCGCGTCGCCCGAGGGGGGCGACCAGTGCCGCGTGCAGAACCTCGTAGGCCGGGTCCACCTCAGCCAGAGCGCGCTGTCCCGCCTCATCGGGCGGCTGGAGAAGGACGGCCTGGTCGAGCGGTCGGTGTGCGCGGAGGACCGGCGCGGAGTGTGGGTCTCCCTGACCCGCAAGGGCCGTGACCTGCACGCCGAGGTGCTGCCGCTGCAACGCGCGGTGCTGGCCCGGATGCTGAACGGCTGAGTGGTGGTGCCGGGAACGACCCGGTCCGCAGCCGAGTCCACCGAAACCGTGTTCTGTTCAACGTGTCGGACTAGACCGCGAACTCGTCGCCGTCCAGGGGCACTTCGACACCCGCCTCGGTCACCTGCACACGGGCCGGGGAGGCGGGGTCGAGCAGCGGGTTGGTGTTGTTGAGGTGGGTGTAGATCCGGCGCGTGCCGGGGTGGCGGGCGAGGGCGGCCAGGCTGCCGTGCGGGCCCGTGACGGGCAGGTGCCCCATGGCCGCCTGGCCCGTGCCGTCGCGCACCGCGGTGCCCATCTCGTCGGGCGCGCTGAACGTGCCGTCCACCAGGGCACAGTCGGCGGTCGTCAGCAGTTCGTCCAGGACCGGCGACCAGACGCCCACGCAGGGCGCGTACACCAGGACCCCGCCGGTGGCGAGGTCCTGGATGCGGTAGGCGACCACCCAGCCATCGTCCGGGGCGGGATCCGGCAGGTACTTCGGGGCCTTGCTTCCGACCGGGTGTGCCGTGACGACGAGGCCGCCGGGCAGTACGAAGCCCCCATCGGCCAGGCTGTCGGCCCACTCCCAGGGGCCGTAGCGGTCGAGCCGGCCTCGCAGCGGCGTCAGCGCGGCGGCGACAGGTGGCGCCGCGTACACCTTCAGGCCCGCGGCCCCGCGCAGCACGGTGAGCCCGGACACGTGGTCGGCCTCGGCGTCGGTGAGCAGTACCCCGCGCACGGGGGTGTCCCGGAGGCCCGGGCCCGGCCAGAGCGCGGCGGCGGCGGTGAGCTGGGTGCGGAGGTCGGGCGAGGCGTTGAGCAGCCACCAGTCGCGGGAATTGCCGCTGACGGCGACGCACTCCTGGGTGCGGGAGGGCAGCTTGCCCCTTCGCGGGCGGCGGCGCACAGCGCGCAGGCGCAGTTCCACTGCGGGAACCCGCCGCCGGCTGCGGTGCCGAGCAGGACGACCCTCACGTCGATCGCACCCCTTCCCCGTCGGGCCACTCGGATGGGGTCTTCCCTCCGGGAGCGGTCGGGCCACTCGGCCGCGGCAAACAGTTCCGGCCGATCTTCGCACCGCCGGGGGGGCGGCACCGGTGTGCTGCCGGGCCTGCGCCGCGGATGACGGACCAGCCCCGCGGATGACGGACCAGCCCCGCGGATGACGGACCAGCCCCGCGGATGACGGACCAGCGCCGCGGATGCCGGACCAGCGCCGCGGATGACGGACGGCGGCTGCGGCCGGGGCTCGCCCGGCCGCCGGGATGCGCCGCCGCTCAGCCCTACGGCCGCGCCAGCAGCGTGCGCACGCCCTCCGAGGTGAGCGTCAGGCGGTGCGGGGAGCTGGCGTCGATGGTGAGTGACAGGTCGTCGGCCGGCCACTGGGAGGCGAGGGCGCCGAGCGGCACGAGGCGGTACCGGGAGACGAACGGCAGCAGCTCGGTCATCTCCAGCTCGGAGGTGAACACGGGCACCACCGGCACGCCGCCGGGCTGCTCCAGGACCGGCAGTGCCACCGCCGTGGGGTTGGTGGCTTCCTCCCCCGCGTCGTCGGGAACGGGGACCAGCACGTCGCTTCTCGCGAGCGTGTCCAGTGCCGCCGCGTCCTCGGCGTTCTCGGCGAGTACGTCCAGCGCCCGCTGGGCAGGCGTCGCGGTGTTGTCGTTCGCGGGTGTCTCCATGGCAGATTCCCTGGTCGCGGCGGTTGTGCAGGCCGCCCGGGACGTGACCGGCCCGGGCACGGCCCTGCTCGCGTACCCGATCACGCGCGGCGCAATCGTCCCGGGCTCACGGAATCTGCGGGATGTGGTCCGAGGGCAGTCCGAGCCGGTCGCAGCCGGCCCGGCGGGCCAGCGGCTCGGCCGTGCTCGGCCGACATGCGTGCTGTACGCGGCCGCGTCCCGGAAGTAGCGTTGCATCCGCTCGCCGTCGCGGGCGCGCCGGGAGCCGGCCGGGCGGAAGAGGGTGCCCTGCAGGACGTCCCAGGCCATGCGCGCGGCGTTCAGGAACATCCGCCATCATGATCGGCACCGCGTACGCCGCCGCCGACGAGTACGCCCGCATCGGCGCCGCCCGCCCGCTCACCCCGCCACCCGGCCGCACCGTGTTCGAGCCGCTGCCGCGCAGGCCCAGGACTCCAGGACGCCGTGCCAGTGTCGCGCACGCCGAACTGGACCTCTACCGGGGAGCGGGACGCGCCTGACGGAGGAACGCGTCCAGGTCGGCCGCACGCAGTGCGGTGGCCGGTCCCGCAACGGTCACCGCCAGGGCCGCCGCCGCGTTGGCCCGGCGGGCGGCGGTCACCGGGGCCAGCCTTTGGGCGAGCGCCGCCATGAAGGCGCCCGTGTGGGCATCTCCGGCGCCGTTGAGGTCGACGGCCCGTACGGCGAAACCGGGCACGGCAGTGAGCGCGCCGTCATGGTGGACGAGGCAGCCGTCGGGACCGGTGCGTACCAGGACCGAGCCGCGCCTCAGGCGCGAGTCGAGGGCGCGGGCGGCTTCGGAGGGGGCGTCGGTCCCGGTGAGCAGCGCGGCCTCGCGGACGTTGCAGCTCCACCAGTCCGAGCGGGCGAGGAGCGCTTCGAGGGCCGCTGCGGGGATCTCGTGGACCAGCAGGCCCGGGTCGGAGACCAGCGTGACGGCCGGGTCCAGGCCGGGCAACCAGGCGAGCAGAGCGGCCCGGTTGCTGTCGTGCAACAGGCTGTAGCCGGAGATGTAGACCACATCGTCCGCGACCGGCCGGAGCCGGATCAGATCCTCGGCGGTCAGGGTCGCCTCGGCACCGGGGCTGGTGACGAACGTGCGCTCGCCCTCGGCATCCACCAGGCACACCACGAAACCGGTGTCGGGTGCGGGGCGCGGCGGCAGCAGGACGTCGATGCCCTCGGCGCGCAGGGCGGCGCGTGCCCGGTCACCGAAGGGGCCGGTGCCGTAGGCCTGGACCTTGGCGGCGGCGGCGGTCAGATGCCGCTGCACTGTCTCGGGCAGTGGGGCTCCCTTCACCGCGGTCACCACGTCCCGGGCCAGGTGGTGCAGTTTGGTTTGGGTGTTCTGGGAGCCCAGGACCAGGACCGACCAGGCCTGGTTGGGCCATGGAAGGAGTGCCTGAGCCGCATATCGGGTGGACGTTCGTGACCAATCACGCCCGGGTGCTGGCAGCCATCGCCGACAACCACAACGCCCGTATCCGCGACATCGCCGCCCACTGCAGGCTCACCGAGTGCGCCGTCCAGAAGATCATCGCCGACCTGGAACGGGCCGGCTACCTTTCCCACACCCGGGAAGGGCGCACCAACACGTACCGGATCGACCCCGGCAAGGTGCTGCGGCACCCGGCCGAGGCCGGGCTGACCGTGGCCTCCCTGCTCTCCCTCCTCGTCCAGGACGAGGCCGACCGCTCCCGGCCCGGTGCCTGACGCCGACCGGGCGGCCCGAGCCGCCTCGGGCCCTCCGCACAGGGCCGACCCGGCGGCTCGGCGGGAACCGTCAGGACGCCGAGCAACAGCCGGCCGTCACCATCGTCCGGCCGCCGAGATCGGCATGCGGTTGCCACGGCTGCGCGAGCCTCGGCACCACCGCCGCCGGCGCCGCGGGCCACGCCATGACGCCCGACAGCAGCCCGAGAGCAGCTTGGAATGCGGCCTCCAGGCCGTCCTCGACGGCTTCGAGGCCCGCCTCGCCGCCGCCCGCTCCGACTACGGCGAGTGAACCGCACCCGGTCCCGCGGCGTTCGTCGCCGGGAGGGGGCCGGTGGGCATCAGCGTGGGCGTTCGGTCGGTTGGATCCATCCCACGGACCGCTCGACTGCTCGCTGCCAGCACTCGTACTCCGCCTCGCGCCGTTCGGGGTCCATGTCCGGCAGCCACTGGGCCGCCCGGTGCCAGTTGCGGCGCAGGACCTCCAGGTCCGGCCAGTAGTCGGCCGCGAGACCGGCGGCGTAGGCCGCGCCGAGCGAGACCGTCTCGGCGACCAGGGGCCGCACGACGGGGACGTCGAGCACATCGGCCAGGAACTGCATGAGCAGGTTGTCCGACGTCATGCCCCCGTCCACCTTGAGCTGCTGCAGGGTGAGGCCGAAGTCGGCGTTCATGGCGTCGACGACCTCCCGCGTCTGCCACCCGGTGGCCTCCAGGACGGCTCGGGCCAGGTGGCCCTTGGTGATGTACGAGGTCAGGCCGACGATGACACCGCGGGCGTCGCTGCGCCAGTGGGGGGCGAACAGGCCGGAGAAGGCCGGGACGATGTAACAGCCGCCGTTGTCCTCGACGGTGCGCGCCAGGGTCTCGATCTCGGGCGCGCTGTTGATCAGGCCCAGCCGGTCGCGGAACCACTGGACCAGTGAGCCGGTGACGGCCATCGGGCCTTCCAGGGCATAGACCGTGGGATGGTTACCGATCTTGTACGCGACGGTGGTGAGGAGCCCGTGCCGGGACCGCACGACGTCGGTACCGGTGTTCATCAGCAGGAAGCTGCCGGTCCCGTAGGTGCACTTCGCCTCGCCGGGCGAAAAGCAAGTCTGTCCGAACAGGGCCGCCTGCTGGTCACCGAGGGCGGCCGTGATGCGGACGCCCGGGAGCAGCGCGCGAACCTCGCCGTAGCTCTCGGCCGAGGACCGGATCTCCGGCAGCATGGGACGCGGCACCCCGAAGAACTCCATCAGCTCCGGATCCCAGGTCAGCGTCCGGATGTTGGTGAGCATGGTGCGGCTGGCATTGGTGGCGTCGGTGATGTGCAGACCACCGTCCGTACCGCCGGTGAGATTCCAGATCAGCCAGCTCTCCATCGTGCCGAACAGCACCTCGCCGTCCTGGGCGCGCTTCTCCAGTCCGTCGAAGTTGTCGAACAGCCAGCGGATCCGGGGCGCGGAGAAGTAGGTCGAGGGAGGAAGGCAGCAGCGGTCGAGAAAGTACTCGTCTCCGGGCCGGTGCCTCAGCTCGTCGACGAGCGGAGCGGTGCGGGTGTCCTGCCAGACGATCGCCCTGCCCAGCGGGGCACCGGTCCGCCGGTCCCAGAGCACCGTAGTCTCCCGCTGGTTGGCGATCCCGATGGCGGCGATGTCTCCGGCGTCCACGCCGGCGCCGGACAGCGCCTCGGGCACGATGCGCTGCACGTTGCGCCAGATCTCGACGGCGTCGTGCTCGACCCAGCCGGGCCGGGGAAAGTGCTGGTGGTGCTCCCGCTGGGCGACTGACACCAGGCGCCCGCGATGATCGAACAGCATGCATCGCGTGGACGTGGTGCCCTGGTCGATGGACATCACACACCGTTCAACCATGATCGAGCCTGCCTTCCGATGCGTCACGCAGGTGTGGGGAGCTACCAGCGGGCCGCCCCCAGGTCTCTGGAAATCGCCCGTGCCGCCTCCCGGAGCAGGGCGATGAGGGCGCTCCGAGGCCGGCCCTTGGTGTCGCAGATCCGCTCGACCGGCCCGGAGAGGCCGATGGCTCCCACCACGAGGCCGCCGTGCCCCCGGATGGGCGCGGCGACTCCCGCGTCGCCCATGCTCATCTCCTGCACCTCGGCACCCCAGCCGAGTTCCCTGATCTCGGCGAGCGCCCGGTTGAGGTCCTCCGGGAGGACCAGGGTGTGCCGGGTGTACGCCTCCAGCCCCTCCTCCGGAAGGGGGTCGAGGGACGCGGCCCCGAAGGCCAGCAGGACCTTGCCGAGCGAGGAGGCGTGCAGCGGCAGCAGCGCGCCCACGTCCAGGGTCTGGAGGGTGTCGTCCGGCCGGAAGACGTGGTGGACGATGAGCACCTTGCCCTCGAGGGGCGTGCCCAGGCGGATGGCCTCGCCGCTGCGCGCGGCCAGGGCGTCGGCCCAGTTGATGGAGCGCGAACGCAGCTCGTTGACGTCGAGGTAACTCGTGCCGAGGTGCAGCAGCGCCGCCCCGAGCTGGTATTTTCCGGTCGCCTCGTCCTGCTCGACGAAGTCCACGTGTTGCAGGGTGCGCAGAATGCCGTGGGCGGTGCCCTTGGCCAGCCCGAGCGACGACGCCACCTCGCCGAGCCCCAGCCTGCGGGGGCCACCGGCGAGCAGGCGCAGGATCGCCGCCGCCCGTTCTATGGACTGGACCGGTCCGGCCATGAAGCGATCCTAGCCCGATTTGCCCCGATCAGGACTGCCGTTCGGTAATGCCGACCGCTGTTCATTGACCGGTCGCACCTCTTTTCCTAGCGTGCGATGTCGCGCCCGGTCTCGGCCGGGTGCGATGCGCCCGGTCTCCGTCCGGCAGCGCCGCCCGGAGGAGGAGGACACATGACCGTAGCGCAACTCGACGACGCGCCCTGCGAGGAAGTCGGACACGTCTTCCCGCTGCCGCACGCCCCGGAGGCCGTCTCGGCCGTACGCCGCCGCGTACGCGCGGTCCTCAGCGGCTGGAGCCTGCCCACGGACGTCGCCGACGACGTGCTCCTGGTGGTCTCGGAGCTGGTCACCAATGCGCTCGTCCACGCCCTGCCACCGGCGACGCTGCAACTGTGGTGGCTCCCGGCGGACGGACACCGAACCGTACGCGTAGAAGTGACGGACAAGGGGCCCGCGGCTCCGGCCGGACCGTCGGCATCCGCGCCCGATCCGGACGAGCACGGCCGTGGCCTCGGCATCGTCACCGCGCTGTCGGCCCGGTGCGGCGTCCGCGCGGACCCCGGCGGGACCAGCCGGTGGGCGGAGGTACTCGCGGGCTGAGACACCGGGACCGACCGTCGCATCCGGTCGGTGACGCGACCGGCACCGACGGCGATCAGGGCGCGGGAGGAACACATCAGCTCTTTCCCGCATTCTTGATCGAACCCGCCCGGGGGAAAGAATGTGGCCACAGGTGTGGATCAGCACTCGGGAGGCGCCGTGACGAAACCAGCAGAGCCGCGGGTGTCGGGCCTGGAGATCCGGTCCATCGACTACGTGCCCCTGGACGAGCGGCATGGCAAGCTGTGGCACCTGGGGCCTTTGTGGTTCATGTCGAACGCCCAGATCGCCACACTGGCGGTGGGGCTGATCAGCATCACCCAAGGCGGCAACCTTCTCTGGTCGCTCATTGCGATCGTGGCGGGTGCCGTCATCGGCACCTTCTTCATGGCCTTCCACTCGGCCCAGGGCCCGCAGCTGGGGCTCCCCCAGATGATCCAGTCGCGGCCCCAGTTCGGCTACGTCGGGGCCCTTCTGGTGTGGCTCTTCGCCTACGTGCAGTACGCGGGCTTCAACGTCTTCAACAGCATCCTCGCCGGAGACGCCCTGCACACCACGCTGCACGGCGGCGTCAAGCTGTGGGTGGTCGTGGTCACCGTGGTCGCCCTGGTCATCGCCCTGGTGGGCTACGACGTCATCCACCGGGCCGAGCGGATCCTGACGTACACCTTCCTGGTCGTCTTCGGGGTCTTCACCGTGGGGGTCCTGGTCACCCTGCACTACCCGCCGGGCTCCTTCGACCTCGGCGGCTTCAAGTGGACCCCGTTCCTCGCCCAGTTCGGCGTGGTCGCCGGCTACCAGATCAGCTGGGCCATCTACGTCTCGGACTACTCGCGCTACCTGCCGCCGGACGTGACGGTCCGCAAGACCTTCTACTGGACGTACTTCGGGTCGGCGCTCGGCGGCATCTGGCTGATGGTGCTCGGAACGCTGCTCGCCGCCTGGGCGGGCAAGGACTTCGAGACGATCCGCTCGATCAACGCCGCGGGCGACAAGGTGTTCAGCGGCTTCGGCGCGATCGTGCTGCTGTTCGCCGCCCTCGGCCTGGTGTCCGTCACCGCGCTGAACATGTACGGCGGGTCGCTGACCCTCATCAGCGCCATCGACTCGTTCAAGAGGGTGCGTCCGACGCTCGCCGTACGCCTGGTGACCATCGGGCTCACCGCGGCTCTCTCCCTGGTCGGTGCGCTGGCCGCGACGTCGAACTTCCTGGAGAACTTCAACAACTTCCTGCTGCTGGTGCTGTACCTGTTCATCCCGTGGACTGCGGTGAACCTCATGGACTACTACGTCGTGCGCCGCGGGCACTACGCCATCGCCGAGATCTTCAATCCGCACGGGATCTACGGACGCTGGGGCTGGCACGGCATCATCGCCTACCTGGTGGGGTTCGCCGTCATGGTGCCGTTCTTCTCCGTCGGCAAGCTGTACGTGGGGCCCGCCGCCGAGGCACTCGGCGGAGCCGACATCTCCCTGTTCATCGGGCTGCCGGTCGCCGCGCTGCTGTACTGGTGGCTGACCCGGTCGATCGACGTGGAAGCCGAGCAGCGTCTGGCCGAGGCCGAGGCCGAGGAGCTGGAGCGGGCCGCGCACGAGCACCGCGAACCCTGACGGCCGGCTTCACGGCCCGTCAGGGCGGATTCCCGACCGTTCCCGGACTTCAGGCACCGCTGGACGGCGGCGCCGTGGTGCCGCGCACTTCGAGGAAAGGGACGGTGAGATCGACCGCGCGGGGGCGGTCCGGGTCGTCGATCCGGTCGAGCAGCCGCTGCGCGGCGCGTCGGCCCACGTCGTGGCTGGCGTTGTCCACCGTGGTCAGCCACAGATGACGCAGCCGGGAAAGATAGGTGTTGTCGTAACCGACCAGGGAGAGGTCGCGGGGGACGTCAAGGCCGCTCTCCTCGGCGGCCGACAGCGCGCCGACGCAGGCCATGTCGTTGACCGCGAAGACGGCGGTCGGCCGCTGCGGGCGGCTCAGGAGCCGGACGGTGGCTCGGTAGCCGCCCTCCTCGGTGAGGTCGCCCTGTTCCACGACCGCCGTGCCGGACAGCCCGTGCTCCCGCATGGTGGCCTCGAAGCTGCGGCGGCGCAGCCGGCCGACCGCGCCCTGGCCGGCGATGTGGGCGATGTGCCGGTGCCCGAGGCCGATGAGGTGCTCGGTGGCCAGGCGGGCGCCGTGCTCGTCGTCGCCCGCGACGATGTCCACGCCGGGCAGCACCGGTTCGCGGGTGCCGGCGACGACGGTGGGAACCCGGCCGGCCGCCGTGTGCAGCGCCCGGGGGTCCTGCAGGGTGCCGACGGCGACCAGGCCGTCGACCCGCAGTTCGGTGAAGGTGCGGGTGAGGTCCTCGCCGAGGCGCCGGTTGAGCTGGCCGTCGGCCAGCAGCATGTGCAGGCCGCTGTTGTACAGCCGCGAGTTGAGCCCGTCGAGGAGTTCCACGAACCAGGGGTTGCGCATGTCGTTGAGCAGCACGCCGACGGTACGGGTGCGCCGCTCGCTGAGGCTGCGGGCGGCGGCGTTGGGCCGGTAGCCGAGCTCCTCGACCGCGGCGAGGACGGCCGCCCGCTTCTCCGGGCGGACGCTCTCGGAGCCGCGCAGCACCAGCGAGACCAGGGACTTCGACACGCCGGCCCGCGCGGCCACGTCGCGAATCGTCGGGGATCTCATGCAGTGGACCGTTCCATAGCGTCCCGGCCCTTGTAAAGGGCTCTTGACACCTGCTGTATCAGCATCCATGGTGAGCCACCAGGTTATGGATCGGTCCAAAGAAGGGCTGTCATGGTGAATACGCTCGGCGTCGCCGTCGTGGGATTCGGCTGGATGGGACGGGTGCACACCCAGGCGTACGCCCGCGTGCCGCACCACTTCCCGCACCTGGCGGTGCGGCCGCGCCTGGTCACCGTCGCCGACGAGGTCCCCGGCCGGGCGGAGGAGGCAGCCGGGCAGTACGGGTTCGTATCGGCGACCCGCGACTGGCGGGAGGTCGCCGCCGACCCGCGGGTGCAGGCGGTGAGCATCACCGCCCCGAACTTCCTGCACCGCGAAATCGGCGTCGCCATGGCCGAGGCGGGCAAGCACATCTGGATCGAGAAGCCGGTCGGCCTGACCGCCGCCGACGCCCGCGCTGTCGCCGACGCGGCCGCCAAGGCCGGTGTGCGGGGCACGGTCGGCTTCAACTACCGCAATGCACCCGCCGTCGCCGCCGCGCGCGAGATGGTCGCCGCCGGGGAGATCGGCACGGTCACGCACGTCCGCATCCGGTTGTTCAGCGACTACGCCGCCCACCCCGAAGGCGCCCTGACCTGGCGGTACGAGCGGGAGCGGGGCGGCAGCGGGGTACTGGGCGACCTGGCCTCGCACGGCATCGACCTGGCCCGCCATCTGCTGGGCGAGATCGACTCGCTGACCGCCGACACCGCCGTGTTCGTGCCCGAGCGGGCCCGCCCGGCCGGTGCCACCGCCGGCCACACCCGCGCGGCCGGTGGCGAACTGGGGCCGGTGGAGAACGACGACTACGTGAACTGCCTGCTGCGCTTCGCCTCCGGCGCCCGCGGGGTACTGGAGGCGTCCCGGGTCTCGGTCGGAGAGCAGAACAACTACGGTTTCGAGATCCACGGCACCAAGGGCGCGCTGTTCTGGGACTTCCGCCGCATGGGCGAACTCGGCGTCAGCCGCGGCACCTCGTACCAGGACCAGCCCGTCAGCACCGTCTACGTCGGCCCCGGGCACGGCGAGTACGCCGCCTTCCAGCCAGGCGCGGCCAACGCCATGGGCTACGACGACCTGAAGGTCATCGAGGCCTACCACTTCCTGCGCTCCGTGGCGGAGGGCGCTGCGTACGGCGCCACACTGGACGACGCCGTGGCCGGCGCGGTCGCTCTGGACGCCATGGCCCGCTCCGCCGAGCGGCGGACGTGGGAGAGCCTGGCCTGACCACCGTGCGGATCGAGTGATCGGCGCGACACCATCGCGTGCATCCGCGTCGTCCGCGATGACCACAGGCCGGCGGCGGCCTCGTCCCGGTCGGCTGCTGCCGGAACTCCTCGCTGCCGGCGGGCAAACCCGGTGCTAGGCGCTGCGGTCCCGGAAAGGGCCGGTGGCGGTGAAGGCCAGCTTGGCGAAGCGTTCGCCGATGCGGCGGTGCGTGGCGGCGTCCGGGAGGAGCTGGTCGGGCAGGGGGAGCTCGGCGGAGTCCGCCTCACCGTAGAGGTCTCGGCCGTCGAGGTAGTGCAGGTTGGGGTCCTCGGCCGCCCGCTGCTCCACGATCCGGGCCAGTTCGTCCCGGGTGACGGTGAGGGTCAGCTTCCCGCTCGCGCGCTCTGCGGGATCGCCTGCGGCCCGGAACCGCAGTTGCCCGGTGCTGAGGGCGGTGAAGTCCGGGGCGCTGGGGCCGGGGGTGTCTTCGTGGATGGGGCAGTAGAGGGGCGAGACGTCCAACAGCGGTGTGGTGGGGTGACCTTCGCGGATGGTGTCGAGGAAGCCGTGGACGGCGGGGGTGAAGGCGCGCAGGCGCATCAGGTCGGCGTTGACCAGGTTGATGCCGATCTTGATGCTGATCAGGTCGGCTGGGGTGTCGCGCGGGCGGTGAACGGGTCGAGCAGGGCGCTGCCGCCCAGGCCCAGGTTGATCAGTTCCACGCCGCCGAGGGAGGCGGCGCGTGCGGGCCAGGTGGTGGTGGGGCTCGCGGCGTCGGAGCCGTGGCTGATCGAACTGCCGTGGTGCACCCACACTTTGCGGCCCCGGTCCGGTGCGGGCTCGATGGGGGCGTCGGTGCGCAGGGCAACGAGTTCGGTGGTCTCGTTGTGCGGCAGCCAGATCTCGACCTCCTTGTCGCCGTCGGGCAGGTCGGTGAAGCGGAGGGTGCCGGCCGGGCCGGGCTGGTTCTCGGCGGTCCCGGAGGTCATGTCGATGGTCAGGGTGTTGCCGCCGGTCACGCCGGCCCGCCTGGCCGGCCAGACGGCCGTCGACGACCAGGTCGTACACGCCGTCCGGACGGGGCGGGGCGCCCACGTAGACCCGCTTGGTGGGCAGCGTGTCCAGTTCGACGGCGGTGGCCCGGGTGCGGAAGACCAGCCGTACGCCGGAGGGCTGGGACTCGGCCATGGCGAGTTGCCCGTCGGGGCACTGGGCGCAGGCCCGGGCGGACAGTCGGTGCGGCAGGACGCCGTGTGCGGTGTGTTCCAGGTCGAGGGCGCCGCGCAGGATGTCCGCGGTGATGGGCGTGGTGATCCAGTGGTGCTCGGTGTTCATTGTCCCAGCCAGTTGATCAAGATGTGGGAATCGTTCGGGTACGCCGATGTGCCGTGGCCGGGCGTCGGCGGCCTGCGGATGCTGCGACGGCGGGGTTCAGGGTGCGGACCAGTTCCGTAGCAGGGCGTCGAGGCGGTCCAGGATCCATGACCAGGTTTCCTGCGTGTCGACGGCGGTGTGGCTGAAGCCTCCAGCGGCCTCCAGGCTGATGTAGCCGTGGAAGACGCTGCCCAGCAGCCGGACGGCGTGTGTCTGGTCCGGCTCCGTCAGGTCGTAGCCGCGCAGGATCGCCCGTGTCATCTGCGCATGCCTGCCCCCGGCGCTCGCCGCCGTCTCCGGGTCGAGCCGGAGCTGGGCTGCGGCGTAGCGGCCGGGGTGCTCCCGGGCGTAGTCGCGGTAGACGTTCGCGAAGGCAGTCAGGGCGTCCTTGCCGGCGCGCCCGGCCAGGGCGGCGGCGACCCGGTCGGCAAGTTCCTCCAGGGCGAGCAGGGCGATCTTGGTCTTGAGGTCCTGGGAGTTCTTCAGGTGCGAGTACAGACTCGCGACCTTGACATCGAACTGCCTGGCAAGCGCCGAGACGGTCACCTGGTCGAAGCCGACCTCGTCGGCCAGATCCGCCCCCGCCCGGACCAGGCGTTCCGTGGTCAGTCCTACGCGCGCCGCCATACCCTTCCCTCCATCCACCTGAACCAATTATGCATTCACCTAAATCATTTAGGCAATTGGCTTACTGTTGATGAAGCCGCTGACGCTGCGCGGCGTTGATGACGAAGGGGGCCAGCGACCAGGACGCCTCGCCCTGGTGGCGGGTCGCGGCCGCACGTTTGTGCGCCGGCAGGGAGACGCAGCGCGGTGCAGTGCCGGTCGTGGCGCAGGAGACCATACGCTGGGGCTCTTCCTGCCGGCGTACGTCGGTGGGAGCCGCGGCGCAGGGGCGAGGCCGACGACGAGGACACAGCCCGTCAGCTACAGGACCCGATCGGATCGGTGGCTGTGGTCCGCTCGTCCGGTGCGCGGCGTCGAGGACGGCGAGTCCGTCACCGGTGCACGGCCACGCCCTCAGGGCCCACCGGTCAGGAACCAGTCGAGGGCCGCGGTCAGCTCTGCCGGTTTCTCCACCGGGAGTTCGTGGCCGGCGTCGATGATGCGGACCACGGCGTCCGGGTAGGCCTTCGCCATCCGCAGCATCTGCTTC
Source organism: Streptomyces sp. NPDC005202 (assembly GCF_040608235.1). Classification (NCBI taxonomy): domain Bacteria; kingdom Bacillati; phylum Actinomycetota; class Actinomycetes; order Kitasatosporales; family Streptomycetaceae; genus Streptomyces; species Streptomyces sp. NPDC005202. The sequence goes on along the minus strand of NZ_JBEXHW010000003.1, from coordinate 224,446 downwards.
ACGGGCAGTTGGACGTCGTGGTATCCGTGGACCAGCAGCGCGGGGACGCGGATCTCGGGGACCCGGTCGAGGACGTCGAAGGCGCGCATGGCCGAGTAGCACGTCATGACGACCTCGCGCGGTGTGGCCGAGGAGGCCCGGATGTACGCGCGGATCTCCTCACGGGGGTAGCCGGGGGCGAAGGCCCGCTGGATGTTGGCGGCGACGAACAGCTTGAACGGCACGAGCGTCGACACCGCCATCAGCAGCCCCCTCCCCCGGCTGTAGGTCATCCGGCTGATCGAGTTCACCAGCACCAGACGCTCCACCCGCTCGGGGTGGCCCAGGGCGATCGACTGCGCGATCATCCCGCCCATGGAGTGGCCGACGAGGACGAAACGGTCGATCTTCAGATGGTCCAGCAGGATCAGGACGTCGCGGGCCAGTTCCTCGATCGTCCGCGACCCCGCCCCGCTGCTTTCGCCGTGCCCGCGCAGGTCGAGCCGTATCACCCGGCGCTTCGGGGCGAAGTGCTCCAGCTGGTGGTCCCAGCGGTGCCGGTCGGCCGTCCAGCCGTGGACGAACACCAGGGGCACGCCGTCACCCTCGCGGGGGCCCTCGTCGTCGTACGTCAGTATTGCGCCGTCGACTTCGAGCTGCGGCATGGGGTGCCTCCTGGAGAGCGGTCGGTTACTGGCGAGTACGGTAGTCGGCCACCCGGGCAGCCGTCATCGCCGTTTGCCGAGGAAGTCCAGGATGTGACCGAACACGTCGAGGGCGGCGCCCCGGCCCAGGAACGTGTCCAGGTGGCCGTAGCCGGGGATCTCGGTGTACGCCACGTCCAACTGCGGCTGCCGGTGGGCGAGTACGTCGTGGCACAGCTTCTGGGAGTCCAGCCACAGCCCGTTCTCGCTGCCCGCGAGCAGCAGGACGGGGGTGTCGATGCGGCCGGCCGCGTCCAGCGCGTTGGGCGGCAGGGCCCGGTAGCGGTGGTCGGTGTCGTGCCAGCGGACCACGCTGCGGGCCAGCTCGATGCGGCGCAGGTGGGGCATGATCCACAGCGGCGCGGGGCCGAGGAGTTCGGCGAGCCGGCCGTGGGTGGCCTCGGACAGGTTCTCGTGCACGAAGAGCGAGGCGCCCGTACCCCAGGCGGAGTTGTGCAGGATCTGGCAGGTGGGGTCCGGGCAGCTCGCCTTCCGCGAGGCCAGCGCGAACAGCGGGGTGTACTTCGACCACAGGCCCACCTTGCGGAAGTCGACGGGGATGTGGTCGATCCGGGTCTTGAGCAGTTCCCCGGCCACCGTCATCCGCAGCGAGGTGCGGCCGGCCAGCTTCGGCGTCAGGAACACGCCCTGGGACACCACGCCCGCGAGGCCCGGCACCAGTCCCGCCGCCATGCTCAGCGACAGGGTGAGGGAGCCGATGCAGTGCGCGACCACGAACAGCGGGCGGTCGCCGATGCGTTCGCGGATGTGGGAGACGGCCCCGGGGATGTCGTACAGGGCCACGTCGTCGTACGTGTACGTCTGGCCCGTCTCGTTGTACGGCAGCCGGCAGCTGCCGCGCCAGTCCAGCAGCCAGGGCTCGTAGCCGTCGTCGAGGAGTACGTCGACCAGGTTGCGCGTCTCCGGCAGCAGGAACATGTCGGCGGACGCGGTGTGGCCGTGCAGGAGCAGCACCGCGGGCCGGTCCGACTCGCCGGTGTCGACGCGGGTCAGGCCGAGCCGGACGCCGTCGCCCGCCCGGAAGGGGATCTCCTCGACGGCCGCCGGGTCGAGGCGGTGGTGGAGGGGGCGCAGGCCCGGGGTGGTCCTGACCCGGCGGAGCGTCGGCCTGGGGGCTCGGGAGTTCGTCGTCCTGAAGATCATCGGTGGTGCTCCGTGAAGGTCGGGGTGCGGCGCAGGTCGAGCAGGTCCGCGGCGGCGCGGGCGAAGGGGCCGAGCAGGCCGCGGCCCATCTCCAGGCCGAACCAGGCGAGCCAGGTCAGCTTGGCGGCCCGCTTCTCCCGGCTGGTCAGGCGCGGGTCGACCTTGATGCCGTCGATCTGGTCGCGGACGTAGGAGTCCGCGGGCACAACGACGTCGCCCGCCAGGCTCGCCGGTTCGCCCTCGCGGCCGATCTCGACGGTCAGGGCCCGGGTCTGGCGCCACAGGTCGCGGCGGGCCCGGGCGTACTTGCGGCCCTCCAGCCACCAGTGACCGCCGTCCGCGTCGCGCAACCTCAGCCGGTAGCATAGGAGTTGGTGCTTGAGACCGTGCTGCTGCGGGATGCCCTCCTCGGGGCGGATCCAGATGTCCCCGCGCTCGACGGTCAGTGGCTCGGGGTGCACCGCCGCGCACACCACCTCGCCGGTCACGTCCACCCGGCGCTCCTTCACCAGCTGGTACATGCTCGCGATGGAGAGGGTGAGCGCCATCGAGCAGGGGGTGTCGGCAGGGGTGCCGACCGGGCCCACGCTGCCCTCGGTCGTTTCGGAGAACCACAGGTAGGGCTGGTCGTCCTTGTGCGGCAGCCGGGCGAGGCCGTCCTGGGCGAGCCGCTCGAACGTCTTCAGCTGGGCCTGCGCGTCGTAGCGGGCCGCTGGCGGCAGCCCGAGCGCCTCGACCAGCGCGGCGGTGCGGTCGCCGGTGACGGCCGGGCCCTTCAGGGTCGCCTCGCACAGCTTGAGGGCGGTGGGGCTCTGCAACACCCGGGTCAGGAAGGCCAGTTCGGGCACCGGATCGGCCTCCAGGCGGGCCAGGGCGTCGGTGCGCCACTCGTCCCAGTCCTGGACGCGGACGTGCATGCCGCCGAGCGCCATGTCCCGTATGACGTCGTCGAGGGTGTTGGGCACGCCGGTGAGGTTGTAGTCGTAGCCCCAGGCGTCGGGTTCGCAGATCACGGCGACCGCGACCCGGCTCACCCAGTCGACCGGGGCCGCGTTCAGGCAGCGGAAGGCGGGAACGGTGCGGAAGCGGCCGAAAGCCGAGATCAGGCCACTGCTGAGGTCCTGGGGGTTGTAGGCACCCGTCTTGGTATGGCCGCCGATGCCGCCGGGGCGAAGGGCGGTGACCACCAGACCGTGGTCGCGGACCCGGCGCAGGGCGACCTCGGCGGCCCACTTCGACTGGTCGTAGCCGGAGATGAGCCGGTCGACGTGGGCGAGCGGGTCGTCCTCGCCCATGGAGGTGATGCCGACCTCGTTGAAGACGGCGATCGAGGAGATGTGATGCAGCGGCTTGGGCCGGCCGGTGGCCGCGAGCTCGGCCAGGGTCAGCGCGCCGAGGACGTTGCTCCCCCGCAGCGACTGGTAGCCACGCAGGAAGTCCACGGCCGCCGCCACGCCGACGACGCTGTCCAACTCGTGGGCGAGCATGTGCCACAGCTCGTCGGACAGGCCGAGCCGCGGCTGCCTGATGTCACCGGGGAGCACGGTCACCCGGCGGCGGACCTCAGAGGACCAGGGCAGCCGGTAGCTCCTGAGCGCCTCGCCGAGCCGGGCGACGGCCGCCTCCTCGTCGGCCGCGCGGACCAGGCAGTACACGTGGGCGTCGCTGTGCCGCAGCAGGTCGAGCAGCATGTGGCTGCCGAGGAAGCCGGTGGCACCGGTGAGCAGGACCCGGCGGGGCGGCAGCGGCTCGGGCACGTCGGTGAACGGCAGGCGGTCGGCGAGGGCGAGATCGGCCAGGATCTGGTCGAGGTCCCCGCGGCGGGCCCGGGTGTACGGGTCGTCGCCGGTGCCGGCAGGCGAGGTCGCCGTCGCCGGGGTGCGCGGAGACGGGATCGGGAGGGTACTCGGGGTCGAGGAAGCGCTCGCCGAGGTAGCCGCCGGGGTGCTCGCCGGGGTCCCTGAAGCGCCCGTTGCCGACAGCCAACGCCGGGCGAGGCTGATCGGCCGGGCGTCGGCGAACACCTCGTCCAGGTCGAACTCGATGCCCAGCTCCCCTTCCAGCTCCGCGACGAGTTCCACGGCGTGGACCGAGGTGCCGCCGGCATCGAAGAAGTCGGTGTCGGGCGACAGCAGCCCCCCGGGCAGATAGCGGCCCGCGGCGGCGGCGATGGTGGCGGCCAGGGCACCCACGTCCCGGGGCGGGGTGGGGGCGTGGGAGTCCCCGTCGGTGCCCGCCGCCGTCACCCTGGCCAGCAGGTCGGTCACGCTGAGCCCGCCGCCGCCCCGCTCGATCGACTCGGCGGTCGCCCGCCGTCCGGCGTACGACGCCGCGTCCTCGTTCACATCACGCATGAGAGCCCTTCACGTTGTGCCCTGTCCTTTCCTTCACTGCCGCCGGGAGCCCTTCGCTGCCGCCGGTGGTCTCGCGCTGCCGCCGGTGGTCTCGCGCTGCCGCCGGTGGTCTCGCGCTGCCGCCGGTGGTCTCGCGCTGCTGCTGGGCGTCCCTCACTGCTGCTCCCAGGACCGGAACGCCCGCAGATGGTCCGGCGTGACCACGGCCTCCAGGCGTTCGTCGTCCTGGTCGCCGCCACCGAGCGCGGCCAGCAGCCGCCGGGCCGGTACGTTGCGCGGGGTGCGCTCCGCCGTCAGCCGGACCTTGGCGCACCCCAGTTCCTCGGCGCGGTCGGCCAGCCACTGCAACAGGCGTTCCTCGACGCCCCGGCCGAGGGCTCGGCAGCTCATCAGCCAGGCGAGTACGTCGAGTTGGTCGCCCTCCGCGCGGAGGGCGAGGAGGCCGATCTGGCCGTAGTCGCCGAACCGGTCGCGCGCCGCGGCCGTCCACACCTCGCCCCGCTCCCGCCACCGCGCGACACCGCCGCCGTCGGCCGACCGGGCGCGGAGGGTGAACTGGTTGGTACGGCGGACTAGTTGCTCGGCCCGCTGCACGTCGGCCCCGGACAGGGCCCGGATGTCGACCTCCAGCTCCAGCCGGGCGAGGAACTCCTCGAAGCCGGCCTGTTCGCGCACGGCCTCCCGCTCCCGCTCCTGCTCGTAGAACCGGGCCCGCAAGGCGTCCTCAGCGGTGGCCGCTGCCGGGACCAGCGGCCACAACCGGCCCAGGAACTCCTCCAGTTCGTCCACCGGAGGGCAGGTCACCGACAGCACCTGCGGCAGCGCCGACCGCATCTTGGCGATCTCGGCCGGGTTGTCGTCCAGGAACAGGAAGCTGTCCAGGCCGAGGTTGAGCGTCCGCGCGGCCTGAGCCAGCCGGCCCGGCTTCGGGCCCCAGGCGGCGGAGAGCACGCTGAAGTGCTCCGCCTTCAGCAGGCTGTCGGGGCGGTCGAGGACGGCCCGGACCGTGGCCTCGTCGTTGTTGCTGACCAGCACCAGCAGCGCGCCCGCCCGGCGCCACTGCAGCAGCCTGCGGGCGAGCAGGGCACGCGGGCCGGTCAGGTCCACCGCCTCGGGACCGATCTCGCCGGCGATCCCGCCCCACAGGGTCTCGTCGCCGTCCACCGCGATCACCTTCGGCGCGGGGCGCAGCACCGCCCGTACGGCCTCGGCCAGGCGCAGGGCCACCGCCGCCTGGAAGGCCGGGGTGAACGGCAGGTGGGCCAGCCGCTCGGTCCGTGCGTCGAAGCGTTCCTCGACGGCGTGGTGCCGGGTCCACTCGTCGGGGCCGAGCACCGCGATGCCGGGCAGGTCGGCCAGGTCGGCGGCGATCTCCCGCTCCCATCGCGCGAGGCGCTCCTCCTCGCGTGCGGAGGGCAGGAAGCCGACGATCAGCGGCGTGCGGGTGCGCTCGGACAGGGCCTTCAGCGCGGCCGGGTAGGCGGTGCGCAGCTCGGCGAGCAGCGCGTCGTCCACCGGGCCGAAGCGCTCCAGGTCCACCGCCCGCAGCAGCACGATCCCCACGGCGGCCGAGGGGTCGGCGAAGACGCCGGAGGGGTCCTGGAGGCTGGCGAGCACCTGGTGGTACGGCGCTTCGGCGATCGTCGGAGCGCCGTCCGCGGCCGCGTCGCCGACCGCCGCCTCGCACATCAGCGGCAGGTTGCCGAGGGCGAACGTGGCGGCGAGCGCCAGGGACCGGCGCGGCGCGGGCACTGCGGCAGCGGCAACCTCGGCAGCCGGAACCTGAACAGCAGCGACCTCGACGGCAGCAACCTCGGCAGCCGGAACCTGAACAGCAGCAACCTCGGCAGCGGCAACCTCGGCAGCCGGAACCTGAACAGCAGCGACCTCGACGGCAGCAACCTCGGCAGCCGGAACCTGAACAGCAGCAACCTCGGCAGC
>NZ_JBEXHW010000003.1:143742-218207 GCF_040608235.1 Streptomyces sp. NPDC005202 | reverse complement strand
AGCGGCAACCTCGGCAGCCGGAACCTGGGCGGCCCGCACCAGTGCCGTCGGATCCTCCGCCGTCTCCCCGAGCAGCCGCAGGAACTCCTCCCCCAGCTCGGCCGTGGCCGCCGCGTCCAGGATGTCCAGGTTGTGGTCGAGCCGGATGCGTGCCGCGTCCGGGGTCATGGTGATCATCAGGTCGAGGTCGGAGTAGCCGGTGCCGGCCGGCAGCACCTCCAGCTGGGTGAGACGGTGCGAGGAGCGCACGTAGTTGAAGTAGACCTCGACGAGCGGCGCGTTCTCCCGGTGCAGCCCCTGCCGGGCCAGCGTGGCCAGGACGTCCGAGAACGTGGCGCCCTTGGCCAGGACCCGCTGCAGGCGCCCGTCCGTGCGGCGCAGCACCTCGGCGACCGGCTCGCCCGCCCGGGCCTCCGCCGGGAACGGCACCGGTACGCCGAAGAAGCCCACCGCGTCGTAGGCGTCGGCGTGAATACGGGTGTCCACGGGCACGGCGAGCACGAACCGCTCCCGCTCCCGCTTCCTGGCCAGCAGCACCGTCAGCGTGCCGAGGCAGAAGGCTGCGGGAGTGATCGCCAGCCTGCTCGCGGCCGCCGACATCCGCTCCATCAGCCCGTCGGGGATCGTCACGGTCACGCTGCCGGCCCGGTACGACCGTGCCGCCGGGCGGGGCCGGGCGAGCTCCAGGTCGAGCCGCTCGCTGCCGTGGAAGTGCTCGCGCCACTCGGCGCCGGCGCCCTCACCGCCCTGCTGGGCCTCGACGAGCAGGTGGACGTCGCGGTTGGTGACGGCACCCACGAGCGGGGTGCCGGACAGTTCCGCGTCGATCTCTCCGGCCACGAGCAGCAGCGACTGCAGATCGCTCACCGCGTGGTGGGCGCCGAACACCAGGATCTGGCCGCGCGGGCCGCCGTCCACCAACTCGAACCGCCACAACGGCGCCCTCCCCAGGTCGAAGGGCGGCTCCAGCAGCTCCCGCAGCCGGTCGGCGGCATCGAGTTCGCCCTCGGCGGTCGTCCAGCGCAGCACCGGCCCGGCCACCTCCCGGTCCACGCGCAGCTGCCGGCCGCCTTCGCTGCCGGTGACGATCGCGGTGCGCAGGGCCGCGTGCCGGGCGACGAGGCGGTCGAGGATGCCGGTGAGCGTCTCGCGGGTGGTCGGCGTGGTCAGGCGTACGGCCAGGCCGATGCCGTGCGCCGCCTCGGGCATGCCCGGCTGGGCGCTGCGCAGCAGTCGTACGACGTCGCGGGTCGCGGGCCGCAGTTCGGTCTCCGGCACGTCCGCCGTGAGGTCGGCGGGCCGCTCCTGCGCCACGGCCTCGCGCTCCGGCAGGGCCTCGCCCAGAGCCCGGGCGAGGCCGCGGATGTCGGAGGCCGCGAACACGTCGGCGGCCGGGAGCTCGGCGCCCAGTTCGCGGGCGAAGGCGTTGCGCAGCCGTACCAGCATGAGGGAGTCGAGGCCCAGTTCCTTCAGGGCAGTGGTCGCGGACACGTCCACCGCTCCCCCGGAGACCTCGCCGATCCGGGCCCGTACGTACGCCTCGAGCCAGGTGGTGCGGTCCTGGTCGGTCGTCGCCGCGAACACCTTCTTGACGAGGTCGTCGGAGGCGGCCGTGCCCGTCGGTGCGGTGACCAGATCGCCCAGGATCGGGCGGGTGCGCACGGCGTCCGGCACGAGGGTCAGCATCTCCCAGTCCAGGGCGAGGGGAGCGAGCTGGCGGCGGGCCGTGCCCAGCACCCGCTCGAACAACTCGCCGCCCTCCTGCGGGGAGAAGGCGATCAGGCCCGACCGGCTGGTCTCGGCGGCCCGGGTGCCGGACTCGGCGACCATGCCGACTCCGGCCCAGGCGCCCCAGTCCAGGCTCAGCGCCCGGCGGTCGGTGCGGGAGAGGTGGTGCGCCCAGGCGTCGAGGAAGGCATTCGCCGCCGAGTACGGGGACTGCCCGGCCGAGCCGAGGAGTCCGGCCGCCGAGGCGAACAGGACCAGGGTTTCGGCTTCCGGGGTCAGTTCGGTGAGGAGGGCGGTGCCCAGGACCTTGGGGGCGAGCACGCGCAGGACGCGTTCGTCGGTCAGGTTCGCCACCGTGGCGTCGTCGAGCACACCGGCCGCGTGCACGACTGCGGCGATCGGGCCGGCCTCTCGTCGTAGGGCCTCCAGGGCGGCCGCGAGACCGTCCCGATCGGCGACGTCGGCGCGGGTGAGGTGCACGGTGACGCCGCGCTCTTCGAGGCCCTCGATCCAGCGCGCGGTGTCCGGGTCGGGCGTGCCACGGCTCATCAACGCCAATCGGCGGGCACCGCGCCGGACCAGTCGCTCGGCGACGACGCGGCCGAGGCCGCCCAGACCGCCGGTGATCAGGTGCACGTCGTCCGGGGCGGTCTCGCCGTGGCCGTCGTCGTCCGGGTGGGTGCGGGCCAGGCGCGGCACCAGCCGGCCCGCCCCGCGCAGGGCGACGAGCCGTTCGTCGTCCGCGTGCCTGAGCTGGGTCCACAGGCCGTCGACGCCGCCGGTGGGCGGCAGGTCGATCAGCGTGGTCGACAGCTCCGGGTACTCCTGCGCCACCGCGAGCCCGAAGCCCCAGGCGAGCGCCTGCTGGGGGTTGGTCACCCGGGTGCTGTCACCGGCGGGCTGACTGCCGCGCACGACCACGAACAGGCGTGGCGCGCGGCTCTGCTGACGGTCGGCCAGCGTGCGCACCAGGTGCAGGGTGCTCAGGCAGCACAGCCGCGCGGCCTCCTCGGCCGTATGGGCGTCCTCGATGGCCGGGGCGTCGAGCGCGGAGAGCTGGACCACCCGCTCGGGCGGTCCGTCCGGGAAGGCCTCGTCCAGCAGCCGGGCCAGGTGCTGCGGATCGGCCGGGTCGAGGACGTACCGGCCGGGCCCCTCTGCGGCGAAGGCGCTGCCGCTGCGGGCGATGACGTGCGGCACCGAGGAGCCGAGCCGCTCGCCGAGTTCGCCGGCCACTCCGGTGTCGTCGGCCAGGATCAGCCAGCTGCCGTGGGCGGGCGGTTCCTGGGCGACCGGGCGCGGCTGCCAGCGGGTCTCGAAGAGCGCGCCGTCCAGCGGCGAGAGTGCGGCCAGCTCGAATTCCTCGGCCTCCAGGACCAGTTGCTCGTTCTCGTCCCAGATCCTCAGGTCCAGGGTCGCGGTGTCGCCGCCCACGGACCGCAGCTGGCAGGTCACCCACGCGGGTGTGGTGCGCAGCCCGGTGAACCGCAGCCGTCCGACGCCGGCGGGCACGAACGCCCGGCCCTCGGGTGCGTCGCCGGGCAGGGCGGCCGTGTGGAAGGCGGCGTCGAGGACCACGGGGTGCAGGAGGTGACCGGCGGCGGGCCTGGCGGTCAGCCGGCCGACGGCCGCGGCCTGCGTGCGGTGCCCCGTCTCGAGCCCCCGGAAGGCGGGGCCGTAGTCGATGCCGAGGGCGGTCAGCCCGGCGTAGACGGCCGACAGGTCGACCTCTTCCGCACACTGCTCGCGCACCGCGGCGAGCTGCGCGTCGGTCGGGGACCCCACCGCGTGCACCGCGACGCGTCCGCTGACGTGCCGCTCCCACCGCGTACGCCGCTCACCGGCGGCCGCGGAGGCGACGGTGAAGGCACGGAAACCGTCCTCGGCGGGCCGCAGGACCAGTTGCAGCCGTACGGGCCGCTCGGGATCCAGCCGCAGCGGCTGGACGAACCTGACGTCGGCCAGGCGCACGTCGTGGCCGTCCTGCACGGCCGAGGCGGCCTCCAGGGCCATGTCGAGGAGGGCGGCACCCGGCAGCCAGACCTCGCCGTTGACCCGGTGGTCGGTCAGATAGGCGAAACGGCTGTCACTGAGGTCGATGTCGCTCTGGAAGAGGTGCCGGTCGGGCTCGTCGCTGGACTCGACGTGCGTGCCCAGGAGCGGCGAGGAGCCTGCCGCGGTGGCCGGTGCGGGCGCGAGCCAGTGACGCTCGCGGGCGAACGCGTACGTGGGCAGGTCGACGCGGCGGCCCTCGGGGAACAGCACCGTCCAGTCGGGCGTGTGCCCGGCGGCGTACAACTCGCCCAGCCTGCGTAGCAGAACGTCGTGCCCGTCCTGCTGCCGGCGCAGCGAGCCGACACCCACCGCGTCGATCCCGGCCTCGGCCGCCACCGCCTCGATCGAGGAGAGCAGCGACGGGTGCGGGCTGAGCTCGACGAAGTAGCGGTAGCCGTCGTCCAGCATTTGTCGGACCGTGTCCGCGAAGCGGACGGGTCGGCTGAGGTTGGCGTACCAGTAGTCGGCGTCCAGCCGGTCACCGGGGACGGGTTCGGCAAGGACCGTCGAGTACAGGGGGGTCGGTGCCTGTGTGCCCCGGATGCCGGAGAGGCGGTCGAGCAGCTCCTCCCGCAGCGGTTCCATCAGCGGTGTGTGCGAGGCGAACGGCGTCGACAGCCGTCGTACGGGGATCTCCTGCTCCTCGAGGTGCCGGCGCAGCTCGGCCAGCGCGTCGGCGTCGCCGGAGACGGCCATGGAGCCGGAGCTGTTGACCGCGGCGACGAACAGCCGGCCCGCGTACGGTGCGAGCAGCTCCTCGACCCGCGTGCGCGGCAGCTCGACGGACACCATGCCGCCCTGCCCGACCAGGGGTACGACGGCCTGGGCGCGGCCCGTGACGACGGCGACGGCGTCGTCGAGGGTGAGGGCGCCCGCGCTGTACGCGGCGGCGATCTCGCCCAGGCTGTGGCCGACCACGGCGTCGGGGGTGATGCCGAGGGGCCGCCAGGCGGCGGCCAGCGCCGCGTTGACCGCGAACAGCACCGGCTGCAGGTACTCGGTCCGGTCGAGCGGGGAGAACTCCTCCGGTGCCCGCAGCACGTTGAGCACGGACCAGCCGACGTACCGCTGCACCGCCTCGTCGATGCGGGTCAGCTCCTCGCGGAACGCTTCCGACCCGGCCATCAACCCCAGGCCCATGCCGGGCCATTGGCCGCCGTGCCCGGCGAAGACGAAGGCCACCTTGCCGGTCTGCTCCTCGTGCGGCGGGACGACCGGCGCCCGTCCGCTGCCCAACCCTTGGAGCAGTGCGCGCAGTTCGTCCCGGTCGCCCGCCGCGATCGCGGCCCGCCACTCGAAGTGGCTGCGGTGCCGCGCGAGGGTGTGGGCGACGTCCGGCAGGGAGGTGTCCTCGGTCAGGTGCCGGGCCAGCCGGGCGGCCTGCCCCCGCAGCGCGGCCTCGCTCCGTGCGGACACGACGAACAGCTGCTTTCCGGCCGGGAGTTCGCTCGTGAACTCGGCCTCGGCCGGCGGAGCCTCCTCGACGATCACGTGCGCGTTGGTTCCGCTGATCCCGAAGGCGCTGACCCCGGCTCGCCGGACCCGCTCCCCCGCCGCCGGCCAGGCCACCGGCTCCTGCAGCAGGTGCAGTCCGCTGCCGTCCCAGTCGACGTGCCTGCTGGGCGTGCCGGCGTGCAGGGTGGCCGGCAGGGTCTGGTGCCGCAGCGACTGCACCACCTTGATCAGCCCGGCCACGCCCGAAGCGGCCTGCGTGTGCCCGAGGTTGGACTTGAGCGAGCCCAGGTACAGGGGGTGGTCCTGGGGGCGCGAGTCACCGAAGACCTGCGACAGGGCGTTCGCCTCGATCGGGTCGCCCAGTGTCGTGCCCGTGCCGTGCGCCTCCACGTAGTCGATGTCGGCGGGTTCCAGCCCGGACAGCTCCAGCGCCCGCCGGATCACCTGCTCCTGGGCCGGGCCGTTGGGCGCGGACAGCCCCTGGCTGCGGCCGTCCTGGTTGACGGCCGTGCCACGCAGCACCGCCAGTACCCGGTCACCGTCGCGCCGTGCGTCGCTCAGCCGCTTCAGTACGATCATGCCGGCGCCCTCGGCCCAGATGGCGCCGTCGGCGTCGTCGGAGAAGGACCGGCAGCGGCCGGTCGCGGACAGGCCCCGCAGTCGGCTGAACTCCACGAAGGTCTGCGGCGTCACCATGAGCGTCACGCCTCCGGCGAGTGCCAGGTCGCACTCGCCCGACCGCAGCGCCTGTGCCGCCAGGTGCACCGCGACCAGTGACGACGAGCACGCCGTGTCGACCGTCAGCGCGGGGCCGTGCAGCCCCAGCGCGTACGCGAGCCGGCCCGAGGCCACGCTCAGCGCCGACCCCGTGCCGACGTACCCGTCCAGCTGGTCGAGCCGGGAGCCCGCGAGATAGTCGCTGCCGAACATGCCGACGTACACGCCGGTGGTGCTCCCCGCCAGTCGCGCGGGCACGATCCCGGCGCGCTCCAGCGCCTCCCACGCCGTCTCCAGGAGCAGCCGCTGCTGCGGGTCCATGGCCGCCGCCTCCTTCGGGGTGATGCCGAAGAAGCCCGCGTCGAAGGACTCGATGTCGTCGAGGAAGCCGCCTTCCCGGGCGTACGACTTGCCCGGGGCGTCCGGGTCGGGGTCGTACAGGGACTCCACGTCCCACCGCCCGGCCGGGAACGGGCCGACCGCGTCGTGGCCCTCCGCGACCAGCCGCCACAGGCCCTCCGGGTCGTTCACGCCGCCCGGAAGGCGGCAGGCCATGGCCACGAGGGCCACCGGCTCGTCGGACGGCGCGGCCGTGGTGCGGGTGGGGCGGGAGTCGGGGCGACGGGTGGTACGGCCGCTCGTCGCGAGCGCGGTGGTCAGCAGGTACTCGGCGAGGCGGGCCGGGGTGGGGTGGTCGAACAGCAGGGTCGCGGGGAGCCTGGCGCCGAGGCGGGCGCCGATGCGGTTGCGCAGTTCGACGGCCGTCACGGAGTCCATGCCGAGTTCGCGCAGCGGCTGGTCGGGGCGGACGGACTCCGCCGAGCGCAGGCCGAGGGCGCGGGAGGCCTCCTCGCGGACCAGGGCCAGGACGCGGTCGGCGCGTTCGGCCTCCGGCAGCCGGGCCAGGCGGTCCGCCAGGCCGTCGCCGCCGTCCTGCCCGGTGCGGGGTGCGGGCAGCAGCGAGCGCCACAGGGCGGCCGAGGGGCCGCCCGCGGCGGCCGTGGTCTCGCGCAGGCGGGGCAGGTCCAGGGCCCAGGCGACCAGGTGCGCAGCGCCCCGGCGCAGGGAGAGTTCGACCAGGTCGCGGCCCTGGTCGGGGGTGAGGGGACGGTGGCCGAGGCGGGCCATGCGCTCCAGGTCGGCGTGTGCGGCGGCGAGGCCCTCGCCCGACCAGGCGCCGAAGGAGACCGACACGGCGGGCAGGCCCAGGGCCCTTCGGCGGTGGGCGAGTTGGTCGAGGAAGACGTTGGCGGCCGCGTAGTTGGCCTGGCCCGCGTTGCCGACGACACCGGCGGCCGAGGAGACCAGCAGGAACATCCGCAGCGGGGTGTCGGCGGTGAGCCGGTGCAGGTGGGCGGCGCCGTCGGCCTTGGGGCGCAGTACTCCGGCGAGGCGTTCGGGCGTCAGCTCGGCAACCACCCCGTCGTCCAGGATTCCGGCGCAGTGCACGACGCCACGCAGCGGCAGCTCGTCGCCGATCCGTCCGAGGACGTCGGCCACGGCCCTCGCGTCCGCGACGTCGCACGCCGCGACCTCGATCTCGGTGCCGAGCGCGGTGAGTTCGGCGGTGACCTCGGCGGTGCGCGGGTCTGCGGCACCCTGACGGGAGGTCAGCAGCAGGCGTGGTACGCCGCGTTCGGCGAAAAGCCGGGCGATGTGGCGGCCGACCGCGCCGAGGCCTCCGGTGATCAGCACGGTGCCGTCGGTGGGTGCCCACGCGAGGTCCGTGTCCTTGGCGCGGGCGCGCACCAGCCGGGGCGCGAGCAGCGTGCCCGCGCGGAGGGCGAGTTCGGGCTCGTCGGGGTGGGCGACGGCCTCCAGCAGGGCGCCCGCGGGGTCGCCGCTGTCGAGGTCGAGCAGCGTCAGCCCGAGGTCCGGGTGCTCGGTGCGGGCGCTGCGGGCCAGACCCCACAGCACCGACTGGGCGAGGCCCGGCACCGTGTCCCCGTCGCCGGCCGCGACCGCGCCACGGGTCACCCAGACGGTCCGGGTGGGCGCCTCGTTCCGCGTGACGAGCCCTTGCAGTTCGGCCAGGGCGACTGCCGCCAACTCCCGTGCCGCGGCGGCCGGTTCGGCGTCGTCGGCCGGGCGTGGCCAGAACCGTACGAGGACGTCGGCCCCCGTCTCGCCCAGCTGGATCCCGGCCGCTTCGAGTCCGTGCAGGGCGGCGGTGACCTCCGGATCCGTGCCGTCGCCGACGAAAGCCCACTCGGCGCCCGGCGCCCCTGCGGGCTCTTCGGTCACGGCCGTCCACGCCACCTCGTACAGATGCCGGCCGTTCTCCGAGGCGCTGGTCAGGTCGGCCGGGTCGGCTGCGCGCAGGCGTACGCCCTCCAGGCGGCCGGCCGGGAAGCCGTCGGCGTCCCACAGTGTGACGTCCAGCGTGAGGTCCGTACCGGAGCCTCCCGTGCGCCGTACGGACGCCGTCAGCTCGTCGGCGCCGCCGGACGGCAGCACACAGCGGCCCACCGCGACCGGCAGCAGCACCCTGCCCTCGGAGGCGTCGAACCCGGCGGCCACGTGCAGTGCGGCGTCCAGCAGCGCTGGGTGGACCGGGTAGGGGTCGGCGAGGTCGCGGGCGACGGACGGCAGCGACAGCCGGGCCAGCAGCTCGCCGTCGCCGGTGACCACCGCCTCGCGTACGCCCTGGAAGGCGGGGCCGTAGCGGAGGCCGAGGCCGGTCAGTCGCTCGTACGTCTGCGGGCTCCACGCCGGTTCGGCGGCCTCCGGCCACACCGGCGGCTGCCCCGCCGTCACCCCGGCCGGCTCCGCCGCCGACGCGGTGGCGTGCAGGGTCCAGCCCGTGGCCTCCTGACCGCGCGGACGGCTGTGCACGGTGATCTCCGGCACCGAGTGGGCGGTGACCACCTCGACGGACACCTCGACCGTGCCGATGGGGGTACCTCCCTGTTCGAGCGAAGTCGATAACTTGGGGGAGGGCAGTACGAGGGGCGTGAGGAGGAGCAGGTCGGTGACGTCGGCCGGGGCGTCCGGGCGGGCCACGGCGAGTGCGGCGCGGCACAGCTCCATGAGGGTGGTGCCCGACACCACGGTCCGGCCGAAGACGGTGTGGTCGGGCAGCCAGTCGGCGGTGGCCGGAGACCACTCGTTGCGGAAGGTCCAGCGGGTCGCGTCCGCCGACTGCAACTGGACGCCGAGCAACGGGTGCGCGGCGCGGTCGAAGAGGCCAGGGACGCCGGCGGCGGACTCGGGCTCGATCCAGTGGCGCTGGGTGTCCCAGGCGTAGGTCGGCAGGTCCGCGGGGGCGGTGTCGGCGACCAGGCGGCGCCAGTCGATCGTCCGTCCGTGGACGTGGAGTTCGGCGGCGGCGCGGTCCAGGCAGGCGGGTCCGTCTTCGTCGCGGCGGAGCGAGCCGACGGCGACCAGCTCGTGGCCGGAGTCCTCGCCGATCGTGTGCACGGCGGTGAGCAGGGACGGGTGGGGGCCGAGTTCGACGAAGTAGCGGTGGCCGTCGGCCGCCATGCGCTCCACGGTGGGCCCGAAGCGGACGGGTTCGCGCAGGTTGGAGTACCAGTAGTCGGCTTCCAGCTCCTCGGTGACCGGCTCACCGGTCACCGTCGAGTACCAGGCGACCGACGTGGGGTGGGTGGTGACGCCGTCGAGTTCGTCGAGGATCGTCGCGCGGACCGGCTCGACCTGGGCGCTGTGGGAGGCGTAGGCGACGTCGATGCGGCGGACGAAGACCTGCTCCCGGTCGAGGTCGGCGAGCAGTTCCTCCAGCGGCTCCACGTCACCGGCGATCACGGTGGCCCGGCCGCTGTTGACGGCGGCGACGGAGACCCGGCCGTCGAGACCGTCGAGGCGCCTCTCGACCTCGGTGTGCGGCAGGGCGACGACGGCCATCGTGCCGGTGCCGGACAGCTCCGTCAGGGCCCGGCTGCGAAGGGCGACCACCGCCGCCGCGTCGTTGAGGCTGAGCGCCCCGGCGACACAGGCCGCGGCGACCTCGCCCTGGCTGTGCCCGATCACGGCGTCCGGCCGTACGCCACGGGCCCGCCACACGGCGGCCAGGGACACCATCACCGCGAAGAGCACCGGCTGGACGACGTCCACGCGGTCCAGGGACGGCGCACCGGCGTCGCCCCGCAGGACGGCCGCCGCCGACCATTCGGTGAACGGGCGCAGGGCGGCGTCGCAGCGGTCGAGTTCGTCCGCGAACACCGGGTCGCTCTCCAGCAGGTCCCGGGCCATCCCGGCCCACTGGGCGCCCTGCCCGGGGAAGACGAAGGCCACCTTGCCGGCCGGGAGCGCGGTGTGCGGGCCGACGGTCAGGTCCGCGTCGGGCCGCCCCTCGGCGAGGGCCCGCAACGCGGTCAGCAGTTCGTCCCGGTCGGCCGCCTGGACGACGGCCCGGTGCTCGAAGTGGGTGCGGTGGTGGGCCAGCGTCGCGGCCACGGAGGCCAGCGGCAACCGCGCCTGGTCCGCGAGGAGTTGGCGCAGCCGATCGGCCTGTCCCTGAAGGGCGGGGAGGGTGCGGGCGGAGAGCGGGAAGAGGGTCGTGCCCGGCAGCTCCGCGTCCGTGGTGGGCCGTACGAGGTCGTCCGGTGCTTCCTCCAGCACCACGTGCGCGTTCGTGCCGCTGATCCCGAACGCGCTCACCCCCGCGCGGCGTGTGCGGTCGCCGCTCCGCGGCCACGCCTGGGCGCTGCGGTGGATGCGTAGGCCGCTGCCCGCCCAGTCGATGTGCTCCGTGAGCGTCTCGGCGTGCAGGGACGCCGGGATGAGCTCGTGCCTCAGGGCCAGCACCGTCTTGATGACGCCGCCGATACCCGCCGCGGCCTGCGTGTGACCGATGTTGGACTTCAGGGAGCCGACGCCGAGGGGCCGTTCGGCTTGGCGGCCCGGTCCGAAGACGGCAGCCAGCGCCCGGCCCTCGATGGGGTCGCCGAGCAGGGTGCCCGTGCCGTGCGCCTCGACGTAGTCCAGGTCGTCCGGCGCGAGTCCGGCGGCGTCCAGGGCGGCGCGCAGCACCCGTTCCTGGGCCGGGCCGTTCGGCGCGCTCAGTCCCTGGCTGCGACCGTCCTGGTTGATGGCGGAGCCCTTGACGACGGCGAGGACGCGGTCGCCGTCGCGTCGGGCGTCCGCGAGCCGCTTCAGCAGGACCACGCCGCAGCCCTCGGCCCACACCACGCCGTCCGCGTCGGCCGAGAACGGGCTGCACCGGCCGGACGGCGACAGCCCGCGTAGCCTGCTGAACTCCACGTGCCCGCGCGGGGTCACCATGAGCGTCGCGCCGCCCGCCAGCGCGAGGTCGCACTCCCCGCCAGCCAGCGCCCGCGCCGCGAGGTGCAGGGCGACGAGGGAGGAGGAGCAGGCGGTGTCGACGGTGACCGCCGGGCCCTGCAGACCGAGGGTGTAGGCGATGCGCCCCGAGGCCACGCTGGACGCCGAGCCCGTGCCGACGTGCCCGTCGAGCTGGGCGAGCGAGGCCGAGGCGAGGTATCCGCTGTCGTACAGGCCGATGTAGACGCCCGTGGAGCTGCCGTGCAGCGCATCCGGGACGATGCCGGCCCGCTCGATGGCCTCCCAGGTGGTCTGCAGCAGCAGCCGCTGCTGCGGGTCCATGGCGGCGGCCTCGCGGGGCGAGATCCCGAAGAAGGGCGCGTCGAAGCGGTCGATGCCGTCGAGGAAGCCGCCGCGCAGGGTGTACGCCTTGCCGGTGGCCTCGGGGTCGGGGTCGTAGAGCCCCTGGGTGTCCCAACGGCCCGCGGGTACCTCGGAGATGGCGTCGCCGCCCGCGGCGAGCAGCCGCCACAGCCCTTCGGGGTCCTCGGCGCCGCCGGGGAAGCGGCAGGCCATGGAGACGATCGCGATGTCGTCGTCCGTCCGCACGGGGGTGTCGTGCGCTGCCAAGTCGGCCGGTTCCGTGGGCTGTTCGCCGAGGATTGCCGCGGCGAGCTCCGTGATCGTGGGGTGGTTGAAGACGAGGGACGGCTCCACGGACCGGCCGGTTTGCGCGGCGAGCTCCGCGGCCAGTGCCACCAACTGGCGTGATCCCAGGCCGAATTCGGCGATCGGCCGGTCCGGGTCGACGGCCAGCGGGTCGAGCCCGGCAACCTCGGCGACGGCTGAGGCCAGCCTGGCGCGCAGGCCCTCGGGGGTGGTGACGGACGTCTCGGCGGACTGCTTCGGGAACTCGTTCGCAGGCATCGGGGCAGGTGTCCTCAGGAACGGGGGTTCAGGCGGTTTCCGTACGACCGGTACGGGGGCCGCGTACGACGGATGCGGGTACCGCACCTGTCGTACCGACGCGGGTGCCGCACCGGTCGTACCGATGCGGGTGCCGCAGCGGGTGCCGCACCGGTCGTACGGATGCGTGTGCTGTATCGGTCGTACGACGGCGGACCGTCACCGGCGCGGACGCGCGCGCCGGCGACGGGGTGATGTCATCTCGGAGCGGGCTCGCCGATCACGGAGAGGGTGCCGTCGAGGTACGCCGCCCGGGTGGCGCGGCGCTGGATCTTCCCGCTGGAGGTCTTGGGGATGGTGCCGGGGCGGACCAGCACGACGTCGCGCACCGACAGGCCGTGGGCCTCGCCGATCGCGCTGCGGACCTGGTCGGCGATCTTCTCCGCCTCGCCTACCGCCTCCGGGGCCACCTCGGCGACGACGACGGGCTGCTCGCCCTCCACCCCGCCGTCCACGGCGAACGTGGCCGTGCAGCCGGGCCGCAGCGCCGGGTGGGACATCTCGGCGGACAGTTCCAGGTCCTGCGGGTAGTGGTTGCGTCCGTCGATGACGATCAGGTCCTTGAGGCGGCCGGTGACGAACAGCTCGCCGTCCCGCAGGAATCCGAGGTCGCCGGTGCGCAGGAAGCGGCCCTCACGGCCGGTCAGGGTGGCCCGGAAGGTCTCGCGGGTGGCGAGGGCGTTGCGCCAGTAGCCCTTGGCGACGCTGGCGCCGCCGACCCAGATCTCGCCGACCTCGCCCTCGGGCAGCTCCTCCTGCCGCTCGGGGTCGGCGATCACCACGGTCAGGCCGGGGCCGGGACGGCCGCAGCCGACCGCCGCCGCGTCGGCCGCACCGGCATGCGGGCCGCTTCCGTCGGCCTCGAGCAGCGTCGGCGGGGTGTCCACCGAGCCGCCGGTGACCATCAAGGTGGCCTCGGCCAGGCCGTAGCAGGGGTAGAGGGCCTCACGGCGGAAGCCGGCCGCACCGAAGGTCTCGGTGAACCTCCGCAGGGTGGCGGCCCGTACCGGTTCGGCGCCGTTGAAGGCGACCTTCCAGCTGCTCAGGTCG
This sequence comes from Streptomyces sp. NPDC005202, assembly GCF_040608235.1. Taxonomy (NCBI): domain Bacteria; kingdom Bacillati; phylum Actinomycetota; class Actinomycetes; order Kitasatosporales; family Streptomycetaceae; genus Streptomyces; species Streptomyces sp. NPDC005202. The sequence goes on along the minus strand of NZ_JBEXHW010000003.1, from coordinate 204,992 downwards.
AGGCCGTCGAGGAGGTCGGGCGTGGCGTGCTTCAGGCACAGCTCGTAGGCGAAGTTGGGGCCGCCGCTGGTGTGCGGACGGTAGCGGCTGATGGCGTTCAGCCAGCGCTGGGGCTGTTGCAGGAAATGCAACGGCGAGAAGAGCGTGGCGGTCGCGCCGAGGTAGACCGTGTTGAGGACCGGGCCGATGAGGCCCATGTCGTGGTACACGGGCAGCCAGCTGACGAACATCTCGTGTCCGTACTCCGCGCTCGCGTCCGGGGTGTGCCCCATCCGCTCCGTGACCACTCGTTCGTTGTCCAGCAGGTTCCCGTGGGTCACCATCACGCCGCGCGGGGCGGAGGTGGAGCCGGAGGTGTACTGGAGGAAGGCGACCGAATCGGCGGTGAGGTCGGGTTCGCGCCAGGAGCCGGCCGCGTCGTCGGGGATGTCCTCGGTGGTGACGCGGGTGATCCCGTCCAGTTCGGGCAGGTGCTCCGCCAACGCGCGTAGGGCGCCGACGACTTCACGTCCGCCAAGGATCACCTTGGCGTCCGCGTCGGCGATCAGACGCTTCATCCGCATCAGGCCCCGGTGGTTCTGCGACCGTCCCTGCGGGGGCACACCCGGGACGGCAACGACCCCGGCGGCGAGGCAGCCCAGGAAGGCAGAGACGAACTCGAGGCCGGGCGGATACAGCAGCATGGCGCGGGAGCCGGCCAGGCCGCGTTCCTGCAGCCAGGCGGCGATGGCCCGGGAACGGCAGGCCAGTTGTCCGTAGGAGATCTCCTGAGTCTCTGCATCACAGTCGCCCGTGACGAGGTAGCGGTAGGCGGTGCGGTCGGGATGGTGCGAGGCGTGTTCGGTCAGTAAATCGACCAGTGAACGAACCATGTGACGAGTCTCACCTGTCCGGATCAGCGGGCGAGGGAACTGGAGTTCAATGGCCGCAGGAATGCGTACCCGCAGAAGCCGTCGGCCGACCTGGCCCCCTTGCCAGGCGATCCGTCTCGACCACCCACCCGAGGAACTGCGGCGATGCGGCCACAGGCTCCCCGTGCCCCCCGTTCAGCTTGCTACTAACGAGTAACACCATAACAAGTTCCGCCGGTCGACGGGTCGAACACACGTAAACGCTGCGTGTCCAAACGGAGTTGGGGCGGTCAGCGCCACGAAACCCGACGGCCACCGGCACGGCTGCTCCGACATCCGTGTCCCCCTGACGCTCCGCGTCGGCTGAGCCCACGCAGCCGCCTTCACATTTTCTGCACTTCACCCTCACCGGCCGGCCACTTGTTGTGTATGCTCCTGGCGCTCCATTCGCACCACCGAGGGGGGATTCCTCATGCGTATACGCTCTGCGCTGACTGTTGCCGCCACCGCCGGGACGCTTGCCGTCGTCGCTTCGGCCCCGGCACAGGCCACCGAGTACTCCTCCGCCCTGAAGATCAAGGGCGTCCAGTACGACGCGCCCGGGCGGGACTCCAACAACTGCCGCACCGGCAACACCAAGGACGAGTACCTGACGATCAAGAACTACTCGCGCAGCACGACCGTCAACCTCAAGGGCTACGTCGTCAGGGACGCCGCCGGCAACCGCTTCACGTTCCCCGCCAACCACTATCTCCAGCCCGGCGACTACGTGAAGCTGCGCGGGGGCCACGGCACGGACTCCGACGCCCAGAACGTCGTCTACCGCCGGAACTGCAACTTCATCTGGAACAACGACAAGGACACCATCTACCTGTACAAGCCCTCGGGTTCCCGCGCCGACGTCCACTCCTACACCAAGGCGCGCGACGACCGAGACGGCAACGGGTACATCACCTACCACGGCTGACCCCCGCCACGGCCGGCCACCGTCGCCGCCGTTCCCGGCCGCCCGAGCCGCATTACCAACTGCCATGGATCGAGGGCCGGTTGGGGCCGCGTCGCCGCTGTTCTCGCCGCCGCAACTCTCACCGCTGGTGAACTGCACGTTCTGCAGGTCCTTGCGTCGACGAGGTCGGGCTCGGCCGGCGAGGCCCGGCCGGGCCAACTGCCGTTCCGTTCCGTGGCTTTGCAGAACCAGGGTCGTCGGCTACGCCGTACCGGGCCCTGCTGACCCACCCGGCCGCCGGGATCGCCCCGGCGGCCGCGCTGGGCTGGTCGGCAGGCGGGCTCTGGGAACTCCCCGGCGGCAAGAACACCGCCGACGAGGACTTCGTCGACACAGCCGTCCGGGAACTGGAGGAGGAAACCGGGCTGAAAGCCGACCGCGCGGACGCACGGCTGCCGGCCCTCGTGATGGACTCCGTCCACGGCATTCCCCGGGTGACCGCCGCCGTCCGCATCACCGCCCACACCGGTGAACCCACCGTCACCGAACCCCACTTGGTCCGCCGCTGGGAATGACACGAGGTCACCGACCTCCCGGTCCACGGACAGGCCCTGTTCACGCCGAGCGCCCATGTCATCGACACCGTATGGCCCGGGCTGCTGCCCGGCCTGCCTCCCGTCCACCGCTACCCGATCGCCCGCGCCCCGTCCGCCGAGCCCGCCCCGCAGTCCAAGGCGGCGGCCCGGCTGCGCCACGCCATGGTCGACCGGCTGGTGGACGACGGCCACATCAGCGCCGGCTGAGATGCACCACGCGCGGCACGGTCGGCGACCGCCCTCGCGGTGAGCGGGTCTCTCGGCCGGGCAGCCGGCGGCCTGGAAGGGGGTGGCGCCGTGTCTTCCGGTGACCCCCGCGGCGCTCGGGCCGGGGAACGCCGTGCGTAGGACGCGCCGTTCTACGGTTTCCGCCGTCGGCCCGACGCCCGCGGCATGGGCTGGACTCTCCGGGAACCGGCGGTCACCTGTTCGGGGTCGAGGATCTGGTCGCCGTACAGATCCTGCAGCCAGTTGGTCTGGTAGATGGTGTCGAGGTAGCGCTCGCCGAGGTCCGGGGCGATGGCCACCGCGGTGATGCCGCGCGTGGCATGTTGGTTCAACCAGTCCATCGCGCCGCTGACTATGGTCCCTGTGGAGCCGCCGAACAGGAAGCCGCGTCTGGCCAGACGGTGGCAGGTACGGATGGTGTCCGCCTCCTCGACCCGGATCACCTCGTCCACGTAGGACTCGTCGAGCAGCGGTGGGCGCATGCTCATGCCCAGGCCGGGAATCATCCGGCGGCCCGGCTTGCCGCCGAAGGCCACCGAGCCCACGCTGTCCACGGCGACGATCCGCACCGACCGGTGCCACTTCCGGAAGTATCGCGCGCAGCCCATCAGGGTCCCGGTGGTGCCCGCCCCGACGAACAGCACGTCAAGTCGCGGGAACTGGCTGGCGATCTCCGGCGCCGTCGTGCGGTAGTGCGCCCGCCAGTTGCCCGGATTGGTGTACTGACTGAGCCACACGTATCGGTCGTCGGACGCGCACAGCGCACGGACGTAGTCGATCCGCCGCGCGAGGAAGCCGTCGTTGGCGTCCAGGTCGGCGACGACGTGCACCTCGCTGCCCAACGACTCCATCAGCAATCTGGTCGACAGGTTGCAACGGGAGTCCGTCACGCACAGAAACCGGTACCCCTTGCTCGCGGCGATCATGCTGAGCGCCACGCCCAGGTTCCCGGACGAGGACTCGACCAGTATGGAATCCGACGTCAGGACTCCGTCACGCTCGGCGGTCTCGACCATCTCGTTCGCGGCCTTCAACTTGATGGAGCCGGCGAAGTTGAAGCCCTCACACTTCAGGTAGAGGGCGCGGCCGAAAATCGACTGGAGGTCGACATAGAGATCGCCTTCGTTGAAGGCGTGGGGAGCGGAGATGACGGGCACGGTGGGCCTCCTGATGCCAGAGCTGAGCGAAGTGGCTTCAGCCGTACCGGCGCAGATCGTGGAAGAAATCGTCGACGAGGCGGAGGTCTCCCGTCCGGGCTGCTTCGTCGTAGACGTACTTGCCGACGGCGAGGTCGAGAACGCCAAGCCCGAAGGGCGAGAAGATCACTGTCCGGTCGGTCGGCGGGGTCACTCGTCCGGCCATGACCTCGTCGAGGGTGCCGTCCAGGAAGTCGCGGTTGCCGGTGAGCTGCTCGGCCAGGTGGGGGGAGGTGTCGGCCTTCAGGCAGTGCTCGACGTCGTCGACGATGTTGGCCGAGGCGAGCAGGATCTCGGGGGCGAGGTCACGCAGGGACACGTGCAGGACCAGGGGGTGGTGCGTGAACCAGGCCGGGTCGGTGACGTGGGGTGCGCCGGCGACGGTGGCGAAGACCACCAGGTCGCTGGCGCGGATCAGCTCTTCGGGGCTGTCGTGGACCGTGACCTGTCCGGCGTGTCCGCTGGTGCCGGCCTGCCGCAGGTAGCCGCAGAACCCGGCGGTGCTGTCGGCGGACACGTCGTGCACGCCGATGGTGTCGAACGTCCACCCGGTGCCGGCCAGGAAGGTGTGGATGTAGCGGGCGATCAGGCCGGTGCCGAAGAATCCGATACGGGTCGGGCGGCGCCGGTTGCGGCTGAGCCAGTCGGCTGCCAGTGCGGCGGATGCCGCGGTTCTGGTGGCGCTGATGATCGAGCTTTCCAGGCAGGCGAACGGGTAGCCGGTGTCGTGGTCGTTGAGGACGAGGACCGCGGAGGCTCGGGGCAGACCGGCCGTCACATTGGCCGGGAAGCTGGAGATCCATTTCAGGCCGTCCACCCGTACCGGCCCGCCGATGGAGGCCGGCAGCGCGATGATCCGGTCCGTGGGGCGGTCGGGGAAGCGCAGGAAGTACGACGGCGGGTTGACCGAGTCCCCGGCGCCGTGCAGCCGGTAGGTGGCCTCGACCAGCTCCACGATCTCCTTCTCGCGCCCGTCGAGTGCTCGCTGCACCTGGGCGCCGGAGATCACCGCGAAGGTCGGCGCCGGGGCGGGACGGGGTGGGGCGGGCCGGGTGGCGGTGGAGGGTTGGGGGGTCATCGCCGGCTCGCCTCCAAAGGCAGACAGTGGTCGGCGGGGCGCTGGGGCTCGGCCATGGCGACCAGTACCTGGCGCTCTCCGGTGAAGGGCTCTCTGCTGTGTGCGGTGCGTACGTTGTCGACCAGCATGAGGTCGCCGGCCTGCCAGGGCTCGCGTCGGGTGTGCTCCTCGTAGGCGGCGTTGAGCAGGTGGACGACGTCCTCGCCGATCGGGGTGCCGTCTCCGAAGCGGGTGTTGAACGGCAGTCCGTCCTCGCCGTAGACGTCCACCAGGTACTCGCGTACCTCCGAGGCCAGCGTCCACTCGTTGAGGAAGGCGATCTGGTTGAACCAGCAGCGCCTGCCGGTGAGCGGGTGCCGTACCACGGCGCTGCGGCGCTGCTGGGTGTGCAGGGACCCGTCGGGCTGCCAGGCGAAGTCGATGGCGTGGGCGCGGCAGTAGCGCTCGATGGCAGCGCGGTCGTCGGTGCCGAACGACTCCGTCAGGGACGCCCCGATCTCGTCGTTGTAGCTCCGGGTGAGCAGCCAGCCCTCGCGCTCGAACCGCTCACTCAGCGCGGCGGGCAGCGCCTGGAGCACACGTTCCGCGTCGGCCACCGCGGTCGCTCCGCCCTGGCTGGGCGCGCTCGGACAGGCGAACAGCATCAGGCCGGGGAACTCCAGCCGGTAGCTCAGTTCATGGTGCATGCACATCGGCTGGTTGGCCGGCCAGGTGGAGGAGGAATACAGTCCGTGGCCGTAGGCCTGCCGGGGGGCGAAAGCCTCCCTCTCCGTCATCAAATCGCCGGCCAGTCCCGCGAAGACGGCACCGACCTGGTCCGCCTCCTGCAGGTCCAGGCCGCGGATGAGGAGCACACCGTGCTCGGTGACCTGCGCACGCAACGCGTCGCGGTTCTCGGCCGCCCAATGCGGTGCATCACCGGGGGCTTCGACATGCAGGATCGGGGGTTTGCCCGGTTGCGGTTCCACCTCGGGCAGGGCTGCCAGGGATGAGGACGACATCTGGTTTCCTTTCGGTTGCCGTTCAGGAGGCTCGAGCGGAGGCCGGCGATTCGGCGGCACTCAGGACGGCTTGTGCCGCTTCGGCCGGGCGGGTGCGCAGGAAGTAGTGGCCGCCGTCGGTGAGCTCGTGCAGCTCCACGTGTTCGGCCAGGAGCTGCCAGTCGCGGTACCGGTCGGCGAACTCCGCCGTGCTCGGGTCGTCGGCGGCGACGACCACGGTGACCGGCGCGGCCAGTTTCACCGCCGGGGGGCTTTCCAGGGCGTCGGCGAAATAGCGGTGTGCGGACACGCAGTCGTTCCGGTAGGCGGCACCGATGTGCTCGGCATGCCGCCCATTCAGCTCGCCCAGCTCGGTGTAGCCGCTGTCCGTGCTCAGCATCGCGGCGATCTCCGCGTTGCTCTGCCCGGTCAGCTCGGTGATGGCCGCGCGCCGGCCGGTGGCGGTGCCGAGCAGCTGGGCGCCGAGAAACACCCGCGGGACGTCCACCCCCCGTTCCTGCAGCTTCCGCGCCGTCTCCACGGCCGGCGCGGCCCCCGAGGAGTGGCCCCAGAGCATGACCCTGTTCAGGCCACGCCCGGTGATCTCGGCGATGACCTGCTCCACCACCTGCGCCATCGGCGCGAACGGCTCCTCCTGGGCGGCCAGGTCGTGACCGGGCAGGTCGACGGCGTAGACCGAGGGCCCGCTGCCCGCCAGGGCGCCGGCCATCGGCTGGAAGTTGACCGCGTTGCCGCCTGCGTAGGGGAAGCACACCAGGGCGCACTCCGGCGTACCGTCCGATTCCGACAGTGGCTGAAGCAGCTCCGGGCGCGCCCTGGTTGTGCCGTCGAGGAGTGCGGCGAGGTCGGCGAGCACCGGGTGACGGGTGATGTCCTTGAGGGACACCGCGCGGTCCAGGGCGAGGGTGAGTTTCACGGCCGACAGTGAGGTGCCGCCGGAGTCGAAGAAGTGGTCCTGTCGGCCGACGCGGTGCTCGGGAACGCCCAGCACCTCGGCCCACGCGCCCGCGAGCTTCCGCTCGGTCGGGGTGCGCGGGGCGCTCTGGTGCTCTCCGGTGGCGTCGTCCTCTGCGGCCGGCGCGGTCTGTTCGGCCAGCGCGGTCAGGGCCTTCCTGTCGGTTTTTCCGTTGGCGGTCAGCGGCAGGCTCTGCTGCCAGTGGAAGGCGGAGGGCACCATGTAGGCGGGCAGCACGGTGCCCAGCGCCTCGCGCAGCACGTCCGCCTGCAGGCACCGGCCGGTGTAGAAGGCGATCAGGTGCTTGCTGTGGCCCGCCCGCTCGGCGATGACGACCGCGCCGTCCCGCACTCCGGGCACCCGCAGCAGGGTGTTCTCGATCTCACCGATCTCGATACGGAAGCCGCGGATCTTGACCTGGTTGTCCCGGCGGCCGAGGAACTCCAGCTTGCCGCCGGGATGCCAGCGCCCCCAGTCACCTCCCAGGTAGAGCCGCTCCCCCGGCCGGTACGGATCGTCCCGGTAGGCCTCACGGGTCCGTTCGGGATCGTTGACGTATCCCCGGCCCACGCACACCCCGGAGAACGCGATCAGTCCCGGGGCGCCCAGCGGCACCAGCGACAGGTGTTCATCGACGACGTAGACATGCACGTTGTTGACGGCACGCCCCAACAGCACCCGTTCCGGCACCCCGTCCATGACCTCGTGGTTGGTGTCGTCCGAGGTCTCGGTCAGCCCATAGGCGTTGACGAGCTTGATCCCCGGCTGGATCGTGAACCAGCGCTGGACCAGCTCCCGCTTCAACGCCTCACCGGTCACCGACACACACGCCAGGTCCGGCAGTTCGCGGGGGTGCCGCTCCAGATACGACACCACCACCTCCAGGTAGGACGGGACGACCTGCGCCACACCCACCCGGCCTCGGACAAGCGTGTCGACGAACCGCTCCACATCCACGATCACCTCCTGCCCGACCAGCAGTGTTCGCCCGCCCACCAGCAGCGCAGCCAGCAACTGCCACAGCGAGATGTCGAAGCACTGCGGGGCCGTCTGCGCCACCACCCGGCCCTGACCGATCCCCAAGTCGTCGATCTTGGCGTGGAGATGGTTGAGCATGCCCGCGTGCTCGCACATCGCCCCCTTCGGCTCGCCGGTGGAGCCGGAGGTGAAGTAGATGTAGGCCAGCTGATCAGCCGCGACCTTCACCCCGACGTCACCGTAGTCGTGCTGTTCCGCGTACGCCGCCTCGACCAGCAGCCTCTCGACTCCCGGAAGCTTGGCCAGGGCCTGGTCGAGCGTGTCGGTGCCGGCGGACTCGGTCAGCACAAGCCAGCATCCGGCACGCGACAAGGTCGCCGAGATACGTCCCGCCGGAAAATGAGGCTCAATCGGCAGATACACGCCCCCGGCCTTGAACACCGCCAACACCGCGGCCAGCCAGTCGAGATTGCGTTCGGTGACCACCCCGACCACCTCTTCCCTGCCCAGCCCCCGCGCCAGCAGGGCCCGCGCCAGCCGGTTGGCGCGCGCATTGAGCTCCCGGTACGTCCACTCGAGGTCGCCGTGCACCGCCGCCACCGCTTCCGGATGCGCGCGCACCCGCTGCTCGAACAGCTCATGCACCCGTGCCTCCGGCAGCCTGCGGCACGGCCCGGCGAGCCCCTCGAGCTGACAGCGCACCTCCTCGGCCGACAGCAGACTCTGCCGGGCATGCCCGGCAGCCACATCAGCCGCCACCAGCCCCAGCGCAGCCAGGTGGTAGCCGCCGATCCGGGCCGCGCACTCGGCATCCAGCGCCTCGGTGCGATACCGCAACCGCACCACCGGATCTGCACCCCGGTCGCACCAGCCCACCCCCAGCACCGCGTCCTCGACCAGCCCGCCTTCAGCCCCCGCAGGGTCGAACACGACCTCGTACGACGGCCCCGCCACCCCTGACTCCCGCCGCAGCTCATCCACGGGAAAGTCCCGGTGCGCCAGCAACTCGGCCTCGACGCGGTGAGCGCTCACCACCAGCTCGCGCCACGACTCAGGGGCAACGGTCAGTCGGCACGGCAACGGACCAGCCCTCGTCCCGGCCACATACCCCGTCACCACGTCCTGCTCACCCGACAGAGCGGCCAGTACCTTGGCATGCGCAGCCAACAGCACCGAACTCACCGGCACTCCCAACTCGCCCGCCAACTCGCGTACGGCACCCATCACGTCGCCCGGCACCACCGCCTCGTACTCGGCCACACCCGCGACCGGCTCCCGCACCCACCGTGGGACCGCAGTGGAACCACCAGCGGCCAGTACGCGGCCCCAGTACTCCCGGTCCGCCTCCACATGCGCTCCCATCGAATGACCTTCCTCAACCAGCCGTGGCCGCGGTGCTGTTGACCGAAGACGTTCCTGCTGCCGTCGCCGAGCCGACGCCGCCGGGCAGACCGGGGGCATCCGGCATCGCCGCGGCGGGGTTTCCTCCCCACCGCGCGTCCGCGGGGACTTCCTCGCCTTTCATGAGGAAGGAATCGGCTTCCAGCACGGCGCCGTCCCCCATCGTCACGCCGTAGTGGACGTGCGCGCCGACCCCGATGGTGCAGCCGGCACCGAGTGTTATGCGGTCGGACTTGAAGGTGCCGTCCTCCTGCGAGTGGCACTGGATCTTGCACCCGGCATTGAGCGTGCAGTCGTCCCCGATCGTGGTGAGCGTCCGCTCCGTCACATAGCAGCCGTCGTCGAAGACCCTGCTGCCGATGCGAACACCCAGCAACCGCCAGATCACGTTCTTGAAGGGGGTTCCGTTGAATACGTTGAGGTATTCGTCCGGCACCTTCCAGAGGCGCTCATGCCACCAGAAGTACGGGTCGTAGATGGAGCACAACCGGGGGCGCAGCGTGCGGAACGACGCGATGCAGCGCTCCACCAGGACGTAGTAGAGGGCGGTGAACCCGAGGGTGAGCGCCAGATACACGGCTATCACCACGTGCCCGAACACCCCGTACAGGCCGACGGAGGCGAGACCGAGCATCGTGAGCACAAAGGTGTGCAGCCATCGCACGAACAGGAACAGGGCCATTGTGCGGATGTTGTAGCGGTTCTTCGCGGCGAGATTGCGGTGCAGTTCGTCCCCGGTCCTGAGATGGTCGAAGCGGGAGTCGCGCTCCACCGACCGGGGAATCTCGAAGCACGGCGAGCCGAGCAGCCCGACCCCTTCACGGACCGCACCGTCGAGCGGAACCATCACCTTCGTCGCAAGCAGGCAGTTCTCCCCCGTCCTGCCCCCCGCGGGATAGGCGATGTTGTTGCCGAGGAAGTTGCGCGGCCCGATCGACGCTCGGGACACCCGGAAGGACGTGCTCGAGAAGTCCGCATTGATGATGGAGAGCCCGTCCGCCACCATCGTCCCGCTGCCGACAGAAGCCAGATACGGGGTCTCGTGCTGCACTTCCGTGCCGAAGTTCGACCCGGTCTGCTCGACCTGTGACAGATCATATCCGAGGCCGCGCAAATAGTGGACGATGTAGGAGCTGTCGCCAAAGAGCCAGGCGAAGAACTTGATGTTCGTCAGGCCGGCCGTCACCCGGTGGGCCGCGTAGTGGAAGCCGTAGAGCGGATAGACCTTGTCGGGCTCGAAGGCCAGACTGAGCAGGCGCGGAACGGTGAACAACACGGCCAGGCCCACGACGACGGAGCCGAGGAACAGCACGAGAGACAGGACCAGTGCGTCGATGAGGAAATCCGACGACGTGATGCGGGGCGCGTCCGGGCCCAGTCGCTTGCCGAGCGCCGGAACCTCGGTGAACAGCATGTACACCCCGCCGACGGCCAGCGGAATGTACAGGAAGAACAGCTGAAGCAGGGTGACGAGGCCGAACCAGGCCCGGCGCAGGGTGCCGCACCTCGCCGGCGCGACCCTCACGTAGTCGATCTCCGTGGGCTCTGCGGGGGACCCGTGCCGACGCTCGCCGTCCGGGATCACCTGGCCGCGGTACAGGGCGGATGCATGGCCGAGTTGAGCTCCGTCGCCCATCGACGTGTCGATGTCGAGCACGGTCTTCTCGCCGATGAACACGTCCCGGCCGAGTGTGATCCGGCCGGTCTGGATATGCCCGGCGTGCGCCCGGTAGCAGAGGAAGAACGAGTCCTTGCGGATCACCGCACCGGCGCCGATCGTGAGCAGATCGGTGCAGACCGGGACGGAGTGGGACAGGATCGTGACTCCCTTGCCGATGCGCGCGCCGAGCGCCCGCAGGTACAGCACGTACAGCGGACTGCCGACGAAGAAGATCATCGGGTTGGCGTGGAGCAGTACCTTGACGAGCCAGAAGCGCAGATAGGTCGGACTCCAGACGGGGAACTCGCGAGGTTTCCAGCGGCCGATGAGAATCCATTTGGCCATGACCGGGAACATGCACAGGACGACGAAGCCGATGCCGCCGATCAGGAGCGACCGCAGATAGACGACGACCAGACCTGAGCCGGCGTCGATCCACTCGTAACCTCGGGCGGCGACAAGTCCGGCGACTAAGGAGTACCCCAGGAAAATCAGCAACTGGAGTGTTCCGCAGAGAACATAGTTCAGTGTGCTCGCCGGCGTCACCGGAGCCGGCGACGTCACCTGGTGCGCTGACGTCGACGTCGGGAGCGATGAATCGGCAGGAGCGGGAGTTGCATCCGCGAGAGCTGCCGCCAGGCTTCGGAGGGTGGGGTTCCGATATATGTCCTTCATGGACGCGGACGGCAGATCGGATCGTTTCCTGATCCGTGCGCAGAATTGAGCCATGACCAAGGAGTTGGCTCCGAGGTCCTCGAAGAAGTGGCTGTCGACCGAAACGCGTTCGACGCACACGACATCAGCCAGTACTTCCGCAAGTTTGCTCTCGGTCTCCGTCGTCGTCGGGCCTGCGCTGCTACGCCTGGCGACGGCGGCTTCGCCCGGCCCGTGTATCTGAATCTCGGAGGACTGCTCCACCGTTCGACCTCCTGAAGGACATTGCGACAACCAACGGCCAAAGGTGGCCGGTCCGGTGTCCTCGCGCCCCGAAGAATGGCCCTACCGAGCCATCCGGAACCGCGAGGTCGTGCGTTCCTTCCTGATCACAAGTCCGTGCACTTCAGTTTCGGTCGGCCACCCTCAGATTGCCACTCCGAATCGATCACGATGACAACGACAGTAGCGCTCAAAGGGCCGGTGTTCCTCGATCCCTACGCCGCTGGGGTGAACCAGAGATCACCCATATGGCGGTTCACTCCGACGAGGCAAGACGAGGAAAGGCAAGGCGCTGGGGTCGTCGTCCGGTGTCGCAGTACTCCCGCGACGGTGACAGGCGTCGTGGCCGCGAGTCCGCGGACAGCAAGGCCGCCTTGCGCCGTGGATCTCCGTGTCGGCGGCAGGCATGCTGGGGCCGGTGTGCTCCGGCAGAGTGCTGCGGGGGGTGTGCCGGAGTGTCGCGCGCCTACCTCGGCTGAGGCGTCAGTGCTGTGGTGCTGCGCGGCTTACCGGCGGAGCTGACGAGTGCCATGTATCTGTCCCAGTTCCAGTTCGGCCCCGGGTCTTCGTGCACGGAGTCCGGGATCTCGATGTGACCGAGGATGTGCTCGCGGTCGACGGGGATCTCGTGCTTGGCGCAGATGGCGGCAGTGAGCCTGGCCGAGGCCCTGTACATCACATCGGAATAGGAGGACTGCTCCATCCAGCCCTCGTGCTCGATGCCGATGCTTCTGGTGTTGTACTCCCAGTTGCCCGCATGCCAGGCGATGTCTGCTTCGCGCACACACTGCACTACGAGTCCGTCGGCGGCGCGGACCAGGTAGTGGGCGGACACCGATCCCTCCGGGTCCTGGAAGGTGGAGACCATGTCGGAAAAGGTGTCGGTGGTGAGGTGGATGACCACGTACTCGACCGGATCGGTTTCGGGGCGAGCGGCGAACGTGTAGTTGGACGCGTCAGCCGGCAGCCACCTCGCGGACGGATAGTCGACGAGGGGACGGCCCGCGGCTCCTGCCCCGGCCCGGCCTCTGGCCACGTCGTGCGGGGGCTGTCCGCTTCTGGTCTCGACGCGGGTTGCGGCGGACAGCATCTTGGGCAACGCGAGAGCGGCGGCGGCTCCGCCCGCCGCACAGACCGCGCCCCGCAGCAGCCATCTGCGGGTGACGAGGCTGTGTTCCATGACCACTCCTTCAGGGACGGACAGGACGGCGGCCATGCGCTGCGCGCTGTGACGGCACGTCGGAAGCAGGCGCATGGTGAGCCCGGGATTGTGATCCTTCACTGAGGTCCTGACCGCAGCAAGCCGATCACGGCCGGGGGCCGGGCGGTCACCGCTGAAGTGACCGGGTGTCTCCCATGCCGATCACCGGGTGCTGGGCGGGATCGAGCATCCGCAGCAGTTCCGGGCTGCACGCACACTGGTGCACATGGCCTCCGCAGCATCCGCTCCCCCGACGTCCGCGAAGCTCCCTCGGATCGTCGCCGCGAGCCTCATCGGCACCACCATCGAGTGGTACGACAACTCATCCGAGCGGGGCTATGACCTGCGGGGTCCCTCCGCATCTGTCAGCTGAGCCAGCGCCGAACCAGCACCGGAGCACCCAACGACGCCAGGAAGCGGGGCCTCAGCCCCGTTCGGCCGAACGATGGCATGGCATGCAGGACAGTGACTCGCCGTAGTCCTGACTGTGTGGGTCCGGTCTCTCAGTTGGAGAGCCCGGTGCGTCCGATCGCCTCGGCGCCGGCAACACCTACTGCAATACGGCTATGAGAACTGAAGGCCATGCCGGCACAGGTCTCCCCGATGCTCACAGAGCGTCGCAACTCCGTGATCACGAGGGCTCATGTCTGTTCTGCCATCAGAGGCGCTCCGTGTCGGCGTCGAGCCGTTCCCAGGCGTCGTGGGTTGATCGATCCACGAGCAGCCTGCCAGCGACTTGGCCTGCTGTGTCTTCGGGACCGCGACGACGTAGCCGAGCCCGGCTTCCTCGATCATGCGGCGGAAGTGCCAGTCCTGGCCGTAGAGAGCGTCCGCGGTCACCCAGGAGATGGGCAGCGGCGAGGCCAGTGCCCGAGTGACCAGGGCCCGGGCCGGCTCGGTCTTGGTGGCAAACGCCCGGTCGTCGGGCACTTCCGCCGCCCGGCACCGCTCCCGGTCAGTCGTCCAGGACTCCGGCAGGTACAGCTCCCGGTCCACCAAGGTCCGCCCCCGCGGGGACGAGCCGGCCGCGAACACCGCGACCTGGCAAGTTCTCGGTACGTCCCGCGGAGCCGGAGTACTGCCGCTGCACGCCGGGATGGTGCCCTTCTTGAAGAACCCTGTCCCCTCGATGATCAAGACACCGTCGGGCTCGCCGAGCCGCTCGGCGACACATCAGGCCGCACATCATCTTGCACGATCAGATCAACAGCGATCACACGCCGACGGTCGCGAGTGCTGTGGGAGCCCCCGGGCCCGGGGGCTCCCACAGCACTCGCCCGGGCTCGGGCTCCTCAGAGCTTCCCGCCGATCTCACACGCCCGGCACGGTGGCCGACCGCAGGTGCACTGCATGATGGCGTTGAGGACATCGCGGTCGTGATAGAGGCACTCATCCCTGCAAGTGTGGCGCGGGATGAATCCGGCCGGGATCTCACCGGGCCACGGCTCGTGACCATCCCGGCAGCGGACGAACCGCTCAGGGTCGGTGGAGTGCAGTTCGTGCATGCTCGACCGCGCCTCGTCTTCCAGCTCCCGCACTCGCTCCACCAGGCTCTTGAGCTCGGCGGCGATGCTGGAGTACCGGTCGGCGCCGGTCCTTACGTGTGCGGCCCGCAGTGCCATCGCTGCGTTGCCCAAAAACCTGCCGGCATCCTGAAGGTCGGTCACGTGATGCATTTGAATGCCGTTCACGCCCCGTACCCACACGGCGTCCATGCTGCTCACTGATCCACCTTCCCGGCGTTCACCTTGGTTTTCTTGCGAGACGGTATGCGCGGCGCCGGTGCCTCCGCATAACGAAAAATTATCTATTTATGGACACTAAAGGTCTCAGTCGCGCCCGTCCAGCATCTTCGGAGTGAGCCGAACCACATCAGGCATGGACTCGCAGTGGGCATGACATACAGGAAGATCAATTGAAACTCACGTAGTGATCTTCTGCTGGATCTTCAATGAATCTTCTGCCGATTTCATGTCCACCGGGTGTTATTCGTTATCCGGCGACCGTGTAGGAGCGCGCTCCCGCCCCGGCGAGCCCGCCGCCGTCGACGATCAGGTACTCCGGGCGGATGGGGCGCCCGTCGAGCCAGCACTCCAGGATTTCCCGGGTACCGGCCGCGTAGCGGGCCTGCGCCGAGAGGGTCGAACCGGACACGTGCGGCGTCATCGCCTCGTACGGCATGGTGCGCCACGGATGGTCGGGCGGCGGCGGCTGCGGATACCAGACGTCACCCGCGTAACCGGCCAGTTGGCCGCTGTTGAGGGCCCGCACCACGGCGTCCCGGTCGACGATGAGGGCGCGTGCGGTGTTGACGATGTACGAACCGCGCTTCATGGCCCCGATCAGCTCGTCGTCGAAGAGGTTCTGCGTCTGCGGATGCAGCGGAGTGTGGATCGACAGCACGTCGACCGAGGAGGCCAGCGAACGCGCGTCGGGATGCCAGGTCAGCTCCAGTTCCTCCTCGACCTCCTTGGGCAGCCGGTGCACGTCGTAGTAGTGCAGGTGGACGTCGAACGGCTTGAGGCGGCGCAGTACCGCCTGGCCGATACGGCCGGAGCCGAGGACGCCGACGTCCATGCCTTCGAGGTCATAGGCGCGCGAGACGCTGTCCGCGATGTTCCAGCCCATCTTGGTGGTCACCCACTCGTGGGCGGGCAGGAAGTTGTGCACCAGGGTGAGGATCTGCATGACGGCGTGCTCGGACACGCTGATGCTGTTGCTGTAGGTCACCTCCGCCACCGTCATGCCATGGGCGATGGCGCTCGGCAGGTCGACGTGGTCCGACCCGATCCCCGCGGTGATCGCGAGTCTGAGCTGGGGAGCCGCGGCGATCCGCTCGTGGGTCAGATAAGCGGGCCAGAAGGGCTGCGAGATCACCACGTCGGCGTCGGGCAGCTCACGGTCCAGGGTGGAGTTCGGCCCTTCCTTGTCGCTGGTGACGACAAAGGTGTCGCCCCGGCCCTCCAGGAACCGGCGCAGTCCCAGTTCTCCCGAGACGCAGCCGAGAAGCTCCCCCGGGGTGAAATCTATGGCTTGCGGGGTCGGCGCGGTCTGACCGCCCGGATAGCCGGTGATGGTCGGAATCTCGTCCCGGGCGTACTCCGGAGGATAACCGCCCACGGGGTCGGGATAAAGCACCGCAAGGATCTTTGCCATGGCCATCCTCCGTCGGTGAGACCCTGCTCCGGCAACCGATCGGGCACCGATGATCTCAAATCTTAAATTTTAGTCGAGCATGCGTCGGCGCTGCAATCCCCAGGGTTAATGGGCAGGTGGGCCAGTGGATAGGGATGCGGATATTTCGACGAGGCCCGCGGCAGCAGTTCGGGCACTCGGTGTGTACGGAGGCTTCTGATGCGGGCAGACGAATCAGGGCCCGAGAGAGAATCCCAGGAGCCCGCATACATCTCCGGTGCCGAATCCCAAGCGGGAGGCGAGTCCGCACCGTCGCGCGAGCCGTTCCACTCGCGTCTGCGCCGGGGCGTCCTGGCGGCGATCGCGCTCGGTGGCCTTCTCGGCGGGTCGGCCCGTTACGCATTGGGACTCGCCTTTCCCCGGCCCGAGGCGGCGTTTCCGTTGACGACGTTCGTCATCAATGCCGGTGCGTTCCTGCCGGCGCTGCTGCTCGTGTACGTGCTCGACTCTGGCCGCCGACCCGGTAAGTGCGGCCGTTCGCCGCCGTCGGGTTTCTGTGCTCCTTCATGCTCCTTCACCACCTTCTCGACCTGGATGGTCGACACCGATCGCCTTGTGCGTCACGGCCACTACGCAGCTGCGGCGTCCAACGTCTTCGGCAGTCTGTTCGCCGGCCTGGCCGCCACCGGTTTGGGCCTGGTCATCGGCAGGATGGCGCTGGCCCGGCGGGTACGGCTCGCCGATCGGCGTGGCCGCCGCCGGTACGGTTGGTGGGTCCGGTGATCATCCTGCTCGCCCTCGGTGCGGCGGTCGCGGTCGGGGCGGTTGCGCGCTACGTACTCGACCGGCACGTGCAGTACCGAAGCCCAGGCGTGTTCCCGCGCGGCACCTGGCTGATCAACATCACCGACTCGTTCGTGCTGGGGCTTCTGGTGGCCTCGGCGCACGCAACGGGCTGCCGGAGCGGGTCGTGACAATTGTCGGCGTCGGTTTCTGCAGCGCCTATACGACGTTCTCCACATTCAGTTACGAGTTGGTCCACCTGCGCGAGAAAGGACAGGGCGAAAAATCCGTGCTGCACGGCGCGTCGAGCCTCACGGTGGGTCTGTTGGCAGCAGCGGCGGGGCTCGCCATTGGGTCGTTCTGAGAAAGGCCGGGCCCAGCCGTCCTCGACTTGACACCTGGATTTACGAGACGTCTCCTTGAAGTAGGAAAGGCGTTGTGGCGGGTGCTCATCGGAGCGTGCGGCACGCGTTCGGGTTGGCTAGCGTCCACCGGCATCCGGAGGCAGCTGATGGCAACCTACGAATATGTATGCAGCAGCTGTGGGCCCTTCGATGTGAAGTTGGCAATCGGAACTGCGCCCGAATCCTACAGTTGCCCTGTTTGCGCAGGCGCTGCGAGACGTGTCTACTCCTCGCCCGGCCTCTCGCGGACCTCGAACGCGGTCGCCGCCCTCCATAACCAGGAGGAGCGGGCCCGTGAGGCCCCGGCAGTGGTGTCCGGCGTGCCGCCACACAGCAGGGTGCGACGGCAGCCGCACCCCGCGCTCTCGCGGCTGCCGCGTCCCTGAGGGTGGTGGTCGACAAGTCAGAACGTGTCATGCGGGTTTCGACGTCGGAAGACGGACGTCGTTCCCGTAGCGGCGCACGGAATGCGGAACGACGTGACGCTGGCCGGGAGCCGGGCCCGTATCCTCGGCAGCTCATCGGCGGCCCGGGCACGACGCGATTCCGCCCCACCCACGCGGACTTAGGAGGTGCGTCCCCGTGGGCAACGTGGGACTGCTCTTTGTCGGTGCAGTGCTCTTCATGAACGGCTTGCTGCTCCTCGAGAAGGTCGATGCCCGGGCAGCAGCGGTGCTCAACCTTTTCGTGGGCGCACTGCAGGTACTGACACCGACTTACCTCATCTTCACCGCAGACAACGACCCCAAGAAGATCCTGGCGGCGTCCGGCATCTACCTGTTCGGCTTCACCTACCTCTACGTAGGTATCAACCTGCTCGCCGGTCTCGACAGCACCGGCGTCGGCTATTACTCGCTGTTTGTGGCAATCGCCGCCCTGGGGTACTCGTTCGTCAACTTCCGGCTCTTCAAGGACTACCCCTTCGGGGTCATCTGGCTCTACTGGGGGTTCCTGTGGTTCCTGTTCTTCCTGCTGCTCGGTCTCAAGATGGACGGCCTCAGGATCTATACGGGCTGGGTCACGGCGATCGAAGGCTGGGTCACCGGCGTGATTCCCGCTGGGCTGCTGCTCTCCGGCTACTGGAAGCACCCCACCGAGATCGCCATCGCACTGGCGGTCTTCGGCGTGGTGGTGTTCGTGGCGCTGTGGCCACTCACCCGGAAATCGTCGCGGGCGGCCGCGGCCCGAGCCGCCCCGGCAGCCGGAAGCGTGGGGGCACCAACGTGACCGGACCGGAAATATCGGAAATTCGGAAATAAGGAGCTGTCATGCCCGAAGTTCTCTTCAGTGTGGACCACAGCAAGTCGATGCGTGACCAGGCTGTTCCCGGACACAACCGGTGGCACCCGGACGTCCCTACCGTCGCCATGGTGAGGCCAGGAGCCGAGTTTCGCATGGAGTGCCGTGACTGGACCGACTGCCAGGTCGGCAACAACGACTCCGCCAACGACGTACGCGACATCGACCTGACCATTCCTCACATGCTCAGCGGCCCGATCGGCGTGGAGGGCGCCGAACCCGGTGACCTGCTCGTCGTCGACATTCTCGATCTCGGCCCCGTGCCGCAGCAGACCGGGGACGCAGCGGGCCAAGGCTGGGGCTACACCGGTATCTTCGCCAAGGCCAACGGCGGCGGCTTCCTGACCGACTACTTCCCGGACGCCTACAAGGCGATCTGGGACTTCCACGGACAGCAGGCCGTCTCCCGCCACCTTCCCGGGATCCGCTTCACCGGAATCACCCACCCCGGGCTGTTCGGAACCGCTCCGTCCGCCGAGATGCTCGCCCGCTGGAACGCCCGCGAGAAGGCGCTGATCGACACCGACCCGAACCGGGTCCCCCCACTCGCCGTACCGCCCGACGGCACCAACGCGCTCGCCGGCACGGCCACCGGAGACCTCGCACGACGCATCGGTGAAGAAGGCGCACGCACGGTGCCGGCCCGCGAGAACGGAGGCAACCAGGACATCAAGAACTTCACCCGGGGATCGAGGGTCTTCTGCCCCGTACACGTGAAGGACGCCAAGCTCTCCGGAGGAGACCTGCACTTCAGCCAGGGTGACGGAGAGATCACCTTCTGCGGGGCCATCGAGATGGGCGGCTTCATCGACTTCCGCGTCGACCTGATCAAGGGCGGCATGGAGATGTACGGCATCTCCACCAACCCCGTGTTCCTTCCGGGCAACGTCGAGCCGAGGTACTCGGAGTTCGTCACCTTCATCGGGATCTCCGTCGACCACGACACGGACACGAACTACTACCTGGACGCGACGCTGGCCTACCGCCGGGCCTGCCTCAACGCCGTCGAGTACTTCAAGAAGTTCGGCTACAGCGGAGAGCAGGCCTACCTGCTGCTCGGCTCCGCACCCATCGAGGGACGTATCAGCGGCATCGTAGACATCCCGAACGCATGCTGCTCCCTGTACGTACCCACCGCCATATTCGATTTCGACGTCCGGCCCACCGCCGCCGGCCCGATGAAGGCCGAACGCGGCCAGTGCGCGTTGAGCACCTGACCGGACAACGACGGCCCCGCAGTGCGTGCTGCGGGGCCGTACGATGCAGCGCTTGCCATCCTGGCGTCGGCCTCCTTGCCGAGAAACAGACCTCCCACCGAGCGTCTCCCTTGATGGTGATCACCCGTCCGCTGCGGCAAGACCACCGGCTTCGGCCGCTTCCCCCTCCCGCCACTTCGCGCTCAACGCGGCCTGGCTGGAGCCGGCCCTGACCGCCATCGATCTGCTCACCTGGACCCAGGCCCTGCTGCTGGAGGGCGAGTTGGCCTCCGCCGAGCGCTACCGGCTGCTGCACGCAGCCGCCCGCTCACCGACGCCGAGTGGGACCAAACCAGCGACGACTGGCTGCAACAAGCCCTGGACTACGTCACGAAGCCCTGCGACGGCCCGCCGATCGCGACCTGTGGAGTTCTCATGTCCCGCACGCGCTGCATCCCCGGCATCCTCACCCTCGTCAAGACCGGCACCCCCCGCAACCAGCGCAACTGCCGCACCTCTGCCACCACAACCTGCTCCACTGCCGAGCCACGCACTCGGGCGGCTGCGGCCGGCGCAGCGGCGTGCGGGCGTCGTTGTAGGAGGGAGGGCAGCACTGCAGTCAACGTTCTCCTCGACCGCGCACGGCGCGCCCTACTCCCCCGCAACCTCGTGCTCTACCACCTCAACGGCGTGGGGCCCGCGGCCGCACCGGCGGTCGCCCGGGCAACCATGATCATCAGAGCCAACGCGCTGGCGAAGGGCGTCTCGGCGGTCCGCCCGCAGGTGGTGTCGACCCTGCTGGAATGTCTGAGGCGGGACATCCTGCCGTTGATCCCCGAACGCGGTTCGGCGGCGCCAGCGGTGATCTCGTACCGCTGTGCTATCTGGCCGCGGCGCTGATCGGCGAAGGCCAGGTCCTGCACCGGGGCACCGTGCGTCCGGCGGTCGACGCCCTGCGCGAGGAGGGCATCGAGCCCCTACGGCTCGCGCCCAAGGAGGGCATCGCACTAATCAACGGAACCTCCTTCGCCGCCGCGTACGCGGTGCTCGCCGCCTGGGACGCGCGGGAGCTGACGTTCGTCGCCGAACTCGCCACGGCCATGACGATCGAGGCGCTGCCGCGGCAGCGCGTCCGCGTTGCACCCCTTCGTGCACGCCAACAAGCCGCACCAGGGCCAGGTGCGGTCCGCGGAGGTCGTCCGGGCCCTGCTGGCCGGCTCACGACTCGCCACGTCCTTCGAGGACATCCTGGTGCGCCGGGAGAGGCTGGCGGGGCGGAGTTACCTCCAGCTCACCGAGAGGATCCAGGACAGGTACTCGGTGCGCTGCGCCCCGCAGATCATCGGCATCGTCCGGGACACGCTCGCGTGGGCGGACGGCTGGCTCGCCACCGAGATCAACTCCGCCACCGACAATCCCCTGTTCGACGCCGACGGCTCCGGGCTCCACCTCGGCGGCAACTTCTACGCGGGCCACGTCGGACAGGCCATGGACAGCCTGAAGACCGCGGTGGCCGGCCTGGCCAACCTGCTCGACCGGCAGCTCGCGCTCATCGTGGACGAGAAGTTCAACGAGGGGCTGCCGCCCAATTTGATCGCCGCGAGGCCTGCGGACGATCCCGAGGCCGGGCTGCACCACGGGTTCAAGGGGATGCAGATCGCGGCCTCGGCGGTCACCGCCGAAGCCCTCAAACAGACCCGGCCGGTCTCCGTGTTCTCACGGTCCACGGAGGCGCACAACCAGGACATCGTCAGCATGGGCACCATCTCGGCCCGTGAGGCGCGCACCGTCAACGGCCTGGTCCGCGAAGTCGCACTGCTCCGCTTGTGCCGTACTCCTCGAGTTCGGTGTGCACGAGCCTGGTGAGGCACTGAGCCACGTCAAGGTCGGTCGCCCTCGGGCGGCCGGTTTCGAAGCCCTACGACTAACCCGATATCAAAGCGTTCCATCCAAAAGCACCACGGGTCACCGTTCATTGGCCACGCTGGGTCCTGCTCCTTCGTGAAGAAGTCGCTCGGCTTCATGACGGCAGGCGCTCGACGGCCACTGACACGCCGACCCCCATCACGACACTCGCCAGGGCAGGGCAGCCGCGTCTACAACACCCGCGCACGTACACCGCGGGCCGGGAACTACGCGCCCCGCAGGCCCCCCAGCACTGCGACGCCCGATCTGCGGCTCATGTCGGAGTTTACGCTGCGTAGTCAGCACCAAGTCAGCACGGGAGGGGTGAGAACGGGTGATGACGTGGGCTTTTAGTCAGCACCAAACCAGCACGGGAGTCAGCACGGCGCCTGCAAATCATGCCCGAACAACGCAACTCGGACAGCGCCCTTCGCGGCCTCATTGTGGCCGTCGCCGAGGCCCCGGCGGCGGCTCCATGGTGGGCGCACGCACTCCCACGCCCAGAACTATGGTGTCCCAACATATACGCCTCTGACCTGCACGTTCCTACGGTGTGGCGACACGCAAACGTTCCCGTCGAAATGCCAGGAAGTGGTGCCGATGTCGTCGCCCGCAAGCGCTCCACCAGCCCCGTCCAGCCTCCCCCGCATCGTCGCCGCCAGTCTCATCGGCACCACCATCGAGTGGTACGACTTCTTCCTCTACGGCTCGGCCGCCGCGCTCGTTTTCAACAAGCTGTTCTTTCCGGACTCCGATCCGCTGGTGGGGACGCTGCTGTCGTTCCTGACGTACGCGGTCGGTTTCGCGGCCCGGCCGCTGGGCGCTCTGGTGTTCGGGCATTACGGCGACCGGCTGGGGCGCAAGAAGCTGCTGGTGCTGAGCCTGTTGATGATGGGTGGGGCGACGTTCGCGATCGGGCTGCTGCCCACGCATGCGACCGTCGGCGCCGCCGCTCCCGTTCTGCTCACCACGCTGCGCCTCGTCCAGGGCTTCGCACTCGGCGGCGAGTGGGGCGGGGCCGTGCTGCTGGTGTCCGAGCACGGGGACGCGCGGCGGCGCGGGTTCTGGGCCTCCTGGCCGCAGACCGGCGCGCCCGCGGGGCAGTTGCTCGCCACCGGCGTGCTGTCCCTGCTGACCGCCGTGCTCTCCGACGATGCCTTCGGCAACTGGGGGTGGCGGATTCCGTTCCTGCTCTCCGGTGTGCTGGTGATCGTCGGTTTGTGGATTCGTCTGTCTGTCGATGAATCGCCGGTGTTCCAGCAGGCGTTGGCGCAGGCCGAGGCCCGAAAGGCGGCACGGGCGGCCGAAGCCGGGGCCGAGAAGCTGCCGCTCGTCTCGGTGCTGCGATATCACTGGCGCGACGTGCTCGTGGCGATGGGGGCCCGTATGGCCGAGAACATCAGCTACTACGTCATCACCGCTTTCATCCTCGTCTACGCCACCACCTCCGCCGGCGTCTCCAAGCAGACCGCGCTCAACGCCGTGCTGATCGGCTCCGCCGTGCACTTCGCGGTGATCCCGGCGTGGGGTGCCCTGTCGGACCGGATCGGGCGCCGTCCCGTCTATCTGCTGGGCGCGGCCGGCGTCGGCCTGTGGATGTTCCCGTTCTTCTCGCTCATCGACACCGGCGGCTTCGGGAACCTCGTCCTCGCGGTGACCGTGGGTCTGATCCTGCACGGCGCCATGTACGCCCCGCAGGCCGCCTTCTTCTCCGAGATGTTCGCGACCCGGATGCGCTACTCCGGCGCCTCCATCGGCGCGCAGTTCGCCTCGGTCGCCGCGGGCGCGCCCGCCCCGCTGATCGCCACCGCCCTGCTGTCCGACTACAACAGCTCCACCCCGATCGCCCTGTACGTGATCGCGGCGGCCGTCCTGACGCTGATCGCCGTGGGCGCGGCCAAGGAGACACGCCACCGCGACCTCGCAGCGGTCGAGGCCTCCGGTGACCCCGAGCCGGCGGCGGCCCCGGCCGCGGACGCCCGCACCGCCTGACTCCCGTCCTCGAGCCCGACCCCCGTGCGCCCGTGCGTACGGGGGTCAGCGCTGCGTCGGCGACGACAAGCGGTGCAGGCGCAGCGCGAGTTGGATCTCCAGGGCGCGGGCCGGGGTCTGCCAGTCGTCGCCGAGCAGGCGGCCTACGCGCTCCAGCCGCTGGGCGACGGTGTTCACGTGGACGTGCAGCTCGTCCTTCGTACGGGCCGGACTCATACCGCAGGCGAAGTACGCCTCCAGGGTGCGCACCAGATCCGTGCCGCGCCGCTCGTCGTAGGCGACGACCCGGCCTATGGTGCGGTCGACGAAGCCGGCGACGTCCCGGTCGCCCGCGAGGAGCAGTCCGAGGAAGCCGAAGTCCTCGGCGGCGGCGCCGTCGCCGGTGCGGCCGAGCAGCCGCAGGGCCTCGAGGCAGCGTCGCGCCTCCGCGTAGGCGGCGGCCACGGTGTCGGGATGGGCGGCGAGGTCCTCGACGGGGGCGGAGGCGCCGACGGTGACCGCCTCGTGCACGGCGGTGCCGAGGTGGCGGGCGGTGCGGCGGGCCAGCTCCGTGGCGGTGTCACCGCGGTCGAGGGGCAGCAGCAGGACCGTGCCGCCGTCGCGGGCTGCCGCGAGCCCGTGCCGGGTGGCGGCCAGGTGGGAGGCCGCGGACCACAGGCGGCGGCGGGCGGCGGCCTCCTGGTCGGCGTCGGCGGCCGGGGCGTCGAGGCGCGCGGCGAGGACGACCTGGGTGGCGTCGAGGTCGGCGCGCAGCCGCCAGGCGCGCTCGCGCAGCAGGCGCGGGTCGCGGTCGCGGGCGTCCAGCAGGTCGTCCAGCAGCTCACCGCGGACGCGCTGCTCGGCCTCGGCGGCCGACCGTCTGGCGAGCAGCAGCAGCGAGGTGACCATGGCGGCGCGTTCCAGCGTGCGCTGGTCGACGGGGTCGAGGCCGGGGTGGCCGTGCAGCACGAGAGCGCCGAGGAGTTCGCCGCCTGCGGCGACCGGGGCGATCCAGTCGTCCCCGTGCCGCACCGCGTGCCCCTCGGCCCGGGACGCCTCCAGGGCGTCGGCGGGTGCGGCACCGGCCTCCGTGAACTCGACCGTGCCGTCGAGGACCTGGGAGACCGCGGCGGCCACGTCGTGCACCCCACCGCCGCGCAGGACGAGTTCGGCGAGCCGGTCGTGGACGTCCGAGGCACGCTCGATCACGGCGCTGCGGTCGCGGATGATCTCGTTCGCCCGCTCCAGGTCGGCGAGGGCCGAGCGGGTCTCGGTCAGCAGGTTGGCGCTGTCGATGGCGGCCGCGGCGAAGGCCGCGAAGGAGCCGAGCAGTGCGATCTGCTCCCGTTCGAAGACCCGGGCCCGCCGGTCCGCCGCGAACAGCACGCCGATGACGTGGGGACCCAGCATCAGGGGCACGCCGAGGATGGCGACCAGGCCCTCGTCCCGTACGCCCGTGTCGATGGTGCCGGTGTGCTGGAAGCGGGGGTCTTTGAAGTAGTCGTCGGTGACGTAGGGGCGGGCCGTCTGGGCGACCAGACCGCCGAGTCCCTCCCCCATGCCCAGGCGCAGCTGCTGGAAGCGGGCCGCGACCGAGCCCTCGGTGACGCGCATGTACGTGTCGCCCCGGGCCGGGTCGTTCAGGGTGAGGTAGGCGACGTCCGTGCCGAGCAGCGAACGGGCACGCTGCACGATGGCCTGCAGCACCGAGTCCAGGTCCCGCAGGCCCGCCAGGTCGTGGGCGGTCTCGAACAGGGCGGACAGCTCCGCCTCGCGCCGGCGGCGGCCCTCCAGCTCCGCGCGCACGCGCAGCGCGAGGAATTTGGCGTGTTCGAGCGCGGCGATCCGGCCGGTCGGGCGGCCCTCGGCGCGGGCGAGCAGCACCGGCTGTTCGTACGCGTCGGCGGGCGCACCCCGAGCCAGCAGCTCGAGGAAAGGCGCCTCCGCACTGCCGTCCGGCACGTCGGCGTCGGCGGTCGGCGCCCCGTCCCGGGTGGTCGGCGCGTCGGCGCTGCCGGTCGGCGCCCCGGCACCGGCGGCGGGACGCCCGGCGGACTGCACGTGATCACTGGACATGCTCACAGGATTCCCCATCGCCCGGCCGTCCGGTGAGCCCTGTGGACAACTCGGAGGCGAGCGGGCACCGGGTCGGTCAGTGCGCGGTCCAGCCGCCGTCCAACACCAGCGAGGTGCCGGTGACGAAGGACGCCTGCGGGCTGCACAGATACGCCACGGCCTCCGCGACCTCCTCGGGTTCGATCAGCCGTTTGACGGCGCTGTCCTGCAGGAGCACCTCGGACAGCACGCGCTCCTCGGGGATGCCGTGCGCCCGTGCCTGGTCGGTGAGCTGTTTCTGCACCAGGGGGGTGCGCACGTAGGCAGGGTTCACGCAGTTGGAGGTGACACCGTGGGGCGCGCCTTCGAGGGCGGTCGTCTTGGACAGTCCTTCCAGGCCGTGTTTGGCCGCCACGTACGCCGACTTGTAGGCCGAGGCGCGCAGGCCGTGCACGGAGGAGATGTTGACGATCCGGCCCCATCCCTGCCCGTACATGTGGGGCAGCGCGCCACGGATCAGCCGGAAGGGCGCCTCCAGCATCACGGTCAGCACGGTGTGGAAGACGTCGGGCGGGAACTCCTCGATGGGCCGCACCAGTTGCAGTCCGGCGTTGTTGACGAGCACGTCGGTGGCGGCGGCCGCCTGCTCGGCGGCGTCCAGGTCGGTGAGGTCGAGGACGTGCGGCTCGACGGCGCCCGCGAGGCCGCCGGACTGCTCGGCGAGCGCGTCCAGGCCCGCGGCGTCCCGGTCGACGGCCCGGACCTTGGCCCCGGCGGCGGCCAGGCGCAGCGCGCAGGCGCGCCCGATGCCGCCGGCGGCGCCGGTGACGAGGGCGGTGCGGCCGCCGAGGTCGAGCGAGGGGGCGTGGGGGCCCGGGAGGGCGCTGGGCGAGGTCATGTTCCGACCCTAAGCAGCGCTCCTACCGGACCACATGTGGCCACACCCCATACTTCATTCAGAACTCGTGGTCTCGAACCATGTGGGTTCACCGGACAGGGCCTGCTTGATCCGGAACTGCTGGCCTTCGTCCATCCTGGGCAGCGCGTCCAGCTGGAACCAGCCGACCTGCAGGGATTCGTCGTCGTTGACCCGCGCTTCGCCGCCGACGGCCCGGCAGCGGAAGGTGATGTCCATGAACTGGCACATGTCACCGTTGGGGTAAGTGACCTGCTTCCCCGACCTGACCAGGACGACGCGCTCTGCGAGGCACCGCACGGCCGTCTCCTCGTACACCTCCCGCACGGCGCAGTCCGCGGGCTGCTCCCCCGGCTCGGGGATGCCCGAGATCACGGTCCACTTGTGGTTGTCCGCGCGCTGCCCCAGCAGGATCCTGCCCGCGTCGTCGAAGACGACGGCGCTGACGCCGGGAAGCCACAGCAACTGATGGCCGACGGTGGCCCGGATCTCGCGGATGAAGTCAGGAGTAGGCATGGACCGACCCTAACGGGCCGGTCCCGTTGGCCATGCGCCTTCCAGAGGCGTACGGCAGGCGTCGTACGGCTACGCCTCGCCGGCGCGCCGCCCGCGCACGCTGGCCCCGATCGCCCAGCCGAGCCCGCCCGCGGCGACCAGCACCAGGGCGATCTCCGGCACGATGCCCAGCCGGGTGGCGGGCGTCTCGGAGGAGCGCAGCGGCACCTTCTGGACCAGGAAGCCCGGCACGAACATGCCGGTCTTCTGCGTGATCTTCCCGTTGGGCATGATGATCGCGCTGACGCCGCTGGTCACCGGGACCGTGACGGTCCGGCTGTGCTCGACCGCACGGATGCGGGACATGGCGAGCTGCTGGTAGGTCATCTCGCTGCGGTCGAAGGTGGCGTTGTTGCTCGGCACGGAGATCATCTGCGCACCGTCGGTGACCGTGTCGCGCACGGCCCAGTCGAAGGCGGCCTCGTAGCAGGTGGCCAGGCCGACCTTGGCGCCGTCGACGGTGAACACGCCCGGCTTGCTGCCGCGGCTGAAGTCCTGGCGGACCATCGACGTCCAGTTCTTGTTGATCGCCCCGAGCAGCGGGCGCAGCGGCAGGTACTCGCCGAACGGCTGGACCTGCCGCTTGTCGTACATCTGTACCGGCCCCTTGACCGGGTCCCACAGGATCTGCTCGTTGAACAGCTTGCCGTGCCGCTCCACGACACCGCCGACGGACATCGGCACCCCGATCGCCTTGGCGGCACCGTCAATGACGGCGCGCGCGTCGGCATTGGCGAACGGGTCGATGTCGGAGGAGTTCTCCGGCCAGAGCACGAAGTCGGGCCTGGCGACCTTGCCCGCCTTCACCTGCTCCGCCAGTCGCTCCGTCTCGCGCGCGTGGTAGTCGAGGACGGCCCGCCGCTGGGCGTTGAACTCCAGCCCGGAGCGAGGCACGTTGCCCTGGATGACCGCGACGGTCGCGGTGCCGTCCTCGGCCTTGTCGCTCACCAGCGGCCGGGCGGCCACGGCGCCCACCACCGGGACGGCCACGCTCAGCAGGGCCGCGGCCGCGGCCGACCGCTGTACGGCGCGGGTGCGCCGCCCCTCCACGGCCAGGCGCACGACCTCGTACAGGCCGAAGCCGCACAGGACGACGGCGAAGCTGAGTACCGGGGTGCCGCCCACCGCGGCCAGCGGCAGGAACACGCCGTCCGCCTGCCCGAAGGCGATCTTTCCCCAGGGGAAGCCGCGGAACGGCACGCGCGCGCGTGCCGCCTCACTGGCGATCCACACGGCCGCCGCCCACACCGGCCAGGCCGGCAGCTTGGACACCGCGGAGATGCCCGCGCCGACCAGCGCGACGAAGACCGCCTCCACCGCGACGAGGGCCAGCCACGGGCCGGAGCCGACCTCCACGCCGGTCCACACCAGCAGCGGCAGCAGGAAGCCCAGGCCGAAGAGGTAGCCGAGGCCGAGGGCCGCCTTCCAGCCGCGGCCGCGCAGCACCCAGCCGAAGACCGCGAAGGCCGGCAGGGCCAGCCACGACAGGGTGCGCGGCGGGAAGCTGACGTAGAGGAGCACGCCGGACAGGGCCGCGGCGGCGGCGGGGACGAGCCGTACGAGCTTCGCGCCCCAGGGCGCGGGCGCGGTCTGCGGTCGCAGCCGGTCCGACTCGTCGAGGGAAGTTGCGGTGACGGTCACCCCGGGAGTGTACGGCGCATGACCTTGAGGCCGACAGCGCGTCCCGCAACGCAGGGCGGCGCGCAGCAGCCTGCTCCCCCAGGACCGCATCGTTCCTGCGCAAGACGTCCACAAACCGGTCATCAGCCGTTACGGTGTGCCGGAGCCCCAGTCGTACGGCCGGTCGCGGCCGGGCGCGCGGCCGGGCGGCCGGGGTCCGTTCACGGGTCGGGGGCGACCGGCGTTCGGGGGGCGAGGGGTGCGGTCCACGGGGATGACGGCTGCGGACGGGGCGGACGCCGAAAGACGAAACGTTTCTGACGCGGCGGGCGTCGTGGTGCTCGGTGCCTGCGCCACCTGGTCACTGATCACCGGTGCGCTGCACGACGGCCGCCCCGAGGGCGTGCTGCTCGCGGTGCTGGCCGTGGCCGCCGGGTACGCCTCGGGCCGTATCTGCGCAGCCCTGCTGCCGGTCGCCGCGCCCTGCGCCGGGGCACTGGTCGGCGTGGGTCTGACGATGGCCGTACCGGGGCTGGCCCCGGGACCGCAGTTCGCCGCGCCGCTGGGGCACGCCGGTGCCACCGCCGCCGTGCTGACCCTGTCCGCGGGTGCCGCCTGCTGCGCCGCCTGGGCCGCGTCCGCCCCCGCCCTGCGGCTCGCACTGCGCGCGCTGGCCCTCGCGATCGCGGTGACCGCGGCCGCGCTCGGGTCCACCACCGGGTTCGTCTGCTGTGCCGCGGTGCTGCTGTGCTCGCTCGCCGCCGGGCGGATGCGCCACCGCGGCCCGTGCCTCGCGGGCCTGGCCCTGGCCGCGGCCGGGGTGACCGCGGCGAGCTGGGCGGTCGCCGCGCACGCCCTGCCCGACGGGCTCGCCGTCTCCCTGGAGGGGCAGCTGACACGGCACCGCGTCCAGCTGTGGCAGGACGCCCTGCACCTCGCCCACCGGGACGCCGGCCTGGGCGTGGGGCCGGGCCGCTTCGGGGAGTTCAGCCCGACCGCCGCGCAGTCGCTGCAGCCCGACGGCAAGCCGCACTCAGCACTGTTGCAGCAGGCGGCCGAGCAGGGGCTGGTCGGCGTGGTGCTGCTGGCGGCGCCGTACTGCTGGGTGCTGTACGCGCTGTGGCGCACTCCGCGGCCCACGCCGGTGGCGCTCACCGCGGGCGCGGCGCTGACGGCGCTGGCGGCGATCGCCGCGGTCGGCGACGCGCTGAGCTTCACCGCGGTGTCGGTGGGAACGGGCCTGCTGGCGGGGATGGCGACGGCGCGCCCGCTGGCCGAGGAGGCCGGGCCGACGGCGGTGGAGGCACGGCCGCGGCGGGATCGGCTGAGGCCGTGAGGGTGCCGGGTCGTCAGCGGAGCTCGAGGCCGACGCCGTGCACGACGGGCCGCGCCGGACGGCGGGCCGCCACCCGTCCCGCATGGCTCGTACGGCTGCTTCGGCGTCCGCCGGGGATCGCCGGGGACCGCCGGGGACCGCCGGGGACCGCCGGGGACCGCCGGGGACCGCCGGGGACCGCCGGGGATCGCCGGGGATAGTCGAGGATCTCCGGGGATCGCCGGGGATAGTCGGGGATCTCCGGGGATCGCCGGGGATAGTCGGGGTGATGATCAGGCCGGGCCCGGTGTCGGCGGCCGCAGGCGGTCCCTGATCACGCGTGCCGCCGCCTCGGCGTTGTCGATGGTGATCGTGAACGTGTGGCCGTCCCACAGGCGCAGCACGATGCCTTCACCGCAACGTACGACGACCGCGGTGCCCTTCTCGGGCCGCCACCGGTAGCCCCAGCCGCCCCAGTGGCGCGGCGTGACGTGGGGTTCGAACTCGGCGCCCGCGACGTGGGAGAGAGGGATGCGGCGGCGCGGCAGGCCGATGTGGCCGCAGCGCACCTCGAGGGACTCCTTGTCGACCTTGAGCGCGACGTGCACGAAGGCAAGGGTGCCGAAGAGGACCAGCAGCCCGGCCGCGATGCAGCCCACCACGGACATCACCAACGGGGCGATGCCGGAGGTCCAGGCGGAGTCGACGGCCAGCTCGATGCCCAGCGCCAGGCAGGCGGCGCCGACGAGCGCCAGCAGCCACTGGATCCGGTTCGTGGCGCGTCCCGTCCAGACCTCGGGGTGCGGGCTGTCCTCGCTGCGGGGGTCGTCCCTCATACCCATGAGGTTACTCAGGATTCGCTGCGCGGGTAACGCGTGCCCAGGGTGACTGGGCCGGGCGGAGGCAGGGCGGACCGAGTGCGTCCGGTTCGTGACCGTGCGTCAGCGGGCGGGGGTGACCGCCTGCAGGAGGCGGCCCTCCTCGTAGGTGAGCGCGGTCTCGGGCAGCTCTGCCTCCCGTCCGCTGAGCAGCACCGTGAGCGTGGGGTCGGCGACGGCCTCCGGGGCGGGTTCCGCGCCGATCCTGCGCAGGGCCTGGGCGGCCACCGCCCCGGCGGAGCCGTGCAGGATGAGCGGCGGGAGACCGGGCTTCTGGACGGCCGCCCGGATGCGCTCGGCGACCAGTTCGTAATTGGTGCAGCCCAGGACGACGGTCGTTACATCGTCGGGGGTGAGCGCAGCGGCCGCGGCGATTGCGGCGTCGATGGCCGGCTCGTCCGCGTGGTGCACGGCGTCCGCGAGCCCGGGGCACGGCACCTCGGTGACGGTCACGCCCTGTGCGAACTGGTTGATCAGACCGCGCTGATACGGGCTCCCGGTGGTGGCGGGCGTCGCCCAGATCGCAACCGGTCCGCCTCCCGCAGCAGCGGGCTTGATCGCCGGAACGGTGCCGATGACCGGCAGGTCCGGTTCGAACCGGGCGCGCATCACGGGCAGGGAGTGCACGGATGCGGTGTTGCAGGCGACGATCAGGACATCGGGATCGTGCGCGGCAGCGGCCTCGGCCACGGCCAGGGCCCGCTCCGTGATGTCCTCCGGAGTGCGCGGCCCCCAGGGCATCCCGTCGGGGTCCCACGAAAGGACGAGATCCGCGTCGGGCCGCAGACGGCGTACCGCGGCAGCGGCAGGGAGGAGGCCGATTCCGGAGTCCATGAGCGCGATCTTCACCCGGTCACGATAGACGATGGGCCCGAACGCACCGCCGCGGTGGGGCAGACTGCGCGGGTGAGCGCCATCGTGTGGACCGCCGCCGGATCACTCGCCGCCTGGCTGTGGCTGCTGCTCGGCCAGGGCTTCTTCTGGCGTACGGACGTCAGGCTGCCACCCCGCAATGATCCGGACCCCGACGACTGGCCCTCGGTGTGCGTCGTCGTCCCCGCGCGGGACGAGGCCGCCGTCCTGCCCGAGAGTCTGCCCTCGCTGCTCGCCCAGGACTATCCCGGGCGGGCGGAGGTCTTCCTGGTCGACGACGGCAGCTCCGACGGCACCGGGGAACTGGCCCGGGAGCTGGCGAGGCGGCACGGCGGACTGCCGCTGACCGTGGACTCGCCGGGCGAGCCACCCGCGGGCTGGACGGGCAAGCTGTGGGCCGTGCGCCACGGCATCGGCCTGGCACGCGCGCGTGCCCCCGAGTACCTGCTGCTGACGGACGCGGACATCGCCCACGCCCCGGACAGCCTGCGCCACCTGGTGGCGGCGACGCGCACCGGCGGCTTCGACGTCGTCTCGCAGATGGCCCGGCTGCGGGTGGAGAGCCTGTGGGAACGCCTCGTCGTGCCGGCCTTCGTCTACTTCTTCGCGCAGCTGTATCCCTTCCGCTGGATCGGCCGCAGGGGCGCGCGGACGGCGGCCGCCGCGGGCGGCTGCGTCCTGCTGCGCACCGAGGCCGCCGAGCGGGCGCGGATCCCGGACGCCATCCGGCACGCCGTCATCGACGACGTGGCGCTCGCGCGGGCCGTCAAGGGCGGCGGAGGCCACGTCTGGCTGGGGCTGGCCGAGCGGGTGGACAGCGTCCGCGCCTACCCGCGGCTGCACGACCTGTGGCGGATGGTCTCGCGCAGCGCGTACGCGCAACTGCGCCACAACCCGCTGCTGCTGATCGGCACGGTCGCCGGACTGGCGCTCGTGTACCTGGCGCCGCCCGTGGCCCTGGTCGCGGGCCTGACGGCGGGAGGCGCGACGGCCGCGCTCACCGGTGGCCTCGCGTGGCTGGTGATGACGGCGACGTACGTCCCGATGCTCCACTACTACCGCCAGCCGCTGTGGCTCGCTCCCCTGCTGCCGTTCACCGCGTTCCTGTACCTGCTGATGACGTGCGACTCGGCGGTGCAGCACTACCGGGGCAGGGGTGCGGCCTGGAAGGGCCGCACCTACGCACGCCCGGACACCGCGGCCGACGAGGGCTGACCCCTCACTTGCGGCCGGGGGTCCAGTTCATGCCCCATCCGTAGGCGTGGTCGATCGTCCGCTGCGGACTCACCCCGCGCTCGGGCACCAGATAGCGGGCCTCCCGCTGGACGACGAGGTCGCTCCCGGTGTTGGTGATCAGGGCGAGCGCGCACACCGTCGAGGGGACCGTGCACTCGTCGAGGGAGAAGTCGATCGGGGCGCCGTGCTGCGGCTGGAGGGTGACCGTGGCGTGCAGATCGGCGAAGGAGCGGGCGCCTTCGTAGATGGTCACGAAGACGAGGATGCGCCGGAAGTCGTGCTTGTGGTCGAGGTTGATGGTGAGGTTCTCGCCGCTGGCCACCGCACCGGTGCGGTCGTCGCCGTCGAGGTGGATGTACGGGGGGTGGTGCAGCGAGCCGAAGGCGTTGCCGAGGGCCTGGACGACTCCCTTGCGCCCGTCCGACAACTCGTAGAGGGCGCACAGGTCGAGGTCGAGGTCCGCGTGCGTCGCGACGGCACGGCCGCGCTTGCTGCCCCAGCCGGAGAACTGCTTGCGCACCTGCCAGTTGAGGTTCACGCGCATGGCGCCGGAGGTGCCGCCCTGCTTGGTCAGCGACACCGACGGGGCCGCCTTGGTGAGGGTCACCTTGGTGAGACGGACCGGGGGCGCGGGTGGCGCCGCCGGCGGCGGCATAGTGGGCGGGGGCATGGTGACCGGGGGCGCGGCCGGCGGCGGAGGCGCAGGCTGTCCGACCGGCGCGGGCATCGGCACGGGCGGCCCGACCGGCGGAGGCGCCGTGACCGGGGCCGCGGTGGAGGCCGCCGTCGGTGCAGGTGGCGGTGCCGCGTGCTGCGGCTCGTCCACGGTGATGCCGAAGTCCGTGGCCAGGCCTTCCAGCCCGCTGCCGTACCCCTGGCCGACGGCACGGAACTTCCAGGCGCCCTGACGGCGGTAGAACTCGCCCAGCACGAACGCGGTCTCGACGCTCGCGCCGGTGCTGTCGAAGCGGGCGACCACCGTGCCCCGGGCGGCGTCCTGCACCTCGATGTACAGGTCCGGCACCTGGCCGAACGTTCCGCCGTCCGCCGAGGCGGCCAGCACCACGGTCTCGATCGCGGGCTCCACGCGCGCGAGATCGACGAGGAGGGTGTCGGTCACCCGGCCACCGACGTCCCGCTTGCCCTCGTGCCGGACCGCGCCGGAGGCGTGCACCGGCTGGTTGTAGAAGACGAAGTCCCCGTCGGAGCGGACCTTTCCCCGCATCAGAAGCAGCGCCGAGGCGTCCGCGTCGGGCACGCCCGGTCCGGAGCGCCAGCCCAATTCGACGCGCAGGGCCGTGGTCGGCACCGGCGCGTTCGAGCCTTTCGGCATTGACATGTCCGCCCCCATCACGTGTCGCGCCAGGCCATCTCCCGGCAGTCCGTCGGCTCTCTACCCGGCCAACCTATTCCCAGGGGCGGCGAACTCCCCCGAGGAGCACCGGAATACGTCTGGCCAACCGCCGGTAACCCGCCGGGAACTCGGCCTTTACACGATCTGAACCCCGATCGGTGCCCCTTTTTGCCAACTTCGCTCGCATTGGGGATCCCACGTCACCGCCGACACGGAAAACAACCCTCTTATCGGTCTCCCCAACCAGCACATCGTGGGCTTAACTTAGGTGCCATGACCTCCCCCCGCTCCACTTATGGCGGCGGCTACTACTCCGCCTCCTTCCCGGACACCCCGATCTACGACTCGCTCGTGGCCGAGCGGGGCACCCCCCAGATCGCCCCGATCCGGGTCCCCGCACCGTACGACACGGGAAGCCACCTGCCCGCGCTTCCGTCGGCGCTGCCCGCCCTCCCGGCGGCCCCGTCCCAGCCCTCCTACGGCTACCCGCAGACGCCGCAGCCCGCCCCGCTGCAGCAGGCCCCCACGGCGTACATCCCGCAACAGGCCTCCGCACCGCGCGGGTACCCCGGCCCGCAGCAGCCGCAGCCGCCGCGCCCGATGGCGAACGGCACCGGCTACGAGGCGATGCGCCCCGCGGCTCCCCGGCCCGGTCCGGCGCCGTATCAGGACCCGTACAACAACCAGCAGTACCGCGGCTACTGATCCGCCCCCCTGACTGTCCGTGCCGCCTGGCAGGATGACGTCATGGGGAATGCGGAGCTGCGGTCGATCCACCTCTACCCGGTCAAGGCGTTCCGGGGCATCACGCCCCGGGAGGCCGCAGTGGAACCCTGGGGGCTGGCCGGGGACCGGCGCTGGGTGCTGATCGACGACGGGGGAAAGGTCGTCACGCAACGCCAGCAGCCACGCCTCGCGTTGGCCGCCGCCGAGCCCGGGCCCGGCGGCGGCGTTCGGCTGACCGCACCCGGGCGCGACCCGATCACCGTGCCCGTCCCGCAGCCGGGCGGCACGATGACGCTGGACATCTTCGGCACCAAGGTGGAGGCCGTCCCGGCCGACGACACCGCGCACGCCTGGTGCAGCGGTCATCTCGGCGCGGACGTCCGCCTCGTGCACATGGACGACCCCGCCACGCGCCGGCCCGTCGACCCGGACTACGCCCTGCCGGGCGAGACGGTCAGCTTCGCCGACGGCTTTCCCCTGCTGCTCACCTCGGATGCCTCGCTCGACTCCCTCAACTCGCTGATCGCCGAGGGCGACCATGCCGACGAGGGCCCGTTGCCCATGAACCGTTTCCGGCCGAACGTGGTCGTGGCCGGCACCCCCGCCTGGGCCGAGGACGACTGGTCGCGCGTCGCGATCGGCGAGGTCACCTTCCGGGTCGCCAAGATGTGCGGCCGATGCGTGGTGACCACGACCGACCAGGCCACCGCCGAGCGCGGCAAGGAGCCTCTGCGCACCCTGGGCCGCCACCGCCGCTTCGGCAGCCAACTGGTCTTCGGGCAGAACCTCGTACCGGAGTCGACCGGCACGATCCGGCTCGGTGACCCCGTCACGATCCTCGAGTGATCCCCGGGGCTCGCACGGGGAACCCGGAGCCGGGGCCCGGTCGTTGGGATTTCGTGAGAAGTTCATGAGAGGCCCCGGTCAGAGGTGATTTCGCTCTCTCTTTGACCGGGTCCGCGGGTGAGCGGCTCCGCCGGGGGCTATCACGGAGCGGAAGGGGGTGCGGGACGGTGCGCGCAATCAGCGGACTCTGGCGCTGGCGGAACAATCCGCTGCGCCGCACGACCGATCTGGTCGAGTCCTGGGTGGCCCTGGTGACCCTGCTGCTCACCCTGGTCGCGGCGCCCGTGGTCGGCTCGGTCGTCGGTTCCGTCGCCCAGGACGCCCTGCAGCAGTCCGTGCGGGACCAGCGCCAGGCCCGGCATCTGGTGACGGCCACCGTGGTGAGGAAACTGGACCAGGTCGCGCTGGAGCCGGATCCGGAGACATCCTCGGGACGGGACGTTGGCAGCCGTGTCGTCGCCGACTGGACGGCCCCGGACGGCACCCGGCAGCACGGCCCGGTGACGGCGAGTCTCAAGTCCCCGCAGCCCGGCGACCACTTCCCGCTGTGGACGGACCGGCACGGCCGCCCAGTCACCCGTCCCCTGGACTCCACCACGGCCACGACCCATGCCGTGCTGGCCGGATTCGGCGCGGCCATGCTGACCGCGGGCCTCGTGGAGGGCATACGCCGGCTGATCGTCTGGCACCTGGTCCGCCGCCGGTACGCGCGCTGGGACCAGGCCTGGGACCGTGCAGGTCCGGACTGGGGCCGCACCGGCACCGGCAGCTGACGACCTTCCGGCTCTGGTCAACCGACCGTCCCCGCGCACGCTACGGTGGACCGGCCGACGCATTCGGCAACAATCCGCGTACGACGAGGTGGGGGCACAGCAACGCCATGGCACAGGGCACGGTCCAGGTGACGCACACCGGCACATCGCGGTGGCGGCGCCGCACGGGTGAGTACGCATCGCTCGCCGCCGCCCTGGAGGCCGCCGTGGACGGTGACGTCCTCACCGTCGCCCCGGGCACCTACCGCGAAAACCTCGTCGTCCAGCGTGCGGTGACCCTGCGCGGCCCCGAGGGCTCCCCCGGCTCGGTGCGCATCGCGCCCGTGGACGGGGTGCCGCTGACGGTGCGCGCGTCGGCGGTGGTCCAGGACCTGCACGTGGAGGGACAGGACGCGGCCGCGCCGGCGCTGCTGGTCGAGGAGGGCGCGCCGGAGCTGAGGGACGTGCGGATCGTGACCCGGTCCGCGGCGGGCCTCGAGGTACGCGGCGGCGCCCGGCCCACCGTGCGGCGCTGCACGGTCGACAACCCGGCCGGCATCGGCATCGCCGTACTCGACGGCGGCGGCGGGGTGTTCGAGGAGTGCGAGGTCGTCGCGGCCGGCCAGTCGGGCGTGGCCGTCCGCGGCGGCGCCCACCCCCGGCTGGAGCGCTGCCGCGTGCACCACACCTCCGGCGCCGGCCTCACCGCGACCGGAGACAACTCCGCCCTGGAGGCGGTGGGTTGCGAGGTCTACGAGGTCCGGGGCAGCGGCGTCCAGGTCACCGGACGGGCCACCGCGCACCTCACCGACTGCGACGTGCACCGCACCACCGCGGACGGAGTCACCCTCGACACGGACGCCGTGGTGACCCTCGCCGACTGCCGCATCCACGACATCCCGGAGAACGCGGTGGACCTGCGCTCGCGTTCCGTGCTGACACTGACCCGGACGACGGTGCGTCAGTTCGGGCGCAACGGCCTGTCGGTGTGGGACCCGGGCACGCGCGTGGACGCCAACCAGTGCGAGATCTTCGACAGCACCGGCGACTACCCCGCGGTGTGGGTCAGCGACGGCGCGACCGCGGTACTCGACTCCTGCCGGGTGCACGACGTGCCGGACGCGCTGTTCGTCCTGGACCGCGGCTCGCGCGCGGACGTCGTCGACAGCGACCTGTCCCAAGTGCGCAACACCGCCGTGTCGGTGAGCGACGGGGCCACCGCGCAGCTCGACGACTGCCGGATCAAGGACGCGGCGACGGGCGCCTGGTTCCGGGACCACGGCAGCGGCGGCACGCTCAACAACTGCACCCTGGACGGCACGCAGACCGGCGTCATCGTCACCAAGGGCGCCGACCCCACCATCGAGCGCTGCACGGTCGTCTCCCCCGCTGAGGCCGGCTTCTACGTGTCGGCCGGGGGCCGCGGCAATTTCCTGGGCTGCCGGGTGACGGGCAGCGGGGGCTACGGCTTCCACGTGATCGACGGCTGCCGTGCGACGCTGAGGAAGTGCCGTACGGAGCGGTGTGCGCGCGGCGGGTACGAGTTCGCGGACGGCGGGCCGGACGCCGGGGCCGGGGCGGGCCCCGTGGTCGAGGACTGCACCAGCGACGAGAGCGGGGGCGTGCGCCCGCCCACGGCGCGGGAGACGGCCGTTCAGACGGTGAGTCCCCCACCCGGTCTGCTGGGCACGATCCCCGGACAGCGCACCACCGAGCAGGAGCCCCTGGTGACCGTCCCGGAGCCGGAGAAACCCACCCGGACCGCGAAGGACGTGCTCGGCGAACTCGACGCGCTGGTGGGCCTGGAGAGCGTCAAGCGCGAGGTACGCGCCCTCACCGACATGATCGAGGTGGGCCGGCGCCGCCGGCAGGCCGGCCTGAAGGCGGCCTCCGTCAAGCGCCATCTGGTCTTCACGGGCTCGCCCGGCACCGGCAAGACGACCGTCGCCCGCCTGTACGGCGAGATCCTCGCCTCCCTCGGCGTCCTGGAGAAGGGCCACCTGGTCGAGGTGTCCCGCGTCGACCTGGTCGGCGAGCACATCGGCTCGACCGCGATCCGCACCCAGGAGGCGTTCGAGCGGGCGCGCGGCGGCGTGCTGTTCATCGACGAGGCATACGCGCTCTCGCCCCAGGACGCGGGTCGTGACTTCGGCAAGGAGGCCATCGACACGCTGGTGAAGCTGATGGAGGACCACCGGGACGCGGTGGTGGTGATCGTCGCCGGCTACACGGCCGAGATGGAGCGCTTCCTTTCCGTCAACCCGGGTGTGGCCTCCCGCTTCTCACGGACCATCACCTTCAGCGACTACGGCCCCGAGGAGCTGCTGCGGATCGTGGAGCAGCAGGCCGAGGAGCACGAGTACCGGCTGGCGCCGGGGGCGGCGGAGGCCCTGCTGAAGTACTTCACGGCGATCCCGAAGGGCCCCGCGTTCGGCAACGGCCGCACCGCGCGCCAGACCTTCGAGGCGATGGTGGAGCGCCACGCGGGCCGGGTCGCCCAGCTCGACGATCCGAGCACGGACGATCTGACGCTGCTCTACGCCGAGGACCTGCCCGAGCTGCCCTGAGGCTCGCCGTCGGGACCCATGGGTGGTGCGCCCCGGTGGCGCGGCGTGGGCACCTCCGGGCGCAGCCGGGACAGGAGCCGCTGTCGTTCCTCGGCGAAGGCCGGGTCCGCCTGGTAGTCGGAGTGGCCGAGGATCGGGGCGGGCAGCGGATGCCGCGCGGTACGGCCGTAGGCCGGCGGGTCCTTGAGCGGGGCGCGGTCCACCTCGGGTCCGCAGTCGCCGGGCAGCCGGACCGGGCCGCCGATGGGGTCGGTGAGCCGGTAGAGGTTGCGCCAGCAGTCGACGTCGTGGTGCAGGGCGCCGAGGGCGGCCGGCCCGAAGTGGGCGGGGAACCAGCGGCCGTAGAGGCGCTCGAGTGGGGAGCCGTACGTCAGCAGCGCGACCCGTTTGCGCACCGAGGGGGTGAGCTGCCAGGCCGCGGCGGCCGCGAGCACGCTGCCCTGGGAGTGCCCCGAAAGGACGAGCCGCCCACCCGTGGCACGGGTCCAGGTCGCCATCCGCCAGGTGAGGTCGGGCACCGCGCGTTCGGCATAGCAGGGCGGGGCGAAGGGGTGGGCGGCGCGCGGCCAGAAGGTGCCGACGTCCCACAGGATGCCGATCGTGCGCCGGGCGGAGGCGTCCTTGTAGGCGCGCCGGCCCCAGGTGACGAAGAGGAGGAAGCCGAGCCCTGTCAGCCAGGAGCCGAGGGCCTGCGCGGTCTCGGCCGCACCCTGGACGACGGGGTACGTCCCCTCGGCGGCCCGGACCGGGGTCTTGGCGCTGCCCAGGGCGCCCACGAGCGCCGCGGCGCCCAGCAGGAGGGTGGCGGCGGAGGTGACGCCGACGACGAGGGGACCGTCGTCGGTGAGCGTCGCCATCGCGCGCGTCCTCGCGATCCGGCGGGTGCGCTCCGGGTCCGTCGGCTCGCCCGGGTAGTCCGGCTCCACCGCGGCACGCTCGGCGCGGGCCAGCCGCCAGGTCCGCCCGGCGAGTCGCCCGCAGAGCACCAGCAGCACCACGAGCAGCGGCGGGATCGCGGACGCCTGCCAGGTGAGCAGGACCGGCGGGCCGGCGATGGACGTGCCGGTGCCGTCCAGCCAGTCGGCCACGCGCTGGGACACCCCGCCTGACATCACACCGCCGAGCGCGCAGGCCAGCATCGCGACCGCGGGTCCGCCCAGGCCGCGCAGTGCGGCGCGTGGGTCGATGGGGGTGCCCTCTGCTCGAGCGGAGTCGAGGGCTCGGGGGAGGGTGCGGTGCAGCGCGTGCGCGGCGACGCCGAGGGCGATGACCAGCAGGCCCTGCACCAGGGCGATGCCGCCGAAGGTCGCGTCGCCCGGCAGCCGCCCGGCCGCATGCCACCCGGGGCGCGACCAGCCCGCGTACAGCGCGGCGAGCAGCAGCAGAAGGAGGGCGCCGAGCGGCAGCCGTCGTACGAGGTGCCGGTCCAGTTGCTGGTCGAGTCGGTGCTCGCTGCGGCCCCGGCGGCAGACCACCCACACCACGACGACCGCTCCGGCCACGAGGGCCGCCTGGAGCAGCCACCCCAGCGTGCCGAGGGCCGCGGGCCCGCCGCGGCGGCGGTCGAAGTGCGCCGTCGGCGCGGCGACCGCCGCGGCAACCGTGAGCAGTCCAGCGGCGGTGTGGGCGGCGCGCAGCCGTGCCACCAGGCGGCGGCCGTACCAGAAACCGGACCGGCCCAGGGAGGTGCGGCCGGTCTCCTCCTCGGGCTCGGGCGTCCGGGACATCGGCTGCTGGGACTCGTAGGCGCTCCAGGTGCGGTGGGACAGGTACCAGAGCAGTCCGGTGAGGGCCGTGGGCACCAGGGCCGCGACGGCGAGTCGGCGGCCGGGTGCGCTCCACCAGCCGCCGCCGGCGGGTGACAGGAAGCCCAGCCAGGAGTGCCGTGCGGCACACGCGCGTGTGCCCGCGCACTGCCAGGCCACGAGATCGAGGGCGACCTCGCAGGCGGCCGCGACGAGCAGCACCGTCAGGGTGAGGCCCGCGAGCCGCACGAGCAGCCCGTACAGGCGGACCGTCCGGGTGCGGCCGCGTGCGGTGGGGCGCATCCAGTGGGCGAGGTTGACCACCATGAAGGGCAGCAGCAACAGCCACAGCGCCCGGGTGCCGTTGCCGGAGGTGAGGTTGCACCAGACGTACGCCTCGGGCACCGGTCTGCCGCGGTGCTCCTCGGGCCGGGCCTCCGCGTCGACGTCGTCGGCGCGCCGGAAGACGGCCGCCGTGTCGTCACCGGTGATCCGCACGGTGCGCGGATCGTCCAGCATCTTCTCGGGTGTGGTGCCGCCGACTCCGTGGACCAGGAGTTCCAGAGCGGCACCGGTCGGTTCGGGCCGCGGAGCGGGGCCGTCCGCCCCGCCTCTCGCGGCACGCTGCTGCGCACGTTCCACTGTTCGCACTTCCCCCGTGACGCGCCGTCGGCCTGTGTCCGTGCGGGCACCAGGATCTCCGCTGACGGCGCGCGGCACACCCCACGTCACGGAATCTCCCCGATCTGGGTGACAGCCGTCGCACGATTGAGGCGTGAGTGACATGTGCGCGTCGGGGCGGGCGATGGCGCGACGGATGGCGACCCGTGAAAGGATGGGACGTCCGCGCACCGGGAGACGTGACGAACCTCCTCGTCGGAGCGGGTGCGCACGGCGAGTCGGACGGCTTGAGGCGAAAGGAACCGGAGCACACGTGAGTGAGAATCAGAACCTCCTCGCGGAGCAGCGGCGCGCCCTGATCCTGGACGAGGTCCGGCGCCGCGGCGGTGTCCGGGTCAACGAGCTGACCCGGAAGCTCGGCGTGTCGGACATGACGGTCCGCCGCGACCTGGACGCGCTGGCCCGCCAGGGCGTCCTCGAAAAGGTGCACGGGGGCGCGGTCCCGGTCGTGGAGGCGAGCACGCACGAGCCGGGCTTCGAGGCCAAGTCGGGGCTGGAGCTGACCGCCAAGGAGGACATCGCCCGGGCGGCGGCCCAGCTGGTCGCGCCGGGCACCGCGATCGCGCTCTCGGGCGGTACGACGACGTACGCGCTGGCCCATCACCTGCTGGA
This sequence comes from Streptomyces sp. NPDC005202, assembly GCF_040608235.1. Lineage (NCBI taxonomy): Bacteria > Bacillati > Actinomycetota > Actinomycetes > Kitasatosporales > Streptomycetaceae > Streptomyces > Streptomyces sp. NPDC005202. Next base: position 162,541 of record NZ_JBEXHW010000003.1, on the reverse strand, counting down.
CGTGCCGGATCTGACGGTGGTCACCAACTCGGTGCGCGTGGCGGACGTCTTCCACGCGGCGCAGCGCACCTCCGGTCAGCGGCAGGGCGCGGCGACCGTGGTGCTGACCGGCGGGGTGCGCACCCCGTCCGATTCGCTGGTGGGGCCGGTGGCCGACCGGGCCATCGCCGCACTCCACTTCGACGTGCTGTTCCTCGGCGTACACGGGATATCCGTCGAGGCCGGCCTGTCGACGCCGAACCTCGCGGAGGCCGAGACCAACCGGCGGCTGGTGCAGTCGGCGCGGCGGGTCGTCGTGGTGGCCGACCACACCAAGTGGGGCGTGGTGGGCCTGAGTTCGTTCGCCGCGCTGGAGCAGGTGGACACGCTCGTGACAGACGCGGGGCTGCCGGCCGAGCCGCGGGCGGAGATCGCGGAGCACCTGCGGCTGGTGGTGGCGGGCGAGTCCGAGCACCGGGCAGACACCTGAGGGGCCGTCAGCTAAGGTGACGATGCCCGGTCAACCGCCCTGCGGGGATGCCACAAGGGGGTTTCGTCCATGGCTCGCCGTCTGCGCCCGGTGGGAATCGACTTCGTCGAGACCGCGCCCGTCCGCCTGGTCTTCGCTCGGGAGATCTCCGCTCCCCCCGATCGCGTCTTCCGCGCACTCGCCGAGGACGTGCCCGGCTGGACCGAGTGGTTCTCGGCGGTGACGTTCGCGCGGCCGACCGACAACGGACGCGAGATCCGGCTCAGGGGCGGTGCGCGATTCCAGGAGACGGTCCTGATGGCCAAGGAACCCGAGGTCTACGCCTACCGCATCGAGGTGACGAACACGCCGGGGGCCCGGGCCTGGGCCGAGGAGTGGCGGCTCTCCCCGGCAGGCGCTGGCACCCGGGTGCAGTGGACCTTCGCCGCCGACGGGGCGGCACCGTTCCGGCTGGTGCTCACCCTGGCCCGGGCGGGCCTCGGGCGCGCCTTCCGGGACGCCGTGACGTCCCTGGACCGGCGACTGGCGACCGCCTGACTCAGTCCGGCCACACGCCCGTCGCCAGGAACGACTCGATCGCCGCCGTGTACGGCGCGATGTCCAGGCCCTGTCCGGCCAGCCACGCGTCCGAGTAGTACTTGTCGAGATAGCGGTCGCCCGGGTCGCACAGCAGCGTCACCACGCTGCCCCGCCGCCCCTCCGCCACCATCCCGGCGACGATCTTCAGGGCGCTCCACAGCCCCGTGCCGGTCGAACCGCCCGCCTTCCGGCCGATGGCCTGCTCCAGGGCGCGGACGGCGGCCACGCTGGCCGCGTCCGGCACCTTCATCATCCGGTCGATGGCGTCGGGCACGAAGCTGGGTTCCATGCGCGGCCGCCCGATGCCCTCGATGCGCGAGCCGCAGTCGCAGGTGACGTCCCAATCGCCGGTGGTCCAACCTTCGAAGAAGCACGAGTTGTCCGGGTCGGCGACGCAGACGCGGGTGTCGAACTGCATGTAGTGGACGTAGCGCGCGATGGTCGCGGAGGTGCCGCCGGTGCCCGCGGTGGCGACGATCCACGCCGGCTCCGGGAAGCGCTCCAACTCCAGCTGGCGGAAGATGGATTCGGCGATGTTGTTGTTGCCACGCCAGTCCGTGGCCCGTTCCGCGTAGGTGAACTGGTCCATGTAGTGGCCGCCGGTCTCCACCGCGAGCCGTGCGGACTCCTCGTACATCGTGCGCGGGTCGTCCACGAAGTGGCACTGGCCGCCGTGGAATTCGATCAGGCGGCACTTCTCGGCGCTCGTCGTGCGCGGCATGACCGCGATGAAGGGCACGCCGATCAGCTTCGCGAAGTACGCCTCGGACACGGCCGTCGAACCGCTGGACGCCTCGATCACCGGGCGGCCCGGCCGGATCCAGCCGTTGCACAGGCCGTAGAGGAACAGCGAACGCGCCAGACGGTGCTTGAGGCTCCCGGTCGGGTGGGTCGACTCGTCCTTCAGGTACAGGTCGATGCCCCACTGCTCGGGCAGCGGGAAACGGAGCAGGTGCGTGTCGGCCGAGCGGTTGGCGTCGGCCTGGACCTTGCGGACCGCCTCTTTCAGCCAGTCGCGGTAGCCGGCCTCGCTGCGGTCGACGTCGAGGGTTTCGCCGGTCCGGCGCTGCTGGGTGGTGCTCACGGCGGGACTCCTTACGCTGGGCGCCGACGGCGCTTCGCGCGGCCGGACCCCCTCGATGATAGACACCTTCAGGACGCTTCTCACCTGCATAAACGCATCTTTGAGCGCCCCAAAGACACTCCTGGGGCGGGGACGCCGGCGCCCCGAGGCAGGGTGCGCGAACCGGTGGGGGGCGCATTCGCGCGAGTACTCCGGGCGCCGGTCGCGAGCGCGCCGTGCGTACTGGTGCTCCGCGCCGAGGGCGGGCAGACTACACCGGACGGGACTGGGCCGGACGCCACCGGGCAGGCGGGAATCCGACGACAGGACCCAGCCGACGACAGGACCCCGGGTCCCGGACGGGGGCGCACACGGGATCACGAACGACGGGCCGGCTCGTCGACCAGGCAGGACCCCAGGACCAGCGAGGCGCACGAGGGGGCGGGGAAGGATGGCGGAACCGGAGTTCACGGCCACGGGCGTGCGGATCGACAAGCGGCTGCGCTCGCTCACCCGGGCCGGCCAGGTCCGGATCAGCGACGGCAGGCTGGAGTTGCTCACCAGTTACGGCAGTGAGATCGACAGCGCGCCGGTGCAGGCGGTGCGCGCGTCGAAGCCCTGGTTCGCTCCGGACGACCGAGCACTCGCCGACCTCAACGGCAAGCGGTACCTGCTGACCCTGGGCGATCACGACCCCGCCCCCGGCGAGCCGGGGCCACCCGCGGCACGCCGGTTCATCGAGGCCGTCCGCAGGGCGGCGGGACGCGGCGGCTGAGCGGCCGCAAGACGTCCATGGCCGCGAGTTGCGGGACTTCACCCCTTGCGTCACGCTGGTCTCACGTCACTCTGGGTTTACCGGCGATAACGCTGCGAACCAGCCCGCCGGCCACGACAGCAGGCGGCAGTGTCACGCAGGCGTCCTGCTGGATCCGAAACTTCGTGTTCTTCCGGACCTCAACGTCGGGGAGTCGCAGCCGTGATCAGTCACCCAAGCAGGCACTGCACGGTGGAGCTCCAAGCCCTGCCGTCGCGGATCGGCCAGGTCCGCAGAATCGTATCGGCGCAGTTGCGCTACTGGCATCTTGCCCCTCTGATAGACCGGGCCGCGCTCGGTGTGACGGAGCTGTTGACCAACGTCCACCAGCACGCCGAGCCCGACAAGTTGTGCACCGTCGAGATCGAGCTCCTGCTCGACCGGCTCACGGTCTCGGTGCGCGACCACGATCCGCGCCTGCCCGTGGTGGAGGACGTGGAGCCGCTCGCCATCGGCGGTCGTGGGCTGGCGATGGTCGCCGCGATGAGTGAGAGCTGGGGCGTGCGACCGGACGGCGACAAGGGCAAGGTCGTCTGGTTCACCCTCCCGACCCCTGCGGCCGCGGTGGCGGCACCGGCACGGGTGCCGCGCCTGACGGCCGGGGAGAAGCCCGCGCGCCGGTTCGCGGAGGTCGAGCCTGCGCTCGACGGGGCCCGGCCCGCGCACGCTCCCGCCCGGTCCGCCGTTGCCGGCTGACCGGGCGGTGACCGGACCCGCGTGGGTCACTCAGTGGCGATGGCCCGCGGGGTCACTCGGTGGCAATGCCCGCGGGGTCACTCGGTGGCAATGGCCCGCAACACGTCCAGGCGGGCCGCGCGCCGGGCCGGGCGCAGGCCCGCGAGGGCTCCGGCCGCGATGCCCACCAGCGCCACCACCACGAGCTGCGCAGGCGGCATCGCAAAGGCGAACGCGGTGTCGCTCGCGCCGTCGGAGGCCTTCACCAGCACCCAGCCGAGGAAGGCGCCGAGGGCGAGCCCGCCGACCGTGCCGAAGGCGGCGACCAGGACCGACTCCCAGCGGACCATGGCCCGCAGCTGGGGCCGGGTCTGGCCGACGGCCCTGAGCAGGCCCAGCTCGCGGGTGCGTTCGTGGATGGCCAGCGTGAGGGTGTTGGCGATGCCGAGCAGCGCGATGAGGACGGCGAGGGCGAGCAGCGCGTAGACGAGCGTGAGCATCATGTCGATGCCGCCGGCCGAGGACTGCGCGTACTCGTGGCGGGTCTGCACCTGCGGATTGCCGTACCGGGCGGCGACCTTCTGCACCGCGGCCCTGCCCACGTCCGTGTTCACACCGTCCTTGAAGGAGACGGCGACGAGCGTGTCGGAGTCCTGGGTGCGGTGCGGGACCCAGGCGGCGCGGGTGATGACGTAGTCGCCGACGAGTTCGGACCGGCCGTAGACCGCGCGGACCGTGAACGTCTCCTTCTTGCCGTCGATGAAGGTCAGCTGCGTCCTGTCACCCGTGGTGAGGCCCTGCTTGTCGGCCTCCGCCCTGGTGACGGCGATGCCGTCGGTGCCGAGGGCGCGCAGGGAGCCCTGCACCGTTCCGAGGTCGAAGGTGCGGGCGAGCGCCTTCGGGTCGGTGACGGTCAGGGCCCGTCCCCTGCCGTCGACTTCGGCGACGCCCCGGCCGAGTCCCACGGCGGTGTCCACCTCGGGCAGCTTCTGCAGGGCTCCGGCGAGCCTTGGGCTCAGCCCGCTGCCGCCCGCGCCGAAGGACGGCGTGCTGACGGCGAGGTCGCCCGCGAAGGAACGGGACACCGTCTGGTCCATGGTGGCCTTGAGCGAGGCGCCGAAGACCGTGAACAGGGACACGACGGCGACGCCGATCATCAGCGCGCTCGCGGTCGCGGCGGTGCGCTTCGGGCTGCGCAGCGCGTTGCGCCGGGCGAGGGCGCCGGTGACGCCGCGGAGCCGGTCGAGGGGGCTGCCGAGGATCCGTACGGCCATGGAGGAGGCGACCGGGCCGAGGACCACGAAGGTGACCAGGGCCAGCACGGCGCCGAGTCCGGCCAGCCACACCGACGGGGAGACCAGGACGCCCGTGAGCGTCACCGCTACGGCCGCCGCGGCGAGGCCGGTGCCGGCGACCGCGCGCAGGCGGGAGGCGCCCGAGGAGTCGACGGCCGTCTCGCGCAGCGCGGCCAGCGGTGCGGTGCGGCCGGCCCGAACGGCGGGCATCAGGGCGGAGCCCAGGCAGACGACGACGCCGACCGCCGGCGGCAGCGCCATCGACAGGGTCGTGATGACCAGACTGCCGTCGGGGAACGGGAATCCGATGGCCGGGAACAGCGCCTGCAGCCCGGCGGCGATCCCGATGCCGCCCGCGAGCCCTGCGGCGGACGCGGTCACGGCGACGGCGCTCGCCTCGACCAGGGTCGACACGGTCACCTGGCGGCGGGAGGCGCCGAGGGCGCGCAGCAGGGCGTTCTCGCGGGTGCGCTGCGCCACGACGATCGCGAAGGTGTTGTGACGAAGCCGACCCGGTCGCGGCGCAGCAGGGTCAGTCGGCGGTCGTCTAGGCTGCTCAGCTCGGTGTCGCCGATGTAAGCGGCACCCGAGGTGAGCGTGTCGAGTCCGGCCGCGCAGTGCATCAGGGTGGACTTGCCGGAGCCCGAGGGCCCCATGATCGCGGTGAAGCGGCCGGCCGGAAAGCCGACGCTCACCCCGTCCAGGGCCCTGACGGCGGTGTCGCCGCCGCCGTAGACCTTCACGGCGTCGACGACCCGGGCGGCCGTGCGGGTGGCGGTCATCGAAGGGGCGGCGCGAAGCGCCTCGTTCGGGGTGGTGGTGGGCGACGGGCGGGAGCTCATACGGCACCGCCCTTGCCCGTGCGGCCGAACTGCTCCTCCAGCACGGACAGCCGGCGCCAGTACTCGTCCTCGTCGATCTCGCCGGAGGCGAAGCGGCGGCCGAGGACGGCGAGGGGCGAGTCGCCTGCCGGACGCCCGTCCATACCGCTCCAGGGTCCCCCGTCCCTGCCGCGCCAGGGTCCTCCGCGGCCGCGCCAGGCGGTGCGGCGCAGGACGGTGACGGCGCCGACGACCACCGCCGCCCAGATCAGCGGGAAGAAGAGGATCCACGGCCCGGGGCCGCCGTCCCAGTTCGCCAGGGTCTGCATCTTGGTTCATCTCCCTAGAGGGCTTCGGAGAGGTTCTCCGGTGGTGCCTCGAGAGTGGCGCCGGGGAGGGGTCCGGGTCGTCGTACGGCCAGCGGCAGTGCGCGTACCTCCCGGGGAGTACGAGGGCGGGGTGCGGCTGCTCCTCGGGGCCTCGACTTCTGTACCTACTAGTATGTACAGTGACGGCATGAGCACCCCGGAGCGATTGATCGAGTCCACCCGCGAACTGCTGTGGGAGCGCGGCTACGTGGGCACCAGCCCCAGGGCGATCCTGGAGCGGGCGGGCGCCGGACAGGGCAGCATGTACCACCACTTCAAGGGCAAGCCGGACCTGGCGCTGGCGGCGATCCGGCGGACCGCCGAGGAGCTGCGGGCTACCGCCGAGGGAGTACTGGGCGGCCCGGGCACACCCTACGAGCGCATCGAGGCGTATCTGCGGCGCGAGCGCGACGTGCTGCGCGGCTGCCCGGTCGGCCGGCTGACGATGGACCCGGACGTCGTCGCCAGCGACGAGCTGCGCGCGCCGGTCGACGAGACGCTCGACCGGATCCGCGAGCTGCTCGCCGGAATCGTCGAGGAGGGCAAGGAGCAGGGCCAGTTCGCACCCTCGCTGGACGGCGAGGAGATCGCGGCGACGATCCTCGCGACCGTGCAGGGCGGCTACGTCCTTGCCCGGGCCTCGGGCTCCCCCGCCGCCTTCGACGCCGGCGTCAGGGGGCTGCTGTCGCTGCTCGCCCCGCAGAACTGAAGGAGTTGGCGTACGTGCACCTCACCAGGCAGCGCCCCGGCACCCAGCAGGGCCCGGCGCGGAGAACTTCACCGGCACGGTGTGGCTGGACGAGATCGCAGCGCCTGCGTCCCCCTCCCGGCTGCGGATGGTCAACGTCCACTTCGCACCCGGCGCCCACACCGCCCGGCACCGGCACCCGCACGGCCAGGTCCTGCACGTCCTTCAGGGCGAGGGGCTGGTGCAGCGCAAGGGCGGTGAGGTGGAAGCGATCCGCGCGGGCGACACGGTGTGGACCGAACCGGACGAGTGGCACTGGCACGGCGCCGCACCGCGCACCTTCATGACGCACTCGCGGTCGTCGAGGCCGCGAAGGACGGCACGACCACCGAGTGGGACACGCACGCGGACGACGACTACCCGGCCTGAGGAAGGACCCTCACGATGCACGCCATGCAGTACGAGCTGACCCTCCCCACCGATTACGACATGGACATCATCCGCGGCCGCGTGGCCCGCGTCGGGCAGCTGCTCGACGACTGGGCCGGCCTCGGCTTCAAGACGTACCTGATGCGCGAGCGCGGCGTGCACGGTTCGCCGGTCAACCAGTACGGGCCGTTCTACCTGTGGAACACCGTGGAGGGCATGAACTCCTTCCTCTGGGGAGGCGCCTTCCAGGGACTCGTCGACGACTTCGGGCGGCCCGAGGTGCGGCAGTGGACCGGCCTGGCGTACGAGGAGGGCGTCGCCGCGGACTCCCCCGCCGCCGTACGGCGTCGGCAAACCGTCCCGGACGGGGTGGAGTTGTCCGAAGTCGCCGAGGACGCGGTGCGCGAGACCGCGCGGCTGGCCGCTCAGGACGGGGCGGTGCTCGCGGCGGCCGCCGTGGACACCCGCCGCTGGGAGCTCGTGCACTTCTCGCTCTGGGACCACGACACGCCGAAGTCCGAGGGCGAGGTGTTCCAGGTCCTGCTCATGTCCGCACCCGGGCGGAAGGCGCTGCCGCGAGGGCGGCAGTGGTGAGCACGGTCCGGACGGTCCTCGGCGACATCCGACCCGAGGAGCTGGGCGTGACCGACGCCCACGACCACCTGTTCTTCCGGAGCCGGCAACTGCCCGGCCAGGAGCTCGACGACGCGTCCGCCGCACGGGCCGAACTGGCCGCGTTCCGTGCGGCGGGCGGGACGAGCGTGGTGCAGTGGACGCCGTACGGACTGGGGCGGCGGGCCGCCGACCTGCCGCTGGTGTCCCGGGCCGCCGGGGTGCACGTGGTGTGCGCGACGGGGCTGCACCAAGCCGCCCACTACGCCCCGGAGTTGCTCGAGGAGCTGCGCGGCAGGCTCGCCGACGTCTTCGTCTCCGAACTGACGCAGGGCATCGGTACCTCGGGCGTCCGCGCCGGGCTCGTCAAGGTGGCGGGCGGCTTCCACGCCCTCGACGCGCACGCCCGCTGGACGATGACCGCCGCGGCCGAGGCCCACCGCGCGACCGGCGCGCCCGTCGCCGTCCACCTGGAGATGGGCACGGGCGCCCTCGACGTACTCGACCTGCTGTGCGGCGAGTTGGGGGTGCCGCCGTATCGGGTGATCCTCGGACACCTCAACCGCTCCCCCGACCTCGTGGTGCAGCGCCAGGCGGCGGAGGCCGGCTGCTACCTGGCGTTCGACGGTCCGTCGCGGGCCCACCACGCCACCGACTGGCGCATGCCAGACGCCGTACGGGCCCTGGCCGAGGCCGGGTTCGGCCACCGGCTGCTGCTCGGCGGCGACACCGTGGTCGCCGGGGCGCGGTCGGTCGACGGCGGGCCCGGGATGCCGTATCTGCTGCGCCGGGTGCGGCCGCGGCTGGAGGCCGAACTGGGTACGGACCTGGTGGCGCGCATCCTGACGGCCAACCCCGGACAGGCCTACGCCGTCGACTGGCGCTGAGCGCCGACCTCCGCGCGTCGCCCGATCGCAGCACATCTGTCCCAGGAGCACATCTGGCCCAACTGAGGCGGCGAACCGGTGCCGAGGCCCCGCCGCCCCGCAACCGCGTGAAAGGACACACAACGCCCATGCCCTTCGTCCGAATCGACGCGCTGGGGACCGGCAGCGACCGCCTCGACGCGCTCGGCCGTGCCGTGCACGACGCCCTGGTCGAGACGCTCGGCATCCCGCCCGACGACCGCTTCCAGGTCCTGACCGGCCACGACGGCACCCGCAGCACCCTGCGCCACGACGACTACCTCGGGGTGCACCGCGACGAGGGCATCGTGTACGTGGCGATCACCATGCGCTCCGGGCGTACGCCCGCCCAGAAGCAGGCGCTGTACCGGCGGATCGCCGAGCTCGCCCACGCGTACGCGGGGACCGAGCCGCGCAACGTGTTCGTCACCGTCACCGAGAACGAGTCGGCAGACTGGTCGCTGGGCGAAGGGCTGGCGCAGTACCTCCTCTGCCCCGACGCACCCGCATCGCACCCGGCGGTCCGCCGGGCCACGGAGACGTCCACCGACGGCCGGAATGCGGTCGCCCCAGCCAAGTCCCACTGTGGAGCCTCACTGCTCAGGCCCATGGCGTGAGCTCCGCCCCCGCCCAGCGGCGGACGACCGGCCGCAGGTAGTCCACGTGTGTCGGGCCCAGGCCCGACATCCCCTCCGGGCTGCCTACCAGGGCGATCCGGTCCAGTTCGGGCGTACGGCCCCGTGCCGTCTCCGCGGACACGAGATCCGCGTAGCGGGCGTACAGCAGGTCCGCCGGCCGGCGCGGAGCGCGGAAGAGGACACCGATGTTGCCGTTCTCCCCGCGGGTGAGAAGCCACAGGCCCAGCTCGTCCGGCGGGGTGTCGACACCGGTCTCCTCCACGAGCTCGCGCACGGCGTTCCGGCGCAGCGCCGGCAGGTCGAGCGGCCCGTGGTCGTCCGGCGGTTCGACGGATCCGCCGGGCAGCTGCCAGCGGCCGGGGGCGGCGGTCGCCGCCGACATCCGCCCCACCAACAGGCGTCCGTCGTCCGTCGGCTGCACCACCGCGACGAACAGCGACGGCAGCCATGCGGTGGCGCCGGGAACCCGGCGCAGGGCGAAGTGCCGGTAGGTCGTCCTCGCCCAGGAGACGGCGATGCACCGCGGCCCCTCCCGCTCCAGCTCCGCACAGACCACCACCGGCCCGTCGAAGAGTGCGGGGTCGGCCCGGACCGCCGCGTCCCACACCCGGTCCCTGGCCAGCCGCTCCGCAAACGGCAACGGCGGTAGGGCCGTCTCGGTCAGACGGAGCCGGTCGGCCTCCAGAAGCTCTACGGCCGGCGGCCGGGGCAGGGCTGCGGACACCGGCGGACCGGCGCTCACGTCAGCGCGGCCAGTGGGTCGTCCAGTACTGGCTGCCAGGCCAACTCGGCCGCGCCGACCAGGCTGTTGTGATCGAGTGTGCAGGGCAGGATGGGGACGCCGCCGCTCTGGCCCCACAGGCTGCGGTCGGCGACGACCGCGCGCAGTCGGTCCGGGTCGGCGTCGAGCAGGGTGCGGTGCAGTCCGCCGAGGATGATCCGGTCCGGGTTGAGGATGTTCACCAGGCCGGCCAGGCCCAGGCCCAGGCGGTCGATGAGGGCCTCGACGGCCGTGCGGACGGCCGGGTCGTCGTAGTGGTTGCGGACGAGGTCGTTGGCCTGCTGCAGCAGCGACACCTCGGGGCCCGGATCGCGGCCCGCGGCGGTGAGAAAGGCCAGCGGGTCGGCCTCGACGTCGAGGCAGCCGCGGCTGCCGCAGTGGCAGGGGCGGCCCTCGGGGTTGACCGTGAGGTGGCCGACCTCGAGCGCCAGGCCCGAACTGCCCGTGTGCAGCCGCCCGTCCAGCACCAGTGCGCCGCCCACGCCCCTGTGCCCGGTGGCCACGCACAGCAGGTCACGGGCGCCGCGGCCCGCGCCGTGCCGGTGCTCGGCGAGCGCCGCGAGGTTGACGTCGTTGGCCGCGAACGCCGGTCCGCTGATTCCGGCGGCGCGCACGCACTCCGCGAAGATCCGGCGGACGGGCGCTCCCGCGGGCCAGGCCAGGTGGAGCGGGTTCAGGGCCAGGCCCTCCGGCTCGGCGACCGCGGACGGCACGGCCAGCCCGGCGCCCACGCAGCGCCGCCCGGTCGTGCGCAGCAGGTCGGCGCCGGCCTCGACGACGGAGCCGAGCACCTTGGCCGGGTCGGCGTCGACGGTCTCGCAGCCGGGCGCGGTCGCCACGATCCGGCCGCCGAGGCCCACCAGGGCGGCGCGGAACCCGTCGGCGTGCACCTGTGCGGCGAGGGCGACGGGACCGTCCTCGGCGATCGCGAGCCGGTGCGAGGGCCGCCCCTGGGAACCGGCCGCGGCGCCCGGCCGGGCGTCCACCCGGATCAGGCCCAGCGCCTCCAGTTCGGCGGCCACCGCGCCGGCCGTCGCCCGGGTCACTCCCAGTTCGGCGGTGAGCACGGCCCGGGTGGGCGCGCGTCCGGTGTGCACGAGCTCCAACGCGGGCCCGAGCGCGCCGCGCCCCCGGTCCAGCCGCGTCCTCGAGGTCGTCCCTTCCCCCGCCGTCCGGGGGTCCGCCTTGCCGCTCATGAGGGCGAGTCTCCCATGATCCACAGGTCCGGCGACCAGCGCCGCCGACTAGAAGCCGCTCACCCGGAGGGTGATGTTCAGCCGCCCGGTCAGCCCCAACTCGGGCGGCGCGGTGCCCGGGTGGACGCGCGGCACGCCGTGGTACGCGAGCCGGGTCGGGCCGCCGAACACGAACAGGTCGCCGCTGCGCAGCTCGACGTCGGTGTAGGGCCGGTTCCGGGTCTCGGTGTTGCCGAAGCGGAACACGCACGTGTCGCCGAGGCTGAGCGACACCACGGGCCCGTCGGACTTCTCGTCGCTGTCGCGGTGCATGCCCATGCGGGCGTCGGGGTCGTAGAAGTTGATCAGCGCGATGTCGTACGCCGCCGACCCGGCAGCCTGCGGACCGAGCGCGTCCGTCACCGCGCGGCGGCCCAGCTCGCCCAGCCAGGCCGGGAACGGCTTCACCGGGGCGCCGTCGCCGTCGACGACGGTGCGGGCGTAGGCGTACGGGTACCAGTGCCGGCCAGGGCACTGCGGATTGTCCCGTACGGCTCGCCCACAGGTGGGGCAGTTCCGTACGGGAGCCCAGTGCCAGCCCAGGCACACCTGCCGGGCGGTCATCGTCCCGCCGCCAGGCGTGCGCACCGTGCGCAGGCCGGCCGGCGGGCGGGCCCACTCGCGGCAGGCCGCGAGCAGCTCACGCTGCCGCTCCGTGTCCAGCCAGTCCGGCACGTGCACGGCACCCGCAGCCACCTCCGTACGGTCCCGGGGGAACAGCTCGGCGTCCATGCCGTCCATCCTCGCGCATCGGGGACGGGCACCCCCGGCGAAGCGAGCCCGCCCATCGCCCGACCTGCCCTGAGCTGCGGCTCCGCTAGCCTTGTCGCACGATGAACGACCGTATGACGACTCCCTGGGGCGAGCTCGAGCTGGCCCGGTTCCCCGACGACCCGCGCGACCGGCTGCGGGCCTGGGACGCCTCCGACGAGTACCTCCTCCAGCATCTCGCGGAGCGGGAGGAGGAGCAGGGAGCAGGGCTGTCGGGGACGGTCGTGGTCGTCGGGGACCGCTGGGGCGCGCTGGTCACGGCGCTGGCGGCGCAGCGGCCGGTGCAGATCACCGACTCGTTCCTCGCGCAGGAGGCGACCCGCGCCAACCTCGACCGCAACAGCGTCGAGACCGGCACGGTACACCTCCTGACCACCCAGGACCCGCCGCCCGACCGCATCGACGTCCTCCTCGTCCGGGTGCCGAAGAGCCTCGCCCTGCTGGAGGACCAGCTGCTGCGCCTCGCCCCCGCGGTCCACGAGGGCACGGTCGTCGTCGGCACCGGCATGGTCAAGGAGATCCACACCTCGACGCTGCAGCTGTTCGAGCGCATCCTCGGCCCGACCCGGACCTCGCTCGCCCGGAAGAAGGCCCGGCTGATCTTCTGCACCCCGGACCCGTCTCTGGAGCGGCCCGCCAACCGGTGGCCGTACAGCTACGCGCTGCCCGACGGCATCGGCGCCGTCTCCGGCCGGACCGTCGTCAATCACGCGGGCGTCTTCTGCGCCGACCGGCTCGACATCGGCACCCGCTTCTTCCTGCGGCACCTGCCGGCCGGCCGCGGCGCTCGTCGGGTCGTGGACCTGGGCTGCGGCAACGGCGTCGTGGGTACGGCCATGGGGCTGGCGAACCCCGAGGCCGAGGTGCTGTTCGTGGACGAGTCGTTCCAGGCCGTGGCCTCGGCGGAGGCGACGTACACGGCGAACGGTGTGCCGGGGCACGCCGAGTTCCGGGTCGGCGACGGGCTGGCCGGAGTGCCGGCCGGCAGCGTGGACCTGGTGCTCAACAACCCGCCGTTCCACTCGCACCAGGCGACGACGGACGCGACGGCGTGGCGCATGTTCACCGGGGCGCGGCGTGCGCTGCGCCCGGGCGGCGAGCTGTGGGTGATCGGCAACCGGCACCTGGGCTACCACATCAAGCTGCGCCGGCTGTTCGGCAACAGCCACCTGGTCGCCGGCGACCCGAAGTTCGTGGTGCTGAGGGCGGTCAAGAGGTAGCCGCGCGAGATGGTCGCGCGAGCACCCCCATGAGCCGCTCCACCTCTCCCACCATCGCCTCCCGCCCCACGCTGAGGTACTTGCGTGAGTCGACCGCCTCGGGGTGGGTGGCGAGGAAGTCGCGGATCGCGCAGGTCATGGCGATGTTGAGGGCCGTGCCGACGTTGACCTTGGTGATGCCGCCGGAGACGGCCGCGGTCAGTTCGGCGTCGGGCACGCCGGAGGAGCCGTGCAGGACGAGCGGGACGTCCAGCGCGCCGGCGAGCCGTTTGAGGAGGTCGTGGTCGAGGGCTGCGGTGCGCGCGGTCATGGCGTGCGTGTTGCCGATGGCGACGGCGAGGGCGTCCACACCGGAGTTCGCGACGAACGCCTGCGCCTCGGCGGGGTCGGTGCGGGCGCCGGGTGCGTGGGCGTCGAGCGGAGGCGCGCCGTTCTTGCCGCCGACCTCGCCCAACTCGGCCTCGATCCAGAGCCCTTGAGCGTGCGCCCAGTCGGCGGCGGCCCTGGTCGCGGCGAGGTTCTCCGCGTACGGCAGGTGGGAGGCGTCGTACATCACGGAGCTGAAGCCGGCGCCGGGCGCCTGGCGCAGCAGGTCGTCGCTCTGCACATGGTCGAGGTGCAACGCGACGGGTACGGTGGCGCGTTCGGCCGCGGCGGCGGCCGCGTGGGCGAGCGGCAGCAGTTGTCCGTAGCGGAACTTGACCGCGTTCTCGCTGACCTGGAGGACGACGGGTGCGCCGGCCGACTCGGCGCCGGCGATGACGGCCTCGATGTGCTCCAGCGTGATGATGTTGAAGGCGGCGACGGCGGAGCGCGTGGCGGCGGCGCGGGTGACCAGCTCGCCGGTGGCTGCAAGCGGCACGGCCTGTCCTTTCCGGGCGTCAGGGGCGAATCGGGGGCGTCAGGGGGCGTCAGGGGGCGTCAGGGGGCGAGGATCACCGAGCGGGTGAGGTGGCGCGGCCGGTCGGGGTCGAGGCCGCGGGCCGCGGCGACGGCGACCGCGAGCCGCTGGGCGCGGACGAGTTCGGCGAGCGGGTCGAGCTCGCCCTCGATCCACAGCCCGCCCGTGGCGCGTACCTGTTCGGCGAGCCCCTCCGGCGCCCGGCCGAGCATCCAGGTCGCCGTGGAGCGGGTGGTGATGCTGATGGGGCCGTGCCGGTACTCCATCGCCGGGTAGGCCTCGGTCCAGGACAGCGAGGCCTCGCGCATCTTCAGCGCGGCCTCGTTGGCGAGCCCGACGGTCCAGCCGCGCCCGAGGAAGGTGAACTGCGTGCAGTCGACGAGCCCTTCGGGCAGGGGAGCGGACAGCGCGGCGCGGGCGTCGGCGACGACGGCGTCGGTGTGCAGGCCGAGGTGGGCGCGCAGCAGGGTGAGCGCGGTGGTCGCGAACCGCGTCTGCACGACGGAGCGTTCGTCCGCGAAGTCGAGTACGACGACGTCGTCGGCGGCTCCCATGACGGGTGTGTCCGGGTCCGCGGTGAGCGCGGTCGTGCGCGTCCGCCCCTTCACCTGCCCGAGCAGGTCGAGCACTTCGGTGGTGGTGCCGGAGCGGGTGAGGGCGAGGACCCGGTCGTACGAGCGGCCGTACGGGAACTCGGAGGCGGCGAAGGCGTCGGTCTCGCCCTGTCCCGCGCCCTCGCGCAGCGCGGCCGCCGCCTGTGCCATGAAGTACGAGGTGCCGCAGCCGACGATCGCGATCCTCTCCCCCGGCTCGGGCAGCGCCCGGCCGTGCCGGGCGGCCTCGGCCGCGGCGCGGGCCCAGCACTCGGGCTGGCTGGTCAGCTCGTCCTCGACATGTGTCATGCCGTGCCCTCCCTTGTGATTGTTCTTGCAAGATAGCTCCGAGTTTCAAGCACAATCAAGCATTTCGCCCCGTGCCGAGTGCGTTAGGGTCGCGGCAGATCGAGGAACGGAGGCTGCGGATGTCGCGCGACGCCCGGTGGAAGGCGCTGCTGGAACTGCTCGTCGAGCGCGGCCGACTGGAGGTCGAGGAAGCGGCGGCCGAGCTGCAGGTGTCGGCCGCGACGATCCGGCGCGACTTCGACCAGCTCGCCGAGCAGCAGATGCTGGTGCGCACCAGGGGCGGCGCGGTCGTGCACGGCGTGTCGTACGAACTGCCCCTGCGCTACAAGACGGCCCGCCGCGCCTCCGAGAAGCAGCGGATCGCCAGGGCGGTGGCGGACCTCGTCGCACCCGGCGAGGCGGTGGGCCTGACGGGCGGCACGACCACCACGGAGGTGGCCCGGGCCCTGGCCGTGCGCAGCGACCTCGCCTCCGGCTCACCGGCCCTGACCGTGGTGACGAACGCGCTCAACATCGCCAACGAGCTCGCCGTACGGCCCCAGTTCAAGATCGTGGTGACCGGCGGGGTCGCGCGCCCGCAGTCGTACGAGCTCATCGGGCCGCTCGCGGACGGGGTGCTGAGTCAGATCACGATCGACGTGGCGGTGCTCGGGGTGGTCGCCTTCGACGTCACGCACGGGGCCGCGGCCCACGACGAGGCGGAGGCCGCCATCAACCGGCTGCTGTGCGAGCGCGCAGAACGGGTCGTCGTCGCCGCCGACTCCAGCAAGCTGGGCCGCCGCGCCTTCGCCCGCATCTGCGCGGCCGAGTCGGTGGACACCCTGGTCACGGACACGGCGGCGGGGCAGGACACGGTGCGGCGGTTCGAGGAGGCGGGCATCCGGGTGGTCACCGTCTGACGGCGCCTGTTGGAGCGCGTCAGGTGCGCAGAAAGCCCACACCGCGGCCGTCGTTGCACCCGGAGGAGGGTGCCCGGCCGGTGCCGGTGCCCGGTCCGCCCTGATGAGCCTTGAGCGCGACGCTCACCAGGGTCATGAGGAGATCGATGTCCGTGTCGGCGTCGAGGCGGAGCGTCACCCACTGCGAGCCCGGCACGAGGCGGACGGCGGCGAAGCGTCTGAGGTCGCCCGCCGGGCGCCGGATGGCCCGGTCGGTGAGGTGGAGGTCGACATCCCGGCCGGAGTGGAAGTGGGCGATCTCGCCGTGGGCCGAACGGAGCGCCTGCCCAGTGCCGCAGCTCGGCACCGCCCCCGTCAGGTCGGGCCAGGTGGCCAGATGGGTGAGAGCGCGCGCGGCCAACGTCATGGTCCCATCATGGCGCGCTCACCGTACGGCAACCGAGACGTGAGCAAGCCTTAACCGATCCGTAGCCGGGCGCAGCCGTGCGCCGACCGCGCACCCCGGGCTGCGCCAGGCCGGCCCTGGCGCCGGTCTCCATCCTGGCCACCACGTTCATGTTCGCTCTGGACCTCGTCGAGCTGGACCTCGTCGAGCCGGACCTCGTCGAGCCGGAGGAGCGTCCGCTGCAGCGGGCGACGGAGCGAGGCGCGCGGGCGGTCGGGACGTCTTGCCTGAGCTTCTTCGCCCCGCCCGGGATGGCGGCGCCGGCCCGCGACGCCGGCTTCCGGGAGGCGCGCCAGGTGCCGTCGTCCGATCCGGCCCGGCGCTGCTTCGCCGGCCGGACGGACTGCGGCCGGCGAGCGCGGAGAAGCTGCCTGTCGCGACCACCCGAAAAGCACCGCACCGAGCTGCCGTAGCGCCGCTGACCTGCCGCTTTGCCTGCTCGATGCGAGGAGCCCGAAAGGTGGGAGACCTCGCTCCGGTTGACGTTTACCCTCTGGACGTCCAGCATCAAATCCATACGCTCGCCACCAAGAACGCCCATCCTCGTCACGAGTGGAAGGCGGTGCCCCATGGCGAACGAGACGACCAGACGGGGACTGATCGGCGAGCTGGCCGGCGAGTTCCTGGGCACCATGGTCCTCCTCCTCTTCGGCGCCGGCGTGGTCGCACAGGTGGTGGCCGCGGGCATCGGAAATCACGACAGCATCGCCTGGGCCTGGGGTTTCGGCGTCACCTTCGGCGTGTATGTCGCCGCCCGCCTCAGCGGCGCCCATCTCAATCCCGCGGTGACCGTGGCGCTGGCCTGCTTCAAGGGCTTCTCCTGGCGGAAGGTCCTGCCCTACGCACTGGCACAGACCCTCGGCGCGTTCGTGGCCGCCCTGCTGGTGCGCTGGAACTACACCGAGGTCCTCGCCAAGACCGACCCCGGCCACACCTTCAAGACCCAGATTGTCTTCTCCACCCTTCCCGGCAACGGCGCCCTCCCGGTCAGCGAGTGGGGCGCGCTGCGCGACCAGATCATCGGCACCGCCATCCTGGTACTGCTGATCTTCGCCATCACCGACCTGCTCAACACCCCGCCCGGCGCCAACCTCGCCCCGCTGATCATCGGCTTCGTGGTCGTGGCGATCGGCATGGCCTGGGGCGCGGACGCCGGCTACGCCATCAACCCGGCCCGCGACTTCGGCCCCCGTCTCGCGAGCTTCATCACGGGGTACGGCACCGCCTGGCGCGACCAGTACGGCAATTTCTACTTCTGGGTGCCCATCGTCGGACCGCTGATCGGCGGCGTGATCGGTGCGCTCGTGTACCGCCTGGTGATCAGCCCGTACCTGTCGGCGACGCCGACGGAGCAGGAACCCGGCCGGGTCCCGTCGCCCGACGAGGGGCCCAAGTAATACGAGGGGCCCAAGTAACAGGAAAGGCACGCGGTCCCTGGGTTCGTCCGAGGTCGGGCGGGCCCTCCGGCCGCTGCGCCACGCATCCGTCGGCAGGATCGGCAGTCCGTCCCCTGCACGGGCAGGAGCCTTTGATCGCTTCGGGGAGCACACT
Source organism: Streptomyces sp. NPDC005202 (assembly GCF_040608235.1). Taxonomy (NCBI): domain Bacteria; kingdom Bacillati; phylum Actinomycetota; class Actinomycetes; order Kitasatosporales; family Streptomycetaceae; genus Streptomyces; species Streptomyces sp. NPDC005202. The sequence goes on along the minus strand of NZ_JBEXHW010000003.1, from coordinate 144,480 downwards.
GGCAGTAAGGACCGTCGGTGCTCACGAGGGGGTGTCGAGGGTGACACGTCGTGCGGGAGTGTGGCTGTGGCGGTGGCGGCGCAATCCGCTGCGGCGGACCAGTGATGTCGTCGAGGCGTGGGTCCTGCTCGTCGCCTCGGTCCTCGCCGTGCTGGGCGGTCTGCTGGCGGGACTGCTGACGGCGGGCGCGATGCAGCAGAGCGCCGACCGGGTGCGTGCCCAGAGCCGGCAGGTGTCCGCCGTGCTCACCCAGGAGCCGACCCACGGGACCGCCCGGCCGACGAGCAGCGCCCTGGTGTGGGGCACGGTGCGCTGGACCGATCCGGACGGCTCGACACACACGGGCCGGGCCCGTGTCCCGGCCGCCGCGACGCCGGACAGCCGCGTCACGGTGTGGACGGACGGGCACGGGAAGCTGACATCCCAGCCCGCCTCGCGGGCGGACGCCGCGTTCCAGTCGGCCCTGGGCGGCATCTGGGCCGGAACGGCCACCGTCGGTGCCGTCCTCGGCGGCGCCAAGCTGGTACGGGCCGGGCTGGACCACCGCCGCATGGACCAGTGGGCCGAGGAGTGGGCACGGGTGGACACGCGGTGGGGGCGCAAGACGGGCTGACGACGACCGCGGACCGCGCAAGTCACGCAGCATCTGGGCCGGAACGGCCACCGTCGGTGCCGTCCTCGGCGGCGCCAAGCTGGTACGGGCCGGGCTGGACCACCGCCGCATGGACCAGTGGGCCG